>JANNJV010000326.1:0-15135 GCA_031395945.1 Gemmatimonadota bacterium | reverse complement strand
CGCGACTGCTTCGACGAATTGATCAACCACCGATGGAGCGAGATCTCCAAGCGGTTCGGTATCAGTCCATCGGATGTCCAGAAGGCGGCGGACGAGATCCAGAAACTCGATCCGAAGCCCGGTATCAAGTACAGTGATCTCAGCGACAACTACATCATCCCCGATCTCATCGTCGAGAAGATCGACCAGCGGTACCACGTATTTCTCAACGACTCCAACCTCCCGCGGTTGAAATTGAGCAAGACGTATCAGGAGATCGCGCGCGACAAGAAAAAGTTCGACGGAGAGAACAAGGAGTTCATCTCGAACAAGCTGAACTCCGCCAATTGGATGATTCAGGCCATCGAGCAGCGGCGGCAGACGATGCTCAAGGTGATGAACTACATCGTGGACCGGCAGCGCGACTTCTTCGAGAAGGGCGTGCAGTTCCTCAAGCCGCTGACGCTGCGCGAGGTGGCCGAAGTCATCAACATGCACGAGTCGACGGTCAGCCGAGTGACGAACGAAAAATTTGTCCAGACACCCCGAGGCGTGCTGCCGCTGAAGTTCTTCTTCTCTTCCGGGCTGTCGACCACCGCCGGCGAGGACGTCTCGGCGCGGGGCATCAAGGCCCAGATCCAGAAGCTCGTCTCCGACGAGGACGCCAAGCACCCCCTCACCGATCAGGCGATCGTGAACATCCTGAAGCAGAACGGGGTCCAGATCGCCCGCCGTACGGTGGCCAAGTATCGCGATCAGCTTGGCGTACTGTCGGCGCGTATGCGCAAGCGGGTATGACCGTCCTGAAGACCATGGCTACACCGCTCCAAGCACATAGCCCACACCCCACAACCCACAGCAACGTGGATGTGTCGGTGCTCGTGCCCGCCAAGGACGAAGCGGAGAACCTGCCGCTGTTCCTCGAGCAGGCAGCGATTGCCTTTGGCGGCGACACGGGGACGCGCTACGAAGTGATCGTCATCGACGACGGCTCTGTGGACGGAACCGCTCGGGTGCTACGCGAGCTCGAGACCCGGTACTCGTTTTTGCGTGTGGCGCGGCACCGCAGTCAGCGGGGAATCGCGGACGCGCTGCGGACCGGCTACCTCCACGCGCACGGTGAGGTACTGGTGTTCTACCCTGCGGATCTGCAATTCAGGCCCGAAGACATTCCCCGCCTGGTCGCCCCGATTCTCGCCAACGAGGCCGACATGGTCACCGGCTTCAAGCAGGGTGCCTACGACAAGCAATTCGTCTCGGGGATCTACAATCGGCTGAGCCGCGGTCTGTTCAACGTGAAGGTGAAGGACCTGAATTCCGTGAAGGCGTATCGTCGCGAGATCATGGAGGGGCTTCCCGTTCGGCCCGACTGGCATCGCTACATGATCGTGATCGCCGCCGCGCAAGGATACTCAGTGACGGAGATCCCGGTGCCGGTATATCCGCGCCATGCTGGCAAATCCAAGTTCGCCACGTGGCGACGGATTCCCATCGGCGTGCTCGATATGCTCGCGGTGTGGTTCGAGCTGCGGTTCGGCAAGAAACCGCTGCTGCTCTTCGGCATGCTCGGCGCCGGACTGTTCGCCGTTGGCGCGGTCTCGGGGCTGGTCGCGTTGACGGTGCTCCTCACGCAGGGAATCGGCGTCCGCTCCGTCTGGACGCTCATCCAGACGTGTCTGATTCTTGGCAGCGTATTCTTCGCCACTGGCCTGCTGGGCGAGCAGGTGGCCGGCCAGCGCGCGGAATTGCGCGAAGTACGTCGCCGCCTGGATGAAATCACGGCGGAGCGGGATGCGGCCACTGGTAGCTGAGCCATGAAAGTCCTTTTTCTCACCCACAATTTTCCCCGCTTCGAGGGTGATGTCGCGGGCAATTTCCTCGCGCGTTTTGCCTCCGCGCTCGGTCTCGAGGGTGTCGAGGTCAAGGTCGTTGCGCCCGCGTCGGCCGGAATCGCGGAGAGCACCAAGCTCAATGGTACCGGGGTCGAGCGCTTTCACTATGCGCCGCGGCGCTATGAAACGTTGGCGTATGGCGGCAACATGGCGGAACAGGTGCGTGACTCGTGGGGCGCGCGTTTCACCATGTTGGGCTTCCTGGGAGCGGAATTCCGCAGCGCCGTGCGCGCGCGCCGTGAGATGCAGCCCGACATCGTGCACGCTCATTGGTGGTTTCCCAGCGGGCTGGTGGGAACCTGGCTGGCGAAGCTCTCGCATACACCGCTGGTCACCACGCTGCACGGTTCGGACGTCCGCATCGCGCGCACCGTCTCGATGAGCCGTCCGGCGTTCCGGCACGTGCTGCAGCACTCCAGTGCGATCACCGCCGTTTCGAAGTGGCTGGCGCATGAGGCGCAGTCCATCGTATCGGCACCCACGCCGACGGTCGCACCCATGCCCGTGGCCACGGAACTGTTCACGCCCGGTGGAAGTCGCCAGCCACGATCGCTGCTCTTCGTGGGACGCCTGACGAAGCAGAAAGGCGTGGATTTGCTCCTCCAGGCGCTCGCGAAACTCCCCGCGGACATCACGCTGGATGTCGTGGGCAACGGCGACGAGCGCCAATCGCTCGAGCGGCTGGCGGGCGAGCTGCGCCTGACGGAGCGCGTCCGTTGGCACGGAGCCCAGCCGCAGGAATCGCTGCTGAAGTACTACCGCTCCGCCGCGGCACTGGTGGTCCCGTCCGCGGATGAGGGATTGGGTCTGGTGGCTGTCGAAGCGATGCTATGCGAAACGCCCGTGGTTGCGTTCGAGTCGGGCGGCATTCCGGACGTCGTGCAGCACGAACGGACGGGCCTCCTGGTGCGGGACCGGTCGGCCGATGCATTGGCGGGCGCGATCACGCAACTCATGGCGCGAGACGATCGCGGCCATGCGCTGGGAGCCGCGGGTCGCATGCACTCGCTGTCGACGTTCGCGCCGGAATCGGTGGCCCGGCGGTACCTCGATATCTATCGCGCGGCGATTGCGAGCGCGCCAGCGTAGGATCTTGCTTGCGGCCCAGGTGCTGGCGGCCGCGGTCCTCATCTTCTTCATCGGGCGCGAGCTCGTACGGCAGTGGTCCGCGTTCCAGGCACAGCCGCTCGCCGCGGACCTTCGTGTTTCGGACGTCCTGGTATCCGGCGCGATTGTCCTGGGGACGTACGCGCTGCTGGTGCAGACCTGGCGGGTGCTGCTGGCGGGATCGGGCGCCAGTCTGACCTTCTGGCGCGCGGCGCGTATCTGGAGCGTCTCCAATCTGTGGCGATACGTCCCTGGGAAGGTGTGGCAAATCGGCGCCATGAGCGCGCTGGCGCAGCGGGAGAGCGTGTCGGCCATCGCTGCCGCCGGGGCAGCGATCCTGAGCACGGTGCTCAACATCACCACGGGGCTGGCCCTCGTGCTCCTGTTGGGGTGGCGCTGGCTCGATGACTGGAATGCCGGAGCGCATCCAGCCGCCATCGCGTTGTTTGTGACGGCGGTGGTCGGGTTGCTGGCGCTCCCGTACGCGCTGCCACGGCTCGGCGCCGTCGCCGCACGGCTCTCGGGACGTGACGTCCAGCTTCGCGCGCCACCTCCATGGGCGATCCTCCTGGCCGTCGTGGGCAATGTTCTCTCGTGGCTGCTGTACGGCATCGCATTCCTGTGGCTGGTGCGCGGGCTGCTGGGCGGCGCCGCTGGCGCCACATGGCAGTACATCGCAGTTTTCACCGCGTCGTACATCGTGGGGTACCTGTTTCTCTTCCTCCCCGGCGGAATTGGCCCGCGCGAGTTCGTGATGTTGGGACTGCTCACCTCGCTGAATCTGGCCACACCAAAACAGGCCGCCCTGGTAACGGCCGGGTCGCGTATCTGGCTTACTTTTCTGGAGTTGGTGCCGGGTCTCTTGTTTCTGATGTGGGATCGCGCGCGCGGACGGCCAAACATCAAGCCACCACCGGATGTCCCAACGGACTGACCTGAACGCGGCGCACCGGCTCGAGGCGCCGCGTTTTGCTGACGGATGGGCGGCGCTCGCGTTTGCGATCGCCACACTGCTGCTCGCGTATCCGGCCCTCGCCGGCGGCTTTCTCGTCTCCCCTCACAGCGATCAGTACATCGCCGGCTACGCTTTCCGCGAATTCGCGGCTGCATCGCTGCGCGCCGGTGAGGGGTTCCCCCAGTGGAACTCATACCTTTTCGGCGGAATGCCGTACATCGCCGCGATGCACGGCGACATTTTCTATCCGACGTTCCTGCTTCGAATGCTGCTGCCCACCGACGTCGCCATGACGTGGGGCTTCATCATTCATCTCTTCCTGGCTGGCTACTTCACGTATGCGTTCCTGCGCGCGTGGGGCGTGGGATTCTATGCGTCCGTCGTGGGCGGACTCGCGTACATGTTGAGCGGACCGATCGCAGGGTACGCGTCGCCGGGGCACGACGGCAAGCTCTTCGTGAGCACATTGCTTCCGCTGACGCTCTGGATGCTGGTGCGCGCCATCCGCGACAACCGGACATGGTCGTGGGGCGTGCTCGCCCTCACCATTGGCCTCGCGGTGCTCAGTCCGCACCCGCAGTTGCTACAGTACATGCTCCTGGCCAGCGGAGCGTTTGCGCTCTTTCTTGCGCTCAGTCCGGACGCGGCGGGGAACACGCTGCCGCGGAGCGTCGCTCTCAAACGACTGGGACTGGCGTTCGGCGCGGTGGTCCTGGGATTTGCCATGGGAGCCATCCAGTACCTCCCGGTCCGAGAGTACGTGGACTGGTCGCCGCGTGCGGGAGGGAAGGGCTACGACCACGCCGTGTCGTACTCGCTGCCCACCGAAGAGCTGATCAACGCAATCGTGCCGCAGTTCAGTGGCATCCTCGACAACTACTGGGGACGCAACGGGATCCATTTCCACAGCGAATACGCGGGCGTCGTCGTGCTCGTACTGGCCGGCGCGGGAATGTTCGCGGCCACAGCGCGTCGCGGCTTTCGCTGGTTCTGGCTGGGAACACTCATCGTCTCGCTCCTGTGGGCGCTTGGAGGCAGCACGCCGTTTTATCACATCATCTACGCGGTCGTGCCAGGCACCAAGTTCTTCCGCGCGCCAAGCACGATGATGTACGTGACGATGTTTTCGCTTGCGGTGTTCGCCGCTCTCGGAACGGAGCGCGTGCTGGCAAGCGCCGCCCCGTTGGCGAAGCAGTACTTCATCGGTTGGGCTGTGGCGGTCGTGGGGATCGGACTGCTCATCGCCGCTGGAGTATCGATGACGATAGCGCAAGGCATCGGCGCGGCTGTGGCTCCCACCTTACCGCAATATCCGGCCGACGCCGTGATCGCCTCCTACGTGGACCGGGCTGGCAACAACCAGCCACACGCGCTGGTGGGTTCGTTGCGTTCCATCGTCTTTGCATTCCTCACACTGGGCGTCCTCTGGGCGAGCGCACGGCGCAGGATCTCAGCACGTGGGACGGCATTCGCACTCGCGACGTTGGTCGCAGTCGATCTCTGGAGCATCGAGCGGCACTATTGGATTTTCTCGCCGAGAGCCGCGACGATATTCGCCCCGGATGCCGCGATCGAGCGAATGCGCTCAGATTCGGCCCCAGGACGCGTGTTGGCATTCACGCCGCGCGGGAGCCCGGAGGAAGGCGATCCGGCGTTTCGCGGGGACGTATTCATGACGCACCGCATCCGTTCGGCGCGCGGGTATCACGGCAACCAGCTCGGCAGATACGACCAGCTCCTGGAGGCAACGAACCAGGGACTCCAACCGGGATTCTGGCGCCACGCAAATGTGCGGTACTTCTATACAACGCTTCCTGACTCCGCCATTCCTCAGGGATTCACGAAGCTCGCGGGCCCTGTGCGCAACGCCTTCGGATCGATGGTGAATCTCTATCGCGTCCCCGGCGATGGCGCGGCCGCGTGGGTCGCAAGCGCGATGGTCAAAGGAAACGACGATCAGGCGCTGGCGACGGTTGTCGATCCGCGATTCGATCCGACTCGCGCCGCCATTCTCGACAGTGCCGCCGAGGTACAGGTGGCAGACCTGACAACCGCGCCGGCGCCGGCGGGTGTCCAAGCTACAGTGACGCGGTTCGCCTCTGGAGGCATCGACATTCACCTCGACAAGCCGGCGCCCGCTGGTTCGGCCCTGGTGGTTTCCGAGAACTTTTATCCGGGTTGGCGCGGTACGGCCGACGGCAGGCAAGCGCTGGTGACACGGGCCAACTTCAATTTGATCGGTGTGGTGCTTCCGGCTGGCGCGCGGGACGTGCAACTGCGCTTCACGGATCCCGGCTATGCCGTTGGAAAAACGATCACCCTGATCGCGGTCCTCGGGGCACTGGCAGCCATCGCGGCCGGGATCATCATGGACCGCCGGCGGCCATCCTCGCGACCTGACGCATAGCAGTGGCTGAGCGCGCACTCGTCATCGTCCCCACATTCAACGAACGGGAGAATATCTCCCGTTTGATAGCGGCTGTCCTCGAGAAAGACCCGCGTTTGGAGATGCTGATCGTGGACGACGGATCACCCGATGGAACGGGCGACATCGTGGAGTCCATAGCCACACAGAATCCCCGTGTGCACATCCTGCGGCGCCCTCGGAAGATGGGGCTCGGCACCGCGTATATCGCTGGATTCAAGTGGTCGTTGGAGCGCGGTTACGACTACACGTTCGAAATGGATGCGGACTTCTCGCACGATCCGGCGCACCTCCCGGAGTTTCTCCATGAAATCGAGACTGCCGATCTCGTGCTGGGGTCGAGGTACCGTCACGGCAAGGTGACTGTGGTGAACTGGCCCATCAATCGGCTGCTGCTGAGCTATTTCGCCAACGTGTACGCCCGGGTTGTAACGGGACTGCAGTTGTTCGACTCCACCGGTGGCTACAAGGTGTATCGTCGCTCCGTGCTCGAGGCCATCGACCTGGACGATGTTCGCTCCAACGGCTACGCCTTCCAGATCGAGATGAGTTTCCGCGCTTGGAGGAAGAACTTCAGGATCGTGGAGATTCCCATCGTATTCATGGATCGCACGGAGGGAACCAGCAAGATGTCCAAGTCGATCGTCCGGGAAGCCGTGTGGATGGTCTGGCGACTGCGGTTCTGGTCCATGTCAGGACGCCTGTGACCAATCCATGATCCCATTTGGACGCGAATTCTTCAAAATGAGCGGCTCGGGCAACGACTTTGTTTTCGTCGATGCCAGGCTTGAAGCCGTAGGACCTCTCGCGTCACCTGAGGTTGTAAGCTCTATCTGCAGCAAAGGCACAGGGATAGGAGCCGACGGCATCTGTTTCATTGAGGAATCCGATCGCGCGGCGGTTCGTTTGATCTATCTGAACGCGGACGGAAGCCGTGCCGACCTGTGTGGCAACGCGACGCTGTGCACGGCGCGACTTGCCCGGGAGCTTGGCATGGTTGGGGCGGAAGAGTTCACGATTGAGACCGATTCCGGCGTCCTGGGTGCCCGCTTTCCGGGAGCCAATCCTGAAATAGACCTGCTTCCGGTGGGCGAGGTCCGAACGGATGCAGGGCTCGCTCTGCAGCGCGGCGAGCAACGAATGGGCTTTGCACTCGCGGGCGTCCCACACCTTGTAATCGTCGTGGACGACCTTGAATCGGTGGACGTGGTAGGGCGCGGCCGGCCTTTACGGCGCCATCCATCGCTTCGTGCCGGCGCCAATGTCAACTTCGTAGAAGGATCGGGCTCGGGAGCCTTTCCATACCGCACCTACGAGCGTGGCGTCGAAGCTGAGACGCTGGCGTGTGGAACGGGAGCAGTCGCGACTGCCGTGCTTCTCACAGCGTGGGGACTGACAAAGGGACCCGTCCGGATCCAAACTCGATCGGGGAGGGAGCTTGGGGTCCGGTTCTCGGGTTCTGGCGACTCGCAGCGACCATCGTTGAGCGGCGAGGCCCGCATCATCTACCGCGGGCAGTTCGGCGAGATGGCCGGCGGACTTCAGGAATCGGGAGCCTGAATCAGCGACCGACGGCGGCCGTGGTGCGACTTTGCAAGCCGTTACATCTACGTGTGTTAACAGCTGTGCCGAAAACCATTCAGGGTTCTCCACACTATTCCCACTCTTGTAGTTTACATAACGCTTATTATACGTACTTATGCGGGATGGAGCTAGAACCAAGCGCACAGAGCCTCCTCCTTAGCTCTTTCCAGCGGCCTGAGCTGAAAGTTCGCCCAGTCGCATTAGTGCCTCGTTCCGGATGATGATCGCGTCGCGGTCCGTTGCGAGCTTTTCCCAAAGAGCCTTGGCCTCGGCGTTTTTGCCGGCGGCCATCAGCGACCTGGCTTCCTTGGCTCGGTAGATGGATCGCTCCCCCGGAAACTTGGTGGCGTCGGCTGCCTTGCTATAGGCCGCGCCTGCCTCAGCCGCCTTGCCACTGGCTAGTAGTCCGTCGCCGCTGAGCGACCAGATCGACGCGAGGCTCGGCCCGGCTGCGCCCGAGCTCTGGTAGGGCTCCAGCGCCTGCAGACCCTCAGCGAACTTGCCCTGCTCGAACTGCAGCTGCGCCAGAAGCATGGCGGCCTGCGCCCCTGCGGGCGTCCCCTTGTACCGCACGGCGACCCGCTGCAGGTCGTTCAGTGCCAACGCCGGGTTGCCTGCAGCCATCGATTGCTTGGCCTGATTAAGGCCGCGCTCGGCATTCGCCCGCTTGATTTCAGCGCTGCGGCCGTAAAACCAGATGCCAAGAGCGCCGATCACCACCACGGCAGCGCCGATGCTCACGGCCCGTGTATTGGCCTGAATCCAGTCAAGAAAGGTCCAGCCTTCTGTTTCGATTTGAGGATTCGTCATGTGAATTCTTGGTGATAGTCAATCGCTCAGCCGGAGCCAGTACCCCCGGGGTGACTCGAACACCCGGCCAACGGTTTAGGAAACCGCTGCTCTATCCACCTGAGCTACGGGGGCAACTAATGCCTCGTCCATAACTTAGCCGCTGCTCGCTGGACCGTCTATCGATGTTATAGCGTCAGCACGCTTTCCACGCGTCTCTCAGCGAGCCGCTCACGACCCTTCAAGGCGCTCAGCTGGAGAAGAAAGCTGAATCCCACGACACGCGCCCCCAGACGCTCCATGAGTTCACCGGCCGCCCCGGCAGTGCCTCCAGTGGCCAGCACGTCATCCACGATCAGTACGCGAGCCTCGCTCATACAGGCATCAGCGTGAACCTCGAGAGTGTCCGAGCCGTATTCCAGGGCGTACTCGAGGCTCATCACCTTTGCCGGCAGCTTCCCCGGTTTTCTCACAGGAATGAATCCGACATCGAGAGCCCGGGCCACAATGGCGCCAAGAATGAACCCGCGGCTTTCGATGCCCACGACGTGATCGATGCTTGACTCCCAGTACGGCATCGCCATCGCTTTCGTCGCCTCGCGCAGGGCGGCCGCATCCGCGAGCAGCGGCGTGATGTCCTTGAAGACGATGCCCTTCTTGGGGAAATCAGGAACGTCGCGCACCAATCGCGTGAGCCGATGCTCGAGCGTCGTCATGGTCTGCGAAGGATGCCGAAAGGAACACTCAGTGGTTCCGCGGGCTTGTATGCCATCTCCTCGAGAGCGTCCACCGAAGCGCCTTGCGGTCCGCGTGCGAGTTCCTGCTTCAGCAGCTCCACCTGCTGCTCGTCTCCGGCCGCCGCGACCTCAACGCTGCCGTCGGGGAGGTTGCGCACCCACCCAGTCAGTCCCAGGCGACGGGCGCGTTCGCGAACGAACCAGCGAAACCCGACGCCCTGCACGACGCCGGTCACGCGAACGTGCAATTCACTCATTCACCGTCTTCGCGCCAGCCATGCGTGCCCAGTAGCGGCACGAAGCGCACGGGAAGGATGCTCTCACGAATCAGCTCGGCGCCGCGCTTCGTGAACATCACCAGGTCCTGCTCGTCCTTTCCACCAAGCGGAATGACGAGCTTTCCGCCTTCGGCGAGCTGCTCCACCAGTGGTTGGGGAACCTTCGGTGAGGCCGCGCTCACGAGGATAGCGTCATACGGCGCGTGCGCGCGCCAGCCAACCGTGCCATCGCCCAGCAACAGCGACACGTTCGACACTTCCGCGCGCTGAATGTTGGTGCGTGCCTGTTCCAGGAGCGCCGCAATCCGCTCGATCGAGAACACCTGCGCGGTCAGGTGCGCGAGGAGAACGGTTTGGTACCCAGATCCGGTACCGATTTCCAGTACGCGCTCCCTTCCCTTCAGTTGCAACAGCTCGAGATACTTCGCGTGAATGGAGGGCTGCGATATGGTTTGCTTGCTACCAATGGGAAGCGGTCCGTCTTCGTAGGCCTTGTGCCACAATCCCGTGGGCACGAACAAGTGGCGCGGAGTCATCTCGAACGCTCGAAGCACCGCAAGATCATTGATGCCCTTAGCGCGAATACTTTCCACCAGGCGACGCCGGGCGCCGCGAAACTCGCCAGCGCCCCCGGACCCGGCAACTCCGCTCACGCCACTCACGGGTCCCGCCACCACTTCTCGGCCGTGTGCAGAATGTCGTAGTTCGTCAGGTCTAGGTGCAGCGGCGTCACGGACACATAGCCGTCATCGATGGCCCGAAAATCGGAGTCCTCTTCGCCACTCCAGCTGATCTCACCGCCGCCGATCCAGAAGACCTTTCGTCCCCATGGGTCATTCATTGGCTGCAGCGACCCAGAGTACACACGTCGACCCAATCGGGTGAGGCGTACACCCTTTATCTGGTCGGGCGGGCGCGGCGGCAGATTGACGTTGAACAGCGTGAACGGTGGAAAGGGCTGCAGTGAGGTCAGGAGCCTGAGCAGCGGGGTCAACACGCTCACCTGCTGCCTCAGCTGTGACACGTCGGCCCGCAGATCGCCCCCGGCGAACGACACCGCGATTGACGGGATGCCAAGCGCCAGACCCTCCATGGCGGCGGCCACCGTACCGGAATAGAGCACGTCTTCGCCCATGTTCTGGCCGTGGTTGATGCCGCTGAGCACGAAATCCGGCCGATCAGGCAACAGTGCTTCCACGGCGATCATCACGCAGTCGGTGGGCGTTCCGTCGATTTGCCAGCGACGATCGCCACGTTTCACGGGCCGCAACGGATGGTGAAGCGTGAGCGAGTGGCTCATGGCGCTCTGTTCGCGATCCGGCGCCACGACCCAGACCTCGCCGAGCGGCTCCGCGGCGGCCACGAGACACTCGAGGCCGTGCGCCAGGATGCCGTCGTCGTTCGAGACCAGTAGCCGCACGTCAGTCCTTTCCCTGCAGCTGGCGCATCATTTCCTTCAATTCCTTCTCGAGCGATTCCACGGTTTCCAGACTTAGCGCAGCGCGCGCGATCGTTTTCAGGTCACCGGCCTTTCGGTGCTCGTCCACTTTCAGCCGGGCGCCGTCGATGGTGTACTTCTCGGTGTACAGCAAGTGCTTCACCAGAAGGATCAGCTCGATTTCCTTGCGCTGGTAGACACGGTTTCCCGACCGGTTCTTGGCCGGACTGAGAAACTTGAACTGGCTCTCCCAATAGCGCAGCACGTGTGGCTTGAGGTCCGTGATCTCGCAGACCTCACCGATGGAAAAGAATTCCTGGATGGGTTCTGCCGCGCTCATGCGTCCTGCTCCGGGCGAAGTTCCCGCGCCATGAGTTCGGGAATGGCGCGCTTGGCGGGATGGCCTTCGAATAGAATGCGGAACACTGTCGTGGCGATCGGCATTTCGACGCCCTCTCGCTGTGCGAGCGCCAGAGCGCTCTTGGTCGTGACGACACCCTCGGCGACGGTCGGCTTTCCGGCCAGCGCTTGCTCGAGCGTCTTTCCCTTCCCCACTTCGACGCCCACGGCGCGATTGCGGCTTAACGCGCCGGTGCACGTCAACACCAGATCCCCGATCCCCGCGAGCCCCGCGAACGTGGATGCCCGCGCCCCAAGCGCTACGCCGAGCCTGGTCATCTCCGCCAGGCCGCGCGTGATCAGCGCCGCCCGCGAATTGTTGCCGAGCCCCAACCCCTCGACGATGCCCGTCGCGACGGCCATGACGTTTTTCAACGCACCACCGAGCTCCACGCCAATCAGGTCGTCGTGGGTGTAGACCCGGAACGTCGCGTTGCTGAGTGCATCCTGTGTGAGCCGCGCAGCCGCCTCATCGAGGGACGCGGCGACGATGGCCGTCGGCTGTCGCGACGCCACCTCTGCAGCGAAACTGGGGCCGGAAATGGCGACCACTGGACGTCCCGGCACCTCGTCCGACACGACGTCCGACATCAGGAACAGGGTATCCTGCTCGATCCCCTTGGAGGCCACGGCGAGAACGGCGTCCTTCGCGATGTGCTCGCGGCCTGCGTGTGAGACGCGCCGGAGATGTTGCGACGGCGTGGCGTACACGATCAGCTCCGCGCCCTCCAGCGCTTCGCGATGATCGCTGGTAGCCACCAGCGACGGTGCGAACGAAAAGCCAGGAAGGAAGATGGGGTTTTCATGGCGTTCGTTCAGCGCGCGCACGACATCGGGCTCGAACGCCCAGATCCTGGCGATGTGTCCATTCGCCGCGAGCAGATCGGCGAGGGCTGTCCCCCAGGCGCCGCCTCCCACCACCGCGCAGCGCATCAGCCCACTCTCGCCGCAAGAAACGCTGCCGCGAGCACCAGAAGCGCGATGCCCAACGCCAACGACGGACGCCTGCCGAAGTTGGCGGCTCGGCCAAACCGATACTCGGTGCCACTCCGCAACCGCTGGATGTTCGCGCGATGAGTCCAGAACACGAACACAGCCGTTAGCACACTCACCACTAGCACGGGTGACCGCAGGCCGACGCTTGCCGCGAGCAACACGGGCAGGGACAGCGCCGCAATGAGCGATCCCAGCGAGACGAATCCGCTGGCGAGTACGACGACGATGAAAATCAGGAGCGAGAGCAGCGCCTGCAACGGCGCGAGCGCCAGGAATACGCCACACGCCGTCGCGACTCCCTTGCCGCCCTTTCCGAACAGGAGAAACACCGGCCGGATGTGACCCAGTATGGCCGCGACGCCGCAAGCAACGGCTATCCAGATCTGCGTATCGCCAGTGGCGCTGGTCAGCGGCGGGAGAAACCTGACCGGCAGCGCTCCCTTCGCGATGTCCACCGCGAACACGAGCAGGCCAATCCGGGGGCCCAGCACGCGCAACACATTGGTCGCGCCGAGATTTCCGGAACCCTGAGCGCGCAGATCAACGCCGCCCCATTTTCCGGCCAGGAACGCCGCCGGAATTGATCCCGACACGTAGGACAGGATGACGGCGACGGCCGGGTGCACGCGCTAGCTCGCCTTCCGCCGCAACAGGATGCGGAGCGGATTGCCCGTGAAGCCCCACGATTCGCGGAAGCCGTTGTGCAAGTACCTCACGTAGTGCTCCTGCACCAGGTCCGGATTGTTCCCGAACACCACGATGGTTGGCGGCGCCACTTCGACCTGGGTTGCGTAGTTCAGTTTCACCTCACGGCCGGCCGCCTGTGGCGGCTGCCGCCGCGCCAGCAGCTCCTGCAAGCGCTCGTTCACCTGTGACGTGGGCACGCGCTTCAGGCGCTCCTGCTCCACTTGCAGGATGAGATCGAGAAGCTTCGATACCCGCTGGCCCGTGAGCGCGGAGGTAAACACGAAGGGTACGAACTTGAGGAACGGTGCTTTCTCGCCGGCTTCCTTTTCGTACTTTGCCGAGGCCTTGCCATCCTTTTCGGCAAGGTCCCATTTGTTGACGACGACGATCAGTCCGCGGCCCGCCTCCCACGCGAGGTGGGCGACTTTGAGGTCCTGTGCGTGCACCTCGCCTTCAGTCGCGTCCATGACCAGGATTGCGATATCGGAGCGCTCGATCGCGCGCCGCGACCGCAGGGCAGAATAGAACTCGATGCCATCTTCCACACGACTCTGGCGACGCAAGCCGGCCGTATCGATGAACACGAACGTCCGGCCGTGGTACCGCATCGGAGTGTCGATGGCGTCGCGGGTAGTGCCGGCAATCTCCGACACCACGAGACGCTCCTCGCCGAGCAAACGATTCACGATCGACGACTTGCCGACGTTGGGACGCCCGATGACCGCCACCGCAAGTTCCTGCTCATCCGTGCGCTCGATCGGCGCCGGGAAACGCGAGGTGAGCGCGTCCAGCAGATCGCCAGATCCATGTCCATTCACCGCGGACACCGGCAACGGGTCGCCTGCGCCAAGATTGAAGAACTCGTAGTAGTCCGTCGATTGTGGCTTGTCCACCTTGTTGGCCACGAGAAGCCATGGCTTGCCACTCGTGCGCAGCATCTCCGCGATGCGGGTGTCGCTTGGATGCAGCCCGTTGATGGCGTCGACCACGTAGAGCAGTACATCAGACTCCGCGATGGCCAGTCCCACCTGCCGGCGAATCTCCACGTCCATCGGCAGGTTGGGATCGTCCACCAGGCCGCCTGTGTCCACCAACCAGAAGTTGTGCCCCGACCAGTCGGCGCGCGCAAAGTGCCTGTCGCGCGTGGTTCCGGCTTCGTCCGATACGATCGCGGCATTGCGGCCCACGATGCGATTGAAGAGCGCCGATTTCCCGACGTTGGGGCGGCCGATCAGCGCCACCACCGGAATCGTGATCGTACTCATCTGGCAGCGACGATGGCGGCTTCGCGACTGAGAAATTGCTCCGGCTCGCCGAGCACGTCGATGAAGTCGTACGACGGGTGCACGGGGAACTCGAATTGGGCGCGTACGTCGTCGAACCGCTGCTCGTCGAGGAACAATCCGTCCCCGTTGATGCATTCGGCCGGGATGAGGGCAAGGTCCAGATCTGATCGCTCCGACAAGACCCGCTGGATGTCCGCACCCACCAACAGGCCGGCCGTCGTGGTGGTGGGGCCGAAGAGCGAATTCTCGGCGGGGATCAGCCTCATCTCAGCGCCAGTGACCGCGGCGATACGGTCGAGCAATTCGGGCATGAGTGCCGCCATCGACGTCCCGGTCACCACGCCGATGCGCATTGGGCCAAGCCAGGACAGCTCCGAGGCGTGGGTGGCGACACGCTCACGCAACGCGGAAATGGAGCCGACTCCGTTTTCGATCTGGGAAAGATCACTGTAGTAGGCTGCCGGTGGGAGCTCCTGCCCCGCCAGCAGATACAGCTCGTCGGAGCCATAAACCCAGGCATGACCACGCTCACGCGTGGCCCGGGCTGCCCAGCGTTCGGAGACCTCGAGGAGCTCGAGCGCCT
>JANNJV010000573.1:0-3314 GCA_031395945.1 Gemmatimonadota bacterium | reverse complement strand
CGAGCGTCGAGCCTGGCGGCGAGATCGTCGAGGAGCGGCCTCCCGATGTCGTCAATGCCGAAATACCGCACCTCGGCGCCCGCGCGTCTTGCGACCGCCTGCCATGGCGCCATGTTGGACGCATGCTCGCTGAGTCCGATGACCAGGTTGTCGCCGGGACGCAGATTGGCCGCCGCCCAGGTGGATGCCACGAGATTCAGCCCTTCGGTTGTACCGCGCGTGAAAACGATCTCGCTGGCGTCGGCGGCATTGATGAACTGCGCGACTGTTTGCCTGGCGCGGTCGTAGATCTGCGCGGAACGCCGCGCCAGTGAATGCAGGGAAGCCCCCGGATTGGCGTTGTCGCGGCCATCATAGTCTGCTACTGCCTCGATCACCTGCCGGGGGCGGAGGGACGTCGCCGCGGTGTCCAGATACACCAGCGGTTTCCCATCGAGCGTCTGCTCGAGCGCGGGAAAATGCCGGCGCCACTCCGATGGGGCGAGGGTCATCGACTCTGCAGCGTGCGACACCAGCGTAGCTTCAAGCCCGGACGGCACGCTCGTGCCCGCGGCGGCGGCACCCAGCGTACCGAGGAATTGACGGCGTTGCACGTGGGGATCTCCTGGAGGCATTGCTGGGCAGACGCGGTGGTGATACTGTTGTATCAATGAATGATACGACCGAAGCACCCGCGCAAGAGGGTGCCCGCTGGCTATTGCTGATCCACCAGCTGCCCCCGGAGCCCGCCTACATCCGGGTGAAGGTCCGGCGACGATTGCAGCGGCTCGGCGCCCTGCCGCTGAAGAACTCCGTCTACGTGCTACCGGACTCCGAGGCGAACCTGGAGGATTTCCAGTGGCTCGCCAACGAGATCATCGGGGATGGGGGGGAGGCCACGATCTGCTCGGCGGCAATGCTTTCAGGTGTGACGGACGCCCAGCTCCGGTCGATGTTCCAGAGGGCGACGGTGACGGAGGCGGAACCAGGTGTCCCCCTCGCCCCGCCCAGGGGCGCGGTGTGGGTGACGCGCAAGGACGTCTACGTGGACCGAATGGCCAGTGCCTGGCTGATTCGGCGATTCATCGACCCCGACGCGCAGTTTCGTTTCGTGGCGGCGCGAGGCCATGCCAGGAGGCCGGGAGAGCTGCGGTTCGACATGTACAGCGGCGAGTTCACGCACGTCGGGGATCGCTGCACCTTCGAGACCCTGATGGTGCACTTCGGCCTCGAAGATCCGGCGCTGCAGTCCATCGCTGAAATCGTGCATGACATCGACGTCAAGGACGATAAGTTCAACCGGCTCGAAGCAAGCGGAGTCGCTGCTGTGCTCCGCGGGATGGTGCTCCGCGTGCCGCGCGATGCCGACCGCGTGGAACGCGCGGGGCCGGTGTTCGATGGGCTCTACGAGCAACTCGGTGGCCGGTCGCGGAAGACTCGCTAGGCCACGCAGGCCATGCCCGCTACTCAGCTTTCAAAGCTGTAATCGGGTTGACGCGCGCGGCCCGCAAGGCGGGGCGCAGGGCCGCGAGAACGGCCGTCGCAATACAAAGTGCGGCCGCGGCGGCGATCGTCAATGGATCGCCTGGCTCCACTCCAAACAGCAGCGCGCTCATCGCGCGCGCCGCCAGGTACGCGCCCAGGATGCCTGGTACCACGCCGATGAGCGCCATGCGCGCCGCGTCGCCGACGACCATGCGCGCCACCGTGCCGGGCTCCGCGCCGAGCGCCAGCCGGACGCCGATCTCCCGGCCGCGCTGCGCCACGGTGAACGCGAGCAGGCCGTGGATCCCGACACCCGCCAGCAGAAGCGCGAGAACTGCGAGCGCACCGAGGATGCGAATCTGCGCGTTGCGCGTCGTAAACTGGCCGTCGAGCACATCCGTCATCATGCGCACGTTGGCGATCGGCTGCTCCGCGTCCACCTGACGGATGATCTCGCGCACCGCAGGAATCACGGTCAAGCCCTGGGTTGGCGCTCGGATCACCAAGTCCTTCGGGACATAGAGCATGCCCAGCCCCTGCTCCGGTGGCTGCCTGGCCGGGATGTAGACCTGGGGCTCGTTGGTGCGCTCGAGCCCGCGCGTCTTCACGTCGCCGACGACGCCCACGATGGTGCGCAGCTGGTCGCGGATCGTGAACGTCTTGCCGATGCCGTCTTCGCCGGGCCAGTACTTCTCAATGAACGACTCGCTCACCACGGTGACGAGCTGGCGGTCGGGCGTGTCGTCATCGGCAACGTCGCGTCCCCTCCGCAGCGGTATTTGCAGCGCGCTGAAGTACTGGGCGCTCACGAAGCGGATCGCGACTCCCTCGCGGCGCGACGGAGCAATCTCCCGGCCCGGGATCTCGACGCCCGCGATGCCGCCCCCCAGCACGAAGGGCAGCCCGCTGGTATACGCCGCCAGCTCGACACCGGGGAGCGCCCGCACGTTCGTGAGCACGCGATCGTAGAAAGCAGCCCGGGCCGGAGGGTCGGCGTACTTCGGCATCGGGAGCTCGGTCCGCAGCGTCACCACGCCGCCGGCATTGAATCCGGGATTCACCGCCTGCACGCGCCAGATGGCGCGGATGAACAACCCCGCGGACATCAACAGCATCACGGATACCGCGACCTCAATGGCCACGAGCGCGGTGCGCAGCCGCTGCCGCCGACCGCCACCGCGCGCGCCCTCGCGCAGCGCGCTGAACCCGGTGACGCCGCCCACGCGCATCGCGGGTATCAATCCAAAGCCCAATCCGGTGATCGCCGCAAACAGCGCCGCGATGACGAAGACGCGCGCATCCAGGCTCGGCCCGCCCGCAATAGGCAGCGACGTCGGGACCAGGAGGCCAAGCAGCGGAATCGCGAGCGCGGCGACCCCAATGCCGGCCGCGCCGCCCAGCAGCGCGAGCACCACGCTCTCGGTGAGCATCTGGCGCACCAGCCGGTCGCGACCGGCGCCCAGCGCAGCGCGCACGGCCAGTTCGCGCTCCCGGCTCGCGGCCCGCACCAGTAACAGGTTGGCAAGATTGGCGCACGTCAGCAGCAGCATGCTCAGACTGGCACCGCAGAGCGCCAGGATCATGAGGCGGTTCCGGGGCATGACGTAGTCGCGCTGCCTGAAGAAGCTGAATCCCGTCTCGCCGTTCGTCTCCGGAAAGTCGCGCTGCATCCGCGTGAAGAGCGTCGCCAGCTCAGCGCTTCCCTGAGCGAATGTCGCGCCGTCCCGCAGCCGCCCCACGGCGTCGAGATAGTTGTTGTTGCGATTCTCGAACACGGTTTCTGGAAGCGGCAGCGGCATCCACAGCTGCACGCCGTCGCCGGGAAAGGTGAAGGACGGAGGCATGACTCC
>JANNJV010000550.1:0-1589 GCA_031395945.1 Gemmatimonadota bacterium | reverse complement strand
TGCATCCGCGCTACGTGCGGGTGGCCGTCAGTACACGTACAGGACAGCTACGCCGGTGCTTCCGTCAGCGTTGCAGGCGCCCGGAGAGACATCGACCAACCTGCCGCCGGCCTGCGCCGAAAGAACCATCGCCTGGCGCGTTTTGTCGCCCAAGATGAACCGAGCCGCTGGGCAGCCGGCCATGTCCGCGCCTTCGACCGTGAAGAAAAAGCTGCCCCCGTCCGCGAATACCCTTTGGACTCTTCCCGCAGCGAACACAGTCGCTCCGTGCGAGAGAGCTCCTACTAGACACAGAAGGCTCAGCCAAAGTTTTCTCGATCGCATGATGAACTCCTTTGTGATTGGATTCGTCGCCCTGTTGGCGCGTGCTGCTTGCGTGGCTGATTGGCCAGTTCGCGGTTAGCGAACAGCAAGAGCGATGCCGGCGCCGCCGGCCGCGAACGGCACTTGGAAAAGCGCGCCGACACCTCTCGAGCGCGTGGATTCCGAGGCAACCGCCTGAACGGTCGATCATTGGTCGGACGCAGCGTTGATGAACGATCGTTCGCCGGTTCGCGATGACCTAGTGAGGCCAGACGTCGTGCGGCTGCGCTACGGCGACGTCAATTGGGTCGAGACTTCGGAAGGATGCATGGCGAGAGGGAGTGACGCCGCTTTCGAGCACGATCCGAGTTCCCGTCATCCTTCTGATCATCGAGAAGGATCTCGCTCTCAAGGTGCGCGGTCCGGGGAGCCTTGTAATCCTCACGTCGCGGCACGCCATGGGCCGAACCCGACACAACCAAGGAGCGAGCCCGATACAAGAGGTAGGGGGCGATCGTGTAGCGCGCGATCTCGCTGCTGAGCCGAGTCTTCAGCACCCACGATCGCTCCCGTGCTCGGTTGATCCGAGCCCGAAACCGGAGAGCGCCGCATCCCAATGTTCGATCCGGCGTCGGCGGTGGCATAAGGCGCGACCGCCGCCGTCAACGCCGTTGAGCTGTCGTGGTCCGATCGCCAGTCCATTCGTATTTCGAGAGGCTGTAGGCCGGAGTGGCGGTGGTGAGTCCTCGTCGGAGTTGGTGCCATGGGGTGCCAGCGGATGGCGACGAGGCTCACACTCCTTCACCCGCGACTGTCGCCATCATCCTCATGACCGTCAGCGCGACGAAGGTCGTGCCTGTGGTGACTGCCGTGCCGACTCCGACGCCCCAGTCACCACTCGGTCACCACCCCACCGCGCACTAGCATCGATCACCAGCCGTACGCGCTACCTCCATTTCCTACGCGATCGCGGTGATACCTGGTCTTGGCCGCTGGTGGCTGGTGCCTTGGCTCTCCTTTTAAGCAGCGGGTCGTTGGTTCGAGTCCAACACGGCCCATTTGTAACTCCCCGATCTCGCGAGGCTGCTTCGGCGTTGGACCGACGCCTTCCGGCCTCCGAGGTCGTCTCCCGCGGCGTTTGCTACCACTTTGCGCCGGGAGCGCATCGTCGAGTGTATCGACGGCGCCAGTATCGGCATCGGCAGCCACTTGCCGTCACGTGTCCGTGAAGGCCACGAATCCGAATCTCTCGAAGATCTGCTCGACGTCTTGGACGTGCTCGCAGG
>JANNJV010000527.1:0-1513 GCA_031395945.1 Gemmatimonadota bacterium | reverse complement strand
AGCGTCGGGAAGTAGGCGCGCTGCGTGACGACGGCCAGCGACTCACCGTTCAGCCATTGCCCATCCACGATGGGAAGCAGGTTCCGGTGTGAAAGGCCCGCCAGGCGTTTGACGTCGGTCGCCAAGTGGCTCAACGCGTTTCCCTCGTCGCCGGCAGGCGCGTGGGTCACGGCGACGAGTACGTCGCGGCCGTCGTCCTTTCTCTTGCCGATGAAGGTGCGCGCGTCGTCACGTCCGGCGAGCTCACCGATGATCTCATAGCTCGCGCCGAGTTCTTCCAGCTCGAGTGCCTGCTGCGTCGTCATGCCTGCGCTCCAGTGGGGGCGGGTGCCATACCGACCAGTTCGCAGTGCGTGATTTGTGCCGCGGAGGCAGGAAACGACGTACGCCGAATCTTTGCGGTGGCGTGGACGTAAGGACTGGTGAAGGCGCTATATCGCGCCTTTAACCCGAATCAGGAATGGTCCCATGCTCGCGAACCCGAAAGTCGGCGACCAGATGTCGAATACCTGCCGACGATGTGAGAAGGATGTCCGATCCCGGCTGGTGTTGCGCTCGGTAGAACTGGCGCGGACTCGACTGGTGGTGCCGGACGTGCTGGTGGATGTGTGCCCCGACTGCGGCCACATGATCTCGATCGCTCCCAGCTCCATGGAGCAGCTCCGCCAGGCCGGATCCTGGAGGTAATCAGGCAGCGCGGCCACTGAAGCCGCGCTTGCGCATCAGCGCTTCCACGCGCGGATCGCGCCCGCGGAATTCGCGATAGGCGTCGGCCGGGTCTACTGTGTTGCCCAGCGACAGCAGCCGGAACAGTCGCGCAGCCACCAGGCTGTCGTACGGGCCGCCGGCGTCGGTAAAGGCGTCGAAGGCGTCCGCGGTGATGACGTCGCTCCAGAGATAGCTGTAGTATCCCGCCGAGTAGCTGTCGCTCGAGAACACGTGCAGGAACTGCGGCGTGCGATGGCGCATAACGATCTCCCGCGGCATGCCCAATTGCTCCAGCGTTTCGCGTTCGAAGGCGTCGGCATCGATTGCCCGGTCGGCCGCCAGATGCAGTTTCATATCTACGAGCGCCGCGGACAGATACTCGGTGGTTGCAAATCCCTCATTGAAGGTCGTGGCGCGCTCGATACGCTCCACCAACGCGCGCGGAATCGGCTCGCCGGTGCGGTAGTGGAGGGCAAACCGCTGGAGCACCTCCGGCGTGGCAAGCCAATGCTCCAGTAGTTGCGATGGGAACTCGACATAGTCGCGCGCCACGGCGGTTCCTGACAGCGACGGAAAGTTGACGTCGGACGCAAGGCCGTGGACTGCGTGCCCGAATTCGTGAAAGAGCGTGATGGCGTCGTCCCACGAGACCAGGACCGGCTCCCCCGGACTGCTTTTGACGAAGTTGGAGTTGTTCGAGACGATCGTCGTGGCGCGGCCGTCGAATCCTTCCTGCGGGCGAAGTGCATCCATCCAGGCGCCTGAACGCTTGCCTTCGCGAGCGTAGGGATCGAAGTACCAGAGG
>JANNJV010000315.1:0-3535 GCA_031395945.1 Gemmatimonadota bacterium | reverse complement strand
CGGAGCTTGGCGACAACGCCTTCCAGCCCGACTGCGGCGACAGCCTGGACGACGTCCTCGGGAGACCCTGACAGCTCAGATGAGAACTCGACGTCCGAACCTGACAGGAGCGTCTCCAGCGCCGCACGGCGCACCGAGAGCGCTTCTGTCTGAAGATCTTTTCCGTTCAGATGCAGCAGGTCGAACGCGAAGCACCGGATGGCCGCGGGTTTCGCAGAACGATGGTGAGATCGTGGGTCTCACGCTGGATGACGTGGAGTGGCGGGCCAGACGCCTCCGCATCCAGCAACGCAAGACCGGCGGCGTGCTTTGGTTGCCCTTGACCGACGAGGTCGCAACCGCCCTGATGGACTACCTGCGCCAGGGCCGTCCCCAGCTTGCGGTACGGCGCTACCGACGCGGGTACCAGACTGTTGGCGTTCACCTGAGACCGCGTAAATCTGGACGGTGCTCGTCACGACGTTCTTGTCTTCGTTCTTTTTCTGTTTTCTTCTGCCAAGGAAGGGACTGGGCTGTGGGTGGTGTGGAAAACCGAGTTCTGTGCGGTTTTCCAAGCACCTTGTGGGCGCGTTCAGTGCGTCCACAGGTGCGGCACCGTCCACGCCCGCCGCGAAGCTACGAGTGCAGCATCCTGTCGGGCAACTCACCGCTCGACCGTTTCGGCGAGTGACATTTCGAGTGTCATTGTTCTGGCAAAGTCCGAAAACCGTACTAATTAACCGATTCTTGACAGAAAGCTGTACGTCTGCCCATGGGGAAATGTTTGAATAGCAGGAAGAGCCATGAGCAGCGAACGGCTGTGGAGCGGCAGTTCCCGTAAGCTAGCAGTTCTGTTTCTGGCTGTTGTGGCACCTCCTGCGGTGACGCTGGTGTGGCTCGGCCTGCAACTGCTACAGCAGGACCGGTCGCTATGGGCGCAACGGGAGCTGGAGGGTCGGCAGGCCGCCGCCCTAGTGGTCACCCATTCGCTGGAGCAGTCGCTGGCCGAGGCCGAGCGCCGCCTTCCAGTAGGCCCGCTGCCCGAAAGCGTCGTGCGGTTTACTCTCTCCCCGCTGGGTATCCGGGCAGATCCGGCTAGTCGCGTACTGTGGCTTCCGGTTTCAGCCCCTATGCAGGCCGCCGAAGCGCGGCAATTCACCGAGACGGAAACCGTCGAGTTTCGGGGTGGAGCTAAACGCGCGCGGCTCCGTTATGAAGCAATGGCGCGTTCACCGAAATCCGCGGTGCGGGCTGGCGCGCTCTTACGTGTGGCGCGCGTCCACCGGCGGGAAGGCAGGTGGGACGATGCGTTGAGAGCGTATCGTGGTCTTGCAGAGATAGGCCGGGTCGCCATCGATGGGATGCCCGCCGACCTGCTAGCCAGTCGGGCTTCCTGCTCCGTTCTCGAGGAGTCAGGCAGGAAGCAGGAACTGGAACGCGAAGCAGCCGCGCTCGAAATCGACTTTCTTGCCGGCCGATGGATGCTTGACCAGCCCGCCTGGGAGTTGGCCGCCGGGCAGATCCCGCAGTGGACCGGACGACCATTGCCAGTCTCCGCCGAGCGCAAAACATTCTCGGAAGTCGGCGATTGGCTGTGGAACGAATCGCAGCGCAACCGAGGGGAGCGGCTCCCGGTCTCGAGCCGCCGGCTCGTGGTCGTGGACCAGACTCCCATGACCCTACTCGGGCGAACGACGGGCGCTGAGGTGGTGACGCTTGCCATTTTGCCTTCAGTGTTGCGGACATGGATGCAACAGGCGATGGAGGGTGGTCCAGGCACAGGCGAGCAGCTCAGCCTGTTGACGGAATCCGGTCAGGTTCTCGCCGGACCGACGCCAACGTCCGGCACTGCGGCCGTGAAGCGCCCGGCGTCGGAGACTGGGCTGCCCTGGACGCTGGTGCTCAGCCCCGGCGACTCATCCCGGCAGACGCAGGAGTTTGCCAGCCGCCGACGTCTGCTTTCGCTGGGGCTCGCGGCGATCCTGTTATTGCTCGCCGGCGGCAGTTATTTACTGTGGCGCGTCATCCAGCGGGAACTTGTTGTGGCTCGCCTCCAGACCGATTTCGTCTCGGCCGTGTCACACGAATTCCGCACGCCGCTCACGTCGTTGCGGCACGTCACGGAGCTGCTGGAAGAGGATGATGATCTGCCTCGGGATCGGCGCAGATCGTTCTACGAGGCGCTTGGCCGGAACACCGAACGCCTGCACCGGCTGGTCGAATCGCTGCTGGACTTTGCGCGCATGGAAGGCGGAAAGAAGTCCTACGACTTGCAGCCCGTGGACGCCGGCACGCTGGCCGCGCAGGTGGTCGCTGACTTCCAGAAGAACGTTGGGCCGGGCGGCGTCACGATCGATCTCGACGTGGACGACCCGGACCCGCTCGAGTTGCGTGCGGATGCCGCGTCGCTCACCCACGCGTTGTGGAACCTGCTCGACAACGCCGTGAAATACTCGCCGGAGCGGCACTCCGTTCGGGTCTCGGTTCGCCGTCATCCTGCCGGTGTGGCCATTTCGGTTCGAGACGAGGGCCTGGGCATTCCGCGTCATGAGCAGAAGGAGATTTTCCGCAGGTTCGTTCGGGGAGAGAAAGCCAACCAGCTCGGCATCAAGGGCACCGGGCTCGGCCTCGCGATGGTCTCCCACATCGTCTCTGCGCACGGCGGCGCCATCGAACTGGAGTCGAAGGAAGGCGTCGGCAGCACCTTTCGCCTCATCTTGCCGGTGCGCGTGTAAAGATGGCGCGCATTCTGATTGTCGAGGACGAACCGGATCTGATTCTCAGCCTCGAAGAGGACCTTCGCCGACAGGGTCACCACACCACACTTGCGAAGGACGGCGAACAGGGACTTCAGCTTGGCAAGGGAGGCACGTGGGATCTGATTCTGCTCGACGTCATGTTGCCCAAGATGGATGGGTTCGACGTCTGCAGCGAGCTGCGCCGGGCGGGCATTTCGACACCCGTCATCCTGCTCACGGCGCGGACGCAGGAAGCAGAAAAAGTGCTCGGGCTGGACTCGGGCGCCGACGACTATGTCACCAAGCCGTTCAGCCTCCGGGAGCTGCGCGCTCGCATCCGGGCGCAACTGCGCCGGACCGCTCGGGAAAGCGAGCGGATTTGCCGTTTCGGCGATTGTGAAGTGGACTTCGACCGCGCGGAACTGCGGCGGTCTGGCCAGCCGGTTGACATCACGCCGAAGGAACTCCGCCTGTTGGGCGTGTTCCTCCGCAACTGTGGCCGGGTGCTGAGCCGCGATCAATTGATTGAAGCAGCTTGGGGCCACGGAATAGCGATCACCGACCGCGCCGTCGACACCCACGTGTTCAATTTGCGAAAGAAGATCGAGCGTGTGCCTTCCGAGCCGAGGTTCCTGATCGGCGTGCGAGGGCTCGGTTACCGCTTCGACGATGAAGAATTGACAGAGTCTTGACGGACCGCTACCGACCGATTCACAGCCGCCCTCCACACTGCCGTCATGGAGGTAGACCGATGAAGCACACACGAACGTGGATGGCAACCTTGCTGCTCGGAACGCTGCTGGCGTTGCCGGCGGTGA
>JANNJV010000475.1:0-5158 GCA_031395945.1 Gemmatimonadota bacterium | reverse complement strand
GATGGCGCCGCCTTGCCACGAGTGTTCATCGACGCCGCAGGCGAAAATATGACCTGCCGGAAACAGCTTGGCCGTGTCGTCAAGCCGCGCGCGGTTTGACCAAGCGCCGAGATTACGCTGACCAAAAAGAAACCGGGTCAGGCTTTCGCCTGACCCGGCCTCCTTCAACTTGCAGTGCTAGCTAGCCAGAAGTTACTGGCAGGCCGGCTCGCCTTCACCCGCCGTACCAACCGTCGGGTTCGTCGTGTTCACTGCGATACCGCAGGTCACTGCCGCCAGCTGCGAGTGCTGGTTCGTCGCCAGCCACGCGCCAGAGAAGACCGAGATGGCCGGAGCGCTTACACCCGTTGAAGCCTTGAAGCCAAGCGAACCAAGGCTGGTCGTGTAACGGGCAGAATCAGAGAAGAAGCTCTCCTGCGCGCTAACGAGGTTGCGAAGATCCGACTTCATGGCCGTGATGTACGCCTTCGACTTCGTGTTCGCGAACTTCGGGATCGCGATCGCGGCAAGAATGCCGATGATGACGACCACGATCAACAGCTCGATCAGCGTGAAACCCTTGCGATTCATACGTTCTCCATGGGAAAGGGGTACTGCATTTTCAGGGGGGGGGAAATACTGCACTAGCCACGAAAACCTTCGGCGGCTGACCAGCACTAAGGCAATGCCGGGACCACATGTGGCACGCGGGTCTAAACGACCGTGGAATAAGATGTTAGGACAATCACTCCACGGTACTGACCGGTCGTTTTGTGGCGTGTTTTGCAAGGAAGCAGGCACTTTGCCACAGCCGGAAGCGTGTCATTTCGAGCTGGCCGGCCCTCGCTCCACCACCGAAAGATCGGGCAGAAGACGCCTGATGCTGTGGCGTGGAAACATCGTTTTGGCGAAGTGCTCGACACCAGAGAATCCGGCTGGCAACCGCTCTTCAGGGGCGAGCAGAAGGAATCGCGTCGTCGTATCCCGGATCGCTTCCGACACCAGGCGTGGGAACCCGAACCGAACGGCGTGTACGCGCGCCAGATCCCGCTCGAGCACAATGCCCCTGTTTGCCTGGCCGAGACGCGTGCTGTCCGAGAACATGGCGTTGAACCGGGCATCAGCAATTTCGAAGAAGGCGCCCGAGGCGGACCTACCCCCCGCACTGGCGATGAGCGGATACATGACGTGGATCGACTGGAAAACGATTGGAAGGCCGGCACTTGCCGCTTGCTGATACGCCAGACTCCAACGCTGAACGTTCTGCGCGAACTGCATCTTCACGCGTGCTTCTCGGATGTACGCGGCAAACCACAACCACACGAATACCAAGAGAAGCGCCCGAGTCGGCCATCGGCCCGAAACAACGCACGCCAACGCGATCCACGGTGCCCATGCGAGTGCCGCGGTGATGCCGTATCGCGGCAACATGGATGGCTGCCCCGCCAGCGAGAGTGCCGCGAGCGCCAGCGGCATGAGGGCCAGTGACATGAGCGCCACGATGCCGGCGTCTCCAGCGGCACCGCGGACTACCGCGGCCGGTGCGTCGGGCGTTGTCTCGCCGGAGCGCCAGATGAATCCCACAAGCAGGAGCACAGCTCCCAACACGGGAACGGTGGCGAACCAGAACTCATCAGCAAGCCCCGCGACCTGTGAGACGTCGAAATCCGGTAGCCAACTGGGAACGGTGTAGGCGTTCCGCTGAGCGAGCGCGAGCGGCACGATGATGAACAGCGACAAAGCGCCCGCGGCGGTTGGAAGGACGGGCCGTACCGCCTCACGCCAGCGCGAGCCGTAACTCGCCAGGACAGCCGCGCTCATGAGGCCGAGTGATATGAGACCGTAGAAATGCGCTGTGCAGAGCAGCAACGACGCGATGGCGAGCGCAGTCGCGTTTCGGCGTGGGCGATGCGGATCCTGGTTGAGTGCCAGCAGCCAGGCCACGAGCGCCGCGCACAGCAGCCAGGGTCCGTAGAAGCGCGCCTCGTACGAGTGCGCGACCACCAGGGCGTTGGCGCCCACGGCCAGGACGCCGGCAGCACTGGCGCCGCGCCCGAACCTCCGTCGCAGGGTTGCATGGACCAATACCAGCGCGCCGAGCACGCACAGGAGCGACACCAGCCGCAACATCACCGGCGACAGCGAACCGCTTACCATTCGCAGTGCCCACACGGTCAGATGCAATAGCGACGCTCCTCCGTCCGCGCCGTGGCCCAGGTCCGCGATCACGCCCGCGGGCGAGGACCGCTGGGCCACGAAGACCGTGAGCAACTCATCCACCCAGAAGGGACGCGTGAGGAGCACCGCTCCATCGCTGAGAAACAGCAAGATGGCGATGAGCGCGACGAGCGCGAGGGCGGCGGCCGCGACCTCACGGCGGCTGGCCGGTTCGCGCGCGGCGGGCGGGTGGTTCACTGTGACTGGCTGCTCATGAAGACCGTCCTTGTTCGATGCCAACCTCTCTCGCGCGCGACGCCCGCAATCTACCAGTGACATCGCCTGGTGGAGTGCCTGAAGTATCGGTCGTCATTCCCTGCCTCAACGAAGCGGAGACCATCGAAGTCGTGCTGCGCGAGGCGCGCGCGGCGCTGGACAGCTCGGGCATCTCCGGCGAGATCGTCGTGGGGGACAACGGCAGCACGGACGGGTCGCAGGATCTTGCGCGGCGGCTGGGGGCGCGCGTGATCGCCGTTCCGGAACGCGGGTATGGCGCGGCGCTCATGGGCGGCATCGCAGGCTCGTCGGGCCGCTTCATCATCATGGGGGACGCGGATGCGAGCTACGATTTCAGCGCCATTCCGGCGTTCGTGGCGCAACTGCGCGCGGGTAACGCGCTGGTGATGGGCTGTCGCCTTCCGTCCGGCGGTGGCAGCGTCATGGAGGGCGCCATGCCGTTTCTGCACCGCTGGTGGGGCAACCCGATGTTCTCGTGGATGGTGCAGCGCTGGTTCCGCGCGCCCATTCACGATGTGCACTGCGGCCTGCGCGGCTTCACGCGCGAACTGTACGAGGGACTGGGACTGGTGTGCACCGGGATGGAGTTCGCCTCGGAGATGGTGATCAAATCGGCACTGTCGTCCGCGCGCATCGCCGAAGTGCCCATCACGTTGCGCCCCGATCAACGGCGGACCCGCTCCGCGCACTTGCGCACGTTCCGCGATGGCTGGCGCCATCTGCGCTTCTATTTGATGTACAGTCCGCGCTGGCTCTTCCTGTTGCCGGGCTTGCTGCTGGTGGGGCTTGGCGCGGTGGGCTACGCGCTGGGGATGCCGGGCGTCCGAGTGAACGGCGCGCAGCTCGACGTCAACGCGCTGCTGTTCTCCAGCCTGTTCGTGGTGCTCGGGTACCAAGCCATTCTGTTCGCCATTCTCACCAAGGCGTTCGCGGTGGCTCAGGGACTGCTGCCGTCCACGCGGCCGGTGGAGCGCTTCTTTTCGGTGTTCAATCTCGAGCGCGGCTTGCTGGCCGGTGTGGTGATCACGCTCGTCGGTGTGGCGCTCTTGGCCATCGTGCTCGTGCAATGGTGGTCGCGCGATTTCGGACCGCTGGATTATCGCGCCACGCTGCGATTGAGCATCCCCGGCGTGATGTTCACGTCACTGGGCGTCCAGACACTGTTCTTCAGCTTCTTCGCCAGCATTCTGGGACTGCGCCGCCGCTGATGCTGGGCTCAGCGCACCAACGGCTGGTGTACGGCCGTCGCATCCGGGTGCTTGCCCGTCACGTCGCCGAACTGCTGCCCGAGAATGCCACGGTCCTCGATGTCGGGTCGGGGGACGGGCTGCTGGCGAGCCGCGTGATGGCCGCCCGCCCTGACGTGCGCATCCGCGGCGTGGATGTGTTGCTGCGCCCGGAGTCGTTCATTCCGGTGCAGCAGTTCGACGGGGTGCACCTGCCGTTCGCCGATCGGGAGTTCGATGTCGCGATGATGGTGGACGTGTTGCACCACGCATCCCAACAGGACGCGTTGCTGGCGGAGATGGCGCGGGTGGTCAGCCGCGCGGTGTTGATCAAGGATCACGTGGTGCGGGGGACGCTGGCGCATGCCACCCTGCGATTCATGGACTGGGTAGGGAACGTACGACATGGCGTGGCGCTGCCGTACTCGTACTGGACGGAGGATCGCTGGCGGCGGGGCTTCGCGAACGCCGGCCTGCAGACGGCGAACCGACGAGACCACTTGGGGCTGTACCCGTGGCCCGCCTCGCTGGTGTTCGAGCGCGGCCTGCATTTCGTGGCGGTGCTGGAACCAGTGGTGCGATGATCGCGCTGCTGCTGGCGACGCTGTGCTTCGTGGCGGCGCTCTACGCGCCGCGCTTCATCAAGGTCGCCGACGTGCGCGTGACCTCCGCCGAGAGCAGACTGCGCCGCTACGGCCCGATGCTGGTGGGAGTCATCTCGCCGCTGATCATCTGGTGGGTGTGGGATCAGGTCGTCCCCGTTCCGGTCATTCATGACGAGGCGTCGTATTTGTTGCAGGCGGACATCTTCGCCACCGGACGTTGGACCGCTCCCACGCCACCCATGCCGGAGTTCTTCGAGCAGCCCCACGTGCAGCTTGTTCCGGCACTGGCTTCGAAGTATCCGCCGGGCCACGCACTGCTGCTGGCGCTGGGCTCCATGGTCGGCTTCAGGACGCTCGTGCCGCTGCTGCTCACCGGAGTGACCGCGGCGTTGCTCTTCGCGCTCGTCGCACGACTCGTGAATCCCTGGGTCGCGTGTGTCAGCTGGACCTTCTGGTTGACGTCTGCCACCGTGCTGCGCTTCCAGCCATCGTATCTCTCCGAACTGACGACCGCGCCGCTGGTGCTTGGCAGCTGGTGGGCGCTGTTGGAATGGCGCGCCTCGCGAAAACAGCGCTGGCTGCTGTCCGTGGCGCTCATGATCGGCTGGGGCGCCATCACGCGGCCGCTCACCATGCTGGTGTTCGCGGTGCCGATCGGCGTGGTCGTGCTGCGAGATGTGTGGCGACTGCGGCTATGGCGCGATTTCGCGTTGGCATTGGCCATCGGGGTCGCTGTGCTGGCCATCCTTCCCCTGTGGAGCAGCCGGACCACCGGCGACTGGAGACTCTCGCCCGTCGAGAAGTACCGCAGAGACTATCTGCCTTTCGACAAGATTGGCTTCGTCGCGGATACCTCCACGCCGCTGCGACGGGCAACGATGTCGAAGGTGCTGG
>JANNJV010000436.1:0-1904 GCA_031395945.1 Gemmatimonadota bacterium | reverse complement strand
AGGTTCATGATGCGGGTGCGCTGCGGCGTTCCCTTGACGATCTCCGGCTTGGGGGCAGAGCCATCCGTGGCGAGCGCGGCATAGAACCGCGCCATGTTCACGATTGTCTGCGAGTTGTCGCCCTGTCCGATGGACAGGTTGAGCGACATCGACCCGGCGGTCCATCCGCGAGGCGTATACCGATCGTCGAAGTATTGCATGCGATCGGGATAGATCGGCCGGATTTCCTCAGGCACGTCGATGCCCGTCTTGCTGGCGAATCCCAACTGCACGCCCCCCGCGACGAGCCGCGCCAGGCCCAGTCGCAGTCCGAGCTGATAGAAGAACACGTTGCACGACTGCGCGATTGCCCCCGTGAGGGTGAGGCTGCCGTGGCCCTCCTTTCTCCAGCAACGCCACGCTCGGTTGCCGAAGTAGTAATAGCCATTGCACGTCTGTGGCATTCGCGACTCCGGCTCGATCAGATTCTCCTGCAAGCCGAGAACGGCCGGTGCCAGTTTCCAGGTGGAACCAGGCGGATAGCGTCCCTGAAGCGCCTTGTTATACAGGGGCCGGAGCGGGTTCTTGTTCAGTGAATCGAAATACGCGGCGGGAATGCCGCCAATGAATCGGTTCGGATCGAAGCTTGGGCCGCTGTACAGCGCGAGTACCTCCCCGGTAGTTGGGTCCATCGCAACGGCCCCACCCGAGAGCGAATCGGCGAACAGGCTCGCGACATAGACCTGCAAATCGAGGTCGATGTTCGTTTGCAGGGATCCCGCTTGCTCCGGTTTGCGCTCCTGCGCGCCCTGTTCGCGAACGATGCGTCCGCGCGCATCCACCTCGACGTACCGGCTGCCTTCGCGGCCGTGGAGCACCGCCTCATACTGCTTTTCCAGTCCCTGCTTGCCCACCTGCTGCCCGGCCTTGTACTGCGCATATTCCGGCTGCAACAGCTCCCGTTCGTTGATCTCCGCCGTGTATCCAACGAACGAGGCGACGGACGCACCTTCGGGGTAGAACCGCTTGGGCGCGGACAGGATGATCAGGCTGGGAAAATCGACGCGATGCTCTTCGAGTACCGAAACAACGTCGAACGATGCATCGTTGAGGATGACCGCGGGACGAGTGGGCGCCTTCTTGTAGCGGCGCACCGCGAGTTCCATGGCCTGCGGAGTGAGCTGAATGGTGCCCGCGAGTCGTCGCAGCGTTCCACGCAGGGAGTCTTCCGACTGCGCCAGCACGGACACGGTGTATCCCACGACGTTTTCCGCGATGATCTTGCCGTTGCGGTCGTAGATGGTGCCGCGTGGCGCCGCAATGGGCACCTCGCGCAGGCGATTCTCCTCCGACTGCAGCACCCACTGCTTGTTGCCAAGAATCTGCGTGCGGAAGAAAGCGCCGGTGAGCACGACAATCAGCCCGGTCGCCACGAATCCGGCGGCTCGCGCGCGTCGCGCGACGTCGTTGGGATGGAAGCTCATGCCGTGCGTACCTCGAGAATCGGGCGCAGCAACGCGATGGTGATGACGCCAGCGACGGCCGTCACCGCCGCCGCCAACGGCGACCAGACGATGATTTGCATGAGCATCTCGGTTCCGTGCATGCGTCGTTCCATCAACACATACACGAGGTCAAACGCCCACTTCCCCACGAAGAGGAAAAAACCGTTCAGCGCGAGATTATCCGCGAAAAACACGGCCTTCAGCCACGACGCCGCATACCCAACGAGCGTTGCCGCCAGCGCCCCGGCGCCGAACGCACCCAGCGCCAGAGAATCAGCTGCGAGTCCCAGCAAGAACCCGTACACGGCGGCTCCCGCCGGCCGCATGCGCACCGCGCCGAACACCAGGGCGATGAGGAGAAAATCGATCGACGCGCGCCAGGCCAGTAACGGGCGCAGCGTGAAGTGCAGCAGGATCAAA
>JANNJV010000407.1:0-2228 GCA_031395945.1 Gemmatimonadota bacterium | reverse complement strand
TGAGGCCGAGGTAAACGTTGGCGGCGGTGAAGACGAACGTGAGGAGGACGCCGAGGACCAGGCCGCGGATGGTGAGTTCTTTGGGTTGCATGAGACCCAATGTTACGCGCCACGTGCCTGGGCCGCGATTCGCCGCCTTCGTCAGCAGCCGGAAATGCGGCCGGACGTGCGCGTAATGTTGACGAAACCGGTGTCACGAACGATCGGTGCGAACCCCGGTTCGCACTGCACGTGCAGCTGGAAGTGGCGGTCCCGCCGCACCGAATACCGTTCCAGCCATGCAACGGCCGTCCGCGCGTCGCCGAGAATGCCATGACCCTGGGCGAGATACACGGCGACGTGAAGCGGTGGCGGGTGGTACAGCCGGCCCAGCGAGTCGGCGACGCGCAACGTGGCGCGTGCCCGATCCCGCTCCCCGGATCGCGCTTCCGCCACTACGCGTCCCGCGAGCGCCACCGCAACATCCGGCCCGGTCGTCAGGCGTCGCGCGGATTCCAGCGCTGAGATGGCACGCGCAAAGTTCCCGCGCTCGATCTCGATGAGGCCGAGCGTGTGCCGGGCCAGGAAGTAGCTGGGATCCACGCTGACTGCGCTGTCCGCCCACAACGCCGCGCTGTCGTACTGCTTGCGCCAGAAATATCCCAGCGCGAGAAACGCGAGTCCCTGGTTGTACGTCGGGTTGCGCCGCGCCCCCTCGCGCCAAGCGTCGATGCCTCCGTCGAGGTCCCCGGAATCGGCGAGGCTGATCCCCAGCATGAACCACGCAGGACCACTCGAGGAGTCCAGCGAGATGGCCTTGCGCGCGGCACGCAGCGGCACACCCATCTCGGTAGGATCGACGTGCCGGCTGACCTCGGCGCGAGCTGCCCAGGTGCGCGCGTCCAGACTGTCGAGCGCCAACGCGCGATGCACCGCGGCAACCGCCAGCCGCAGCACGCTGTCGTTGACGGCACCCGGGTACACCCATTGCCGGACGATGGTTCGCGTGTAGGCGTTGGTCAGTCCCACCCAGGCCGGCCCGAATGTGGAATCCCTGTCAAGCGCCGCCTTGAACGAACGGATCGCTTCGGACGCGCCCTCCGGCGTGCGGCGCTCGAACTCCCGGACGCCGCGCCGGTAGAGCGCCAGGACTTCAGGATCACGCGGTGTGTCGGGGGGGGCCGCGTCCGGCCGCAGCGTGACCCACGAAGCCAGCGAGATCACGATGGCCATCGCGACCAGTCCGAGCAGACGACGGCCCATCGCCGGCCGAGGTTGCCCTGTGTCAGGTGTCCGCTGCGGGCCGATCGCTTCCGCCAGCTCGCGTCCCGAGGCGAAGCGTATGGCGGGATCGGCTGTCCGCGCGCGCTGCACGACCTGAACGAGCTGCTCGGGGGTGTCCGGGCGCAGGCGACGCACATCGGCGGCGACGATCTGCCGGCCCGCGTCGTTCGCCGCGTTCCGGCCGACCGGCTTGCCGGTCAGCATCTCGAACATGACGCAGCCCAGCGCCCACACGTCGGACCGTGCGTCGACATTGTCGGCGTACAGCTGCTCCGGGCTCATGTACGCCGGCGTTCCGATCGCCACACCGGTGCGTGTCAGTCGTTCATCGCGCGCGAGATGCGTGGCGACGGCGACGCCGAAGTCCGCGACCATCGCATGCCCATCGGTGGAAATGAGAATGTTCTCAGGCTTGATGTCCCGATGGACGACGCCGCGCTGGTGCGCGCTTCCCAGCGCGTCCGCGACCTGCGACGAGATGCGCACGACCTCGTCGATCGTGCAGGCGCGGCCGCTGACGAGGCGATCGCGCAGCGTGTGCCCCGCGACGTACGGCATGACGTAGTACAGCAGGCCGTCGGCATCGCCGGAGTCGTGGAGCGCGACGATGTGCGGATGCGCAAGCCCGGCGGCGACGCCGATCTCGCGGAGGAAGCGCTCGCGCCCCAGCGCGAGCTCCGGGTGCATGACCTTGATGGCGACCTCGCGGTCGTGTCGCAGGTCGTGCGCCAGATACACCGTCGCCATCCCCCCGCGGCCAAGCTCGCGCTCGATGCGATATCGTCCGGCCAGCGCCGAGGCCAGGCGAGGATCAACCTGCAGCACGCCTGGCGCGCCTGCCGGTGGGGGGATCGTCACACGCCAAATGTGTGATGTGTGGCGAGGCTTGCGCCAGCCGCGGGAGGGCTCGGCTCCGCGGACCACGCTTCGGGGTGGAGCTCGGCCTCGCGGCCCACGCTCGTGAA
>JANNJV010000404.1:0-4769 GCA_031395945.1 Gemmatimonadota bacterium | reverse complement strand
CCGGCACACCGAGCACCTGAGCCACATGCTCGCCGAAATGCAGACACTCCAGCGTCAGTATCCGGGTGCATCGTGGTAAGGGGAGGGGGAGCGGTGCCAGTCGTGTCGCGTGAGGACGTGTTGGCGGCACTCAACGACGTGATGGATCCTGAGGTGCCAGTCCTGAGCGTCGTCGAGCTGGGCATCATCCGCGACGTCGAGGTGACGAGTGATGCCACCACCATTACGGTCACGCCCACTTATTCGGGATGTCCCGCGATGGCCGTTATCGAGCAGGATATTCTGGCGGCGCTACACGAGCGCGGCATCGCGAACGTGGTGGTCAAGACGAGTTACTCACCGGCGTGGACCACGGACTGGATTCCCGCCGCCGCCCGCGAGAAGCTGCGCGCGTACGGAATTGCGCCTCCGGGCGCGTCAGACCACGGCGCGCCGATTGCCATTGGGAAGCGTCGCCCGTCCGTGCGCTGCCCGTATTGCGGCTCGGCAAACACGCAGCTGCGCAGCGAGTTCGGCTCGACCGCGTGCAAGGCGATTCATGTCTGCAGTTCGTGCGCCCAGCCGTTTGAGGAATTCAAGACGATCTAGCGGGCGCCGTCAGGGGACCACGCCCGTGAGGAGCGCCACGTCGAACGTCCCGCCGGTGATGTTGACGTTCGAGTTCGCATTGACGCTCGAGATGCACGTGCCGGTTCCGGAGAACGTCCCCTGTGCGCGGCGCCCTGAGATCGATGTGATGGCGACCGTGCCCGCATCGAGGAAACACGTTTGCTGACTGGTGCCGGCACCGTCGTTGACGCCAAGTTCGAAAAGCACGGCCGCACACGTGGCGGCGGAGCAATTCGCGTCGATGTTCGAAGTGCCCACGGTGATTCGCGGAATAATTACGATCACGTAGTTGTACGTGCCGCCCGATTGCGGCTGCGAGGCTTGGGCAGCTACCCATTCCTCGGCGGCATCGCGGCCACCGACCGCCCATGCAACGGTGTTCTGGCCGCTGAGCGGCAGACTGCCGGTTGCGCTGAAGCTGCCGCTGAGATCCCCGGAGTAGCTGAAGCTCAGCGTGCCGGAGAGGCCGCTGGAGCCGGTACTGCTGTCCGAGCAGCCGACAAGACCGACAAGACTGGCTGCGAGCAGTGTATAACGTGACCGCACGATGCACCTGGAGTTGAGGTTGTACGTCAAAGTCGCAGCCTATGCGGCAAGCATCGCGCCCCATATAGTTGCGTGCATCAGCTTCCTGTTCCGAACTGACGTGCGTACTTGATGACCAGCGAGCGCGATTGAGGTCGAGTCCAATTAAAGAAACCGTTGGCCTCCTCGCCGTCATTGAGCACAACGAACAATCCGGTCCCAGCCGTACTCAGCCACCCGAATCGCGCGTTCGCTGTCCATACGCGCGCCTGATTGCTGTACTGCGTCAATGACTGCACGAACACGCGTGGCGTGAAGAAGTAGGCGACGCGCGCTCCCACCAGTTGACGCTCGAAGCGGCCCTGATCGAGCCGCACGTCATTGTAGTCCACGAGAAGCGACGATGAGAGCGATGCGCCCCACCGAAAGGTGACCGTTGCCGTGCCACCGCTGCGGGTGCCGTTGTAGAATTCTCCAAAGTCGCCGCGCAGATTCATGGACAGTGCCGCGCTTGGGTTGGTCGCCCAATCCAGGCCGATGGTGGTGAAGTTGTACCCCCCCGCGGGAAGCGTCACGTTCGGCGCGATCGCGAAGGGCTGCTGCAAGCCCTCATGAAACACGTTGACCTCGGGCCCGAAGCGGCCGCCGCTCGCGAACTCTACTTCGGTCATGTCCACGTGGATCTGCCGGCTCTGGAGATAACCGTCCGGGAGGTAATAGACACGATAGTTGCCGTGCGGGCTCCATTGTTTCAGCCAGGCGTGTCGCTCGGAGCGCACCATTCGCATGACGGCCAATTCGTAGAAGCCGTAGCCGCCCGTCCGGTTGAGGAAGCCGACCTCAGGATTGAATGACGCGCCTGTGCGGACGATGCGAGCGGTGTGATTCCAGTGGGCCGTGGCATAGTTGGCGCGCGCGCTGAATCCATAATCATCGCCCGCCAGATCCGGCGTCGCCGTCTTCGCGCCCCACGCGTCGATCGTCCAGGCCTCGCCAGCGCCCAGGCGCGCGTCGAACCCATACGTGCCATTCCGGTTCGAGGCGCTATCGATCGCGACGCGCTGAACGCCGATGATCCCAACGCGCGATCGCGCGCCCAGCTCGCGCGTGACGCGCGCGACCGAATAGGAATTGGCCGGCTGCACCAGCGCGACCTCGTCCGTCACCAATGCCAGCGCGCCGACGGTGAAACCTCCCATGCGACCCGAGACGCGTCCGCCACCGGTGATGGGAACTGGCCGTCCAAGCGTGTCGATGCCGATCTTGCGCGTGAAGAACAGATCCACTGCCTGTGGCGTTCCAGCGGAGAAGACACCGGCATTCTCCAGAAAAAAGGGCCGCTTCTCCGGAAAGAACAGCGGGAAACGCGTCAGGTTGGTGCGCTGCTCGTCCACCTCGACCTGGGCGAAGTCGGTATTGTAGGTGAGGTCGAGCGTCAGACTCGGCGTGATGCCGTACTTGGCGTCCACACCCCAGTCGCTGCGCTGACGCGTTGCGAGTCCCGCAGCAAAGTCGCGCTGTGTACTGCTCAACACATACGGCGTCGCGGTCGCCAGACGCGGCATGGGAAGCTGGGAGATCTCGAGCGCCCCGGCGCGCGAAAGCCGGTAGATGCTGAACTGGCGTGGGATGAACGACCAGTACGCGTCTTCATTCTTGCGTCGGATCCGGCGACCGAAGTTGGCGCCCCACGTCTGCTTGGCGCCGCCGGAATACCGAAGAGTGGAAAACGGAATGCGGAACTCGGCGTACCATCCCAACGAATCACGCGATGTCGCCACGGTCCAGCTGCCGTCCCAATTGAGATTGAACCCGCCCATGGAACCCGACATCGCCCGCGCCTGCCCCGTGACGGTGACCCCACCGCCTTCGCCTTCCTTCACCACTTGTCCGTCGTACTCGATGCCGGCCGGCGTCGTCGCGAAGACAAAGCCGTTCTGCCTGTCCAGGTACGTGTCGAGAATGAGGGCGAAGGAATCGCTGTTGTCGAGCGTGCCGTCCCGCACCTTCTCGCCAGGGACAATGCCAAGCGGATCTCCATCGAACATCCACGCACCGACGTAAATCGCCTCGCCGTCCGTAACGATTCGCACTTCGGTCCGTTCGCTCACTGCCTGACCTTCATGCAACTCACGCTGAATGAACCCGTTCAGCGCAGTCGTCGTCTTCCAGACGGAGTCGTCCATCACTCCGTCTATGGCCGGCCGCTGCGTGATCACAGGTGCCGTTGCCATCCGCGCCGCCTCGGAGCGGGCTGATGACTGGGGCTTGGGCACGGTCTGCGCGAACGCGGTGGCGGCACCAGCGCTGAAAGCCAGAACCCGAAACAAAACGGCCATATATGCGAAGAGAGTGGTCGACGATGGATACGTGCGGCGGACCAACGTGGTGCGCGGTCCGTTGAACAGCAATGCTAAGCGCGCAGCAGCCGCGCGATACGCTCTGTGATACGTGCCGCGTCCGGCAGCACCGCGTCCAACAGCACCGGATGATACGGCATGGGCACATCGTCGACCGCAAGGCGCTCCACTGGCCCGTCGAGATGCCAGAATACCTCCTGCGCCACGGTGGCGGCGATCTCCGCGCCGAAGCCGGCGGTGACATTGTCCTCGTGGACGATGAGGCATCGCCCTGTCTTCGTCACGGAATCCAACACGAGCTTGCGATCCCATGGCGCGATCGTGCGCAGATCGATCACTTCCACGCGCCCTTCGAACTGCTGCGCCGCCGGTGTCACGCGATGCACCATGGCGCCCCAAGTCACGACGGTCAGGTCGCTTCCTGTCCGCAGGGTGAGTCCCCGCCCGAACGGCAGCACATAGTCGTCGCCGGGATAGCGCGCGCTCCCATCGCTGGTCATGAGCATCGAGCGATGCTCGAAGAACACCGTGGGATTCCGGCCGCGCATCGCCGACCGCAGGAGGCCCACCGCGTCCGCCGCGTTCGAGGGATACGCGAGCTGCCAACCGTAGGCGTGGGCCCACTGCACTTCACCACTCAGCGAGTGCCAGGGATCGCCCACGTCCTTTCCGAATCCGCCGGGCATGCGGACGACTATGGGAGCAGCGAACTGGTTGGCGGTGCGCCACCGCATGGTCCCGCAGTTGTTGAGCTGTTCCGTCGCGGGATCGGCGTACTTGCGGAACTGGATCTCGGTGACGGGCATCAGCCCCGCGATCGCCATTCCTGTCGCGCGCCCGATGATCCCTTCCTCCGAGAGGCTGGTGTCGAAGACCCGCTCGCCGCCGAACTTCTTCTGCAAGCCCTCGGTCACCAGGTGCACGCCGCCCTTGCGGCCGACGTCCTCCCCGAAGACAACCACTTTCGGGTTCACCTCGAGCTCGCGCGCCAGCGTTCTCCGCACCGCCTCGGCGAATCGCACCATCTCGCCCGCCCCGGCGGCCTCTGTCCCTCCCAGTGCGCGCCGCTCCTCGCGCGACAGGCCGCCTAACGCTTGTGTCCCGGCAACGTCGTCGTCGCCGTAGACGTAGCGCCTGATCCCCGCGGGGTCCGGGTTCGGTCGCGCGCGTGCCGCCTCGACCGCGGTTTCCACATCGCGCCGCGCCTCGGCCTCGAGGTCCGCCCAGTCCCGCTCCGAGAGCACACGCGGCACGAGATGCCGGCGCAGCCGCGGA
>JANNJV010000384.1:0-7059 GCA_031395945.1 Gemmatimonadota bacterium | reverse complement strand
TTCACGATCTGCACCCAGGTAGTGGCGATCATGCCACCGAACAGCACGTACGCGATCATCGCGGCGCCGACGATGACGATCGCCGTCTCATACGACAGGCCGAACATCAACTTGATCAGGCCGCCCGCGCCCACCATCTGCGCGATGAGGTAGAACACCACCGTCGCCAGAGTGCCGATGGCGGCCGCGATCCGCACCGGCGTCTGCTTCAGCCGCAGCGCGACGACGTCGGCGAAGGTGTACTTCCCCAGATTTCGCAGCGGCTCGGCGATGAGAAAGAGCACCACCGGCCAGCCCACCAGCCATCCCGTGGAATAAATCAACCCGTCGAAGCCTGTCGTGGAGACCAGCCCCGCGATGCCGAGGAACGACGCCGCGCTCATGTAGTCGCCCGCGAGCGCGAATCCGTTCTGCGCCGGGCTGATCGTGCGTCCCGCCGCGTAGAAATGTTCGGTCGTTCGGGTGCGTCTGGCCGCCCAGTAGGTGATGCCGAGCGTGATGGCGATGAACGCAAAGAAGAACACCATGGAGATGGCGTTCGGCTGCCCGATGGCGGTCGGCGCGGCCTGGGCCGCCTGGAGCGTCATTGGGGCGTCTCCTCCGAGCGGTTGATGTCGCGCAGCGCCGTGTCATAGTGCGTGTTGGCCCACCGCACGTAGATCCACGTGAGCACCCACGACGCAACGATCACCAGGGCGCCGAGCAGAATCCCCAGGCTGAGTCCGGGTCCGAGCTTGCGAGCCAGCAGCTCCTTGTCGAACGCGATGAGGGCGATGAACCCGAAGTAAATCGCGATCATCGCGCACGTGAGTGCCACGGCGATCCTGCCGCGCGCGCGGGCGAGCGCGCGGATCTCCGTGCGTGAATCCCCCGGTGGTGGCGTCGTCACGCTCTACTTGCCGCCCAGCGACCGATACACGAACTCGACGAACACCGGCGCCTGGATGAACCCCTTGCCCCATTTCGCGTCGAACTCCGCCGTGAGCCCCGCCGCCTTGATCTGGTCGAGCGTCCGGGACTTCCCCATCTCCGCTCGCACGCGGTCGCGAACGGTGGCGATCATGTTGCGCCACTCGCGCAGCCCCGCACAGTCGGTGACCCCGCCATGGCCGGGGATCACGATGGTATTGGCAGTGCACACCGAGAGCGCGCGGTCAGCAGCGGCAATGAACCCGGCGACGTTACCTCCGCTGGACAGGTCCACCAGCGGATAACTGATCGTCATCATCGCGTCGCCCATGTGGATGACGTCCGCCTTCGTGAAGTGCACGATCACGTCGCCGTCGGTGTGGGCGGCCGGCACATGAAACGCCACCAGGTCGTCGCCGTTGATGTGGAAGGTCACCGAGTCGGTGAACGTTACCACGGGAAGCGCCGCCGCCGGCGAGGGCGGCGTCCGGCGGTTGAACGCCGCCATGAACTGCTCCGTGGACATGCGCTGTCGCACGTTGCTGTGGGCCACGAGCAGTGCGCCCGCTTTGCCGAGGTTCTCGTTGCCGCCCGAGTGGTCGCCGTGCCAGTGCGTGTTGACCACGAACTTGATGGGCTGCGACGTCACTCCCGCCACTGCCGCGATGATTTTCGGCGTGAGCGGCGCAAACTGGTCGTCCACCAGGAACGCGGCGTCGGTGCCGACGCTCAGCCCGATGTTGCCCCCCGAGCCGGTGATGACGTAGACACCGCCGCGCAACGCCTGCGCTTTCACGGTGATGGTATCCCACTGTTGCTGGGCGAGCAGTGCGCCCGGCATCAGAGTCAGGAGAAGTGCGTGACGGATCATGGGAATTGGGATTGAGTGGAAGACATAAGCTGCGTCTGTCTTCGAATCAGGCGCAACGCTTCGTGCCGAATGATTCCGCTGACCGGGCCCACCACCATCCAATAGAGCCGGAATCGACGACGGCTGTCATCGTCGGCGCAGAGGACGCGCGTCTCGGTGGTGAGCCGCGAGCCACCGCCAGACTTGATGACCCTGAAATTGAAGGCGCCTTTCGCCATGCCGTGCGGTAGGGGGGCCCGGAACGCGTCGCGATCCCCCTCCATCACGTTTCCGCGCGGAGACCAGAACCGTCCGATGACTCCTGCCACCGCTTCGCGGGGTGGGTCATCTGCCAACGAAAAAAACGTCCCGTGACGGGGAAGCCGTCCGAAACGAAAGGACCGGGCGCCGCCCCGCCCCAGCGAGCGGATTCCCATGAGGACGCGCGCGACGATTGAATTTGCCAGGTTGGTTTCCAGGACCGCGCGGTAGACGGTCGCCTGCGACGCCGCGACGTCGACTCCGTACGAGGCCCGGACGTCATACTCCGGCATGAGCTCGTCGAGCAGAGTCACCGGCGGCGCCGTGCGCTCCCGCAACCTCGCGAGATCGGCAGGCGTGTCCACGTCGATGGGTGGGGGTTCATCGTAGTCGATCACCACCACACGCGAGGCGTCCCGGTCAACGATGCTCCGCGCGCCGCGATCGCCGGCGAGTCCGCACAGTTCGTCGAATACGGAACGATCGAACAGGACGGGATGGCCGGGCACGCCGCGGAAGGTGGGGGCGATGATCCGCGCGTCGCGTTCCGCATGGCGAGACAGCGCTCGCTCGATCACCTCGGACAGTACGCGTGGTTCGTCCGCCAGCGCGATGAGCACCGCCTGGGTGCCAGCACCGAGCGCCGTCACGCCGCAGGCAATGGAGCTGCCCATCCCGCGATCGGGTGCGGGATTCACCACCAGGCGGACGCGCTTGCCCGTGAGAGCACGGGCAATTCCCTCGTGCGATGGCGGCACAACGACGACGATCTCGTCCACCAGCGGGTGCTCGAAGGCCTCTACGCTCCAGCGGATGATTGGCTTGCCGTCGAGGTCCTGCGTCAGCTTGTCACTGCCGAAGCGGCTGCCCTTCCCCGCCGCCAGCAGCAGCGCCGCAATCACGCAGACGGCCGCAGCGTGGACAACGCTTCCCGCGCCGTCCGCAACGGCAGCGTGGCGCACGACAGACGTGCCGCCGGAAGGTCAGCGTCGAGCGCGCGGACGATGTCGTCGTCCCCCAGCGCCAGCGCGCTCTCCAGCGAGGCGCCGATCAACCGCTCCGTGAGCAGCGACGCCGACGCGGTGCAGATGGCACAGGCGTTGGCCGTAAACGCGGCCCTGGCGATGATGTCGCCCGCCACCTCGAGCTCGATGCGAACACGGTCGCCGCATAGCGGGTTGAATCCCTCGCGCGTGACCGACGGACGCTCGAGCGTGCGCTGGTTGCGCGGGCGCCGAAAATGCTCGAGCACCGTGGCACCATAGGGCAACGTCATCGGCGCGCGATCGGTTTGTCTTCGCGAACCGCAACCAGCTGCGCGGCGATGCTCAGCGCGATCTCTTCCGGCTCACGCCCACCGATGTCCAGCCCGATGGGCGAGTGCAGTCGTCCCAACTCCGCTTCGGACAGACCCTCTTCGCGCAGCAATGTGCGGACGGCCTCCGCGCGTTTTCGCCCCGCGAGCATGCCCACGTAGCGCGCGCGGGACCGCAGCGCCTCGCGCAGGATCGGCAGCTCGTACTTGTACTCATGTGCCGCGAGCACCACGTACGCACCCGCCACGAGATACGGCCGGACCAGATCGGACGGCATGCCCACCAGGACTTCATCGGCCGAGGAGAATCGTTCGCGCGTTGCGTAGCGCTCGCGGCCATCCACTACGATGACGCGCATGCCAAGGGTGCGCGCGAACCGCGCCAAACTGGCGCCCACGTCGGATGCGCCGACGAGCACGAGCGTTTCCGCCGGCGCGATCCGTTCGACGAATGTGTCCGCACGCGACGTCTCGGCCTGCTCGGTGGACACCGTGCGTTCGGGCCGGTGGCCCGGGGCCATCGTCGTGACGACGAAGGCGGCGCGCCCCGACCGGCTGATGAGAGTGGCAGCCTCGTACGCGGCCACTGCCGGGTCGTCCTGGTGGAGCGCGATGGGCTCGATGAGCAGATCGAACTCGGCGCCGCACGTGAGTCCGAGCTCGATGGCCTCCGTGTCGTCTACGGTGACCGTGACCCGTTCGGGGCGATTCTCGCGCAGCAGCCGTTCACCATGCTCCACCACGCGGGCATCGACGCAACCGCCAATCGAAACAGATCCCAGCAGACGTCCGCCTTCGCCGACGAACAGCTTGGCGCCCAACGGACGCGGGCTGCCGCCGCGCGCGCCGATCAGCGTCGCCATCGCTACGCGTCGCTCGTGCGCGCGCAGGCGCTCCATCTGTTCGAGGAAATCGGCCATGCTCAGTTTTCGGTCAAGTCGTCCAGCGCGTCAAGCCACATCCGACGAATCTCGCTGGCGCCCCGGGCATTCGGCTCGATCCAGGACCGTCTCCAATACCACCGGTCCTCTTCCGTGGCTGTGACCCCATGCCCAAGGAAATGTCTATGCGCATCGGCCAGGCCGGCGCGGGGCGTGTCCGACGCCAGGACCCGAATGCGATCGTTCATGTCATGCAGGGATTTGAGGGGAAGCAGTCCTTCGCCGGCGACGACTCCAGGGATACGTCCGGTGTCGTCGGACGGATCATAGATCGTCGTGAGCAGGAGCGTCGAATTGGGACGCACGCGTCGGAGCGACTCGACCAGAAATTCGTACCCCTCCGCGATGTCGCGAATGATGCCCTCCAGCAGCGACGGGTGCGGCCGGTTGGAGAACGCGCTCAACAAATCGTTGCCACCGATAGACAGCGTCAGCAGCGTGGGCTCCTCGTTCTCCTCCACCAGCGAGAGCTGCGATCCGAACACGTCGCCGATCGTCGCGCCGTCCTCGGCCAGCGCGAGCAGGGTGACCTTCCGGTGATGCGACACCAGATCCCGCCCCGAGAACTCCGGATACTTCTCGTCTACGTTGCGGTGCAGCAGCGATGCGGCGCCGAGCGGCGCCACCGCGCCGGCGCGCGAATCCCACTCCAGCGCAACCGCCACGTCGGCCTCGCCGGCGTCGAGCGCGGGATACAGGTCGATGGACATCGAGTCGCCCAGTGCTATGTACTGCGAGTACATCTCGTGGCGTGAGTAAGAGCGGTCAAGCGCAACAGGATTCTGGCCGGCAGGTCGTCAGGCGACGTCAGGCAGCTCGAGTCCACGTGTTGCCAGAATCCGGATCACGGCCTCGCCGATTTTCGAGTTCGGCGTGCTCGCTCCGGCCGTGATGCCCAGTTGAACGGTTCCGGCGGGCAGCCAGTTGCTCCGGTCGGCCTCGCTGTGCTTCAGTCCGGGCGGTCGATAATGGATGGCGCGCGCGTCCGGATCGATTCCTTCGGGTGACTCGACGTGGTAGGTGGGCACCTGCTCGGCGCACAACGCCGCGAGCGAGATCGTGTTGCTCGAGTTGAAACCGCCGATCACGATCATCGCGTCCATCGGCTCACGCAGCAGGTCCTTGACGGCGTCCTGCCGCTCCTGCGTCGCGCTGCAGATCGTATCGAACGTGCGGAAGTCCTGCTGCCTGGCAGCCTCCCCCCGTGCGCGGGCGATTGCGTGTCCCACCGCTTCACCGATCGCGAGCGATTCACGAGCGAGCATCGTGGTCTGGTTGGCCACGCCGATACGCGTGAGGTGCGTCTCGGGGTCGAAGTCCGGCGAGACGCTGTGTCCCAGCTTCGCCATGAGTGCAGCCGCGCTGACGCGCGCCTCGATGAAGTCGCACACCTGCTGTGCTTCTGCCATGTCACGCACGACGATGTAGTGGCCACCGGGATATTTCCTCACCTGCGAAGCCGTCGCGCGGGTTTCCTCGTGATAGTACTTGCCGTGGATCAGCGCGGTGAAGCCCTCTCGCGCGTAGCTCTCGACGCGTTTCCAGACGTTGAGCACGGAACCGCAGGTGGTGTCCACCAGAATGCAGCCGATACGGCGAAGCTCCTCAAAGTCATGGATCGTCACGCCGAACGCGGGAAGGATCACAACGTCTTCCGGGGTGACGTCGCCGAAATCGAACTGGCCGTCCCTGGCCATCAGGATCTCGATCCCCATCTCCTGCAGGCGGCTGTTCACATGCGGGTTGTGGATGATCTCCCCGACCAGATAGATGCGCCGTTCCGGAAACTTGCGCCGTGTCTGGTACGCATACTCCACGGCGCGCTCGACGCCGTAGCAGAATCCGAACTCGCGGGCAAGGCGAATGGTGACGTCTCCGACCGTGAGGCTGTAGTCCTCCGCCCGCATCCGGTCCACAAGCCGACCGCTGTAGTCCGCGGCGAGCTCGTCCTGGACCTGGGCCTTGAGGCCGAAACCCTTTCTGAAATAGGTACTTGGGTCGGGTGCTGCCATGGCGAAAACTAGCCCTTTGGCGGTGGTTCCGGTGGCGGCCGGGAGCGTTCGGTCGCAGGGGCCGCGAACGGGGGATACATTCTGTAGCGCAGCGACGTTCGCTGCCGCATGACGAAGCCCCCCCCATGGCACTGACCATTGATTCGCTTGTAGTCCCGGCGGAGTCGCTCCCCGCTCCGCTGCTCCGACCGCCCGCTCTTCAGAAGGGCGATACGATCGGAATTGTCGCGCCGTCGTACTCCCCTAGGGAAGGATGGCTGACGCGCGGCGTGAAGGCCCTGGAGCGCGCCGGCTTTTCGGTGGCGCTCGATCCGGATCTTTTCACGTTCCGTCGTTTTCTGCGCAAGGAGGACGAGCGGCGCGCGGAGAACTTCATGTCCATGTGGCTGGATCCGCGCGTGAAGGCGGTGATGGGGGGCACGGGCGGTTATGGCGCGGTCCGGATGCTTCCGTATCTGGAGCCGGAGTTGTTCCGCCTGCATCCCAAATCGTTCGTCGGATACTCGGATGTGACCGCGCTGCACCTGTGGCTCAATCGCCGCGCGGGTTTGCGGACCTTTCATGGGCCTACCGTGGACGACCTCGTGCCGGGATTGCGGGACCCTACCTTCGCATCGCTGCTCACATCGCTCACCGAGCCGCGGCCCGCGAGTCGGCTGGGCCGTGGCATCACCAGAGCCGTGCAGCCCGGCCGGGCCACGGGACGATTGGTGGGCGGGAATCTGTCGCTGGTACAGCAGTCCATCGGGACGCCATACGAAGTGCAGGTGG
>JANNJV010000291.1:0-21708 GCA_031395945.1 Gemmatimonadota bacterium | reverse complement strand
GCTTGACGGCCACGGCCTCAGTGGGACGCTGCGGGCGCACGGTCGGTGTCTCCAATCGGATGGGTCTCTGGGTCGCCGGCTCGAGTGACGGCGACGGGGCGGGCTGACGTCTCGGTGCCAGAAGAACAGCACCCGGTGCGGGCCTCCCAGAAACCGCGATCCGAAGCACGCGTCGGCCCGGCCGTCGATGATCGGCGCCAGTAGCACCGGCCAATCCTCGGGCGTGTATTCCAGGTCCGCGTCCTGGACCACGACGATCTCGCCGGTGCTCAGGCCCAACGCATGCTTGATGGCGGCGCCTTTGCCGCGATTCTCCGGCTGGAGATGCAGCTTGTGGATCTTGCCACTGGCTTGCAGTTGCTGCAGCACGTCGCGCGTCCCATCCGTGGAGCAGTCGTCAACGACAATGAGCTCGATGCGCATGGGGGCGATGGGCGCCTTGTGCACCAGGTCCACGATAGTGTCGAGGGTGTCGCGTTCGTTGTAGACGGGCATGAGCACGGAGAGTGTCGCGTGCTGAACACCAAGCGGCGTGCGATATCGGCTCATGCGTCGGCCTCCACCCCGTAGCGCGAGAGTTTTCGGTACAGCGTGGAAGGATCGATGCCCAGCACTTCCGCCGTGCGCGACTTGTTGCCGCCCTCACTCTGGAGCACCCACATGATGTATGCGCGCTCCACCGCTTCCATTGTTGGATTCGCGGGTGTGCGGCCGGACACCAGAGGCTCGGCCTTGCGCTGCGTCACGCGCTCGGGGAGCACGTCCAGGCCTATCTGCTGGCCGGGCGTGAGAATCACGGCGCGCTCGAGCGCGTTTTCCAGCTCGCGCACGTTGCCGGGCCACTGGTACTCCTGCAGCGCTTCGAGCGCCGGGGAGTCGATCCGTTTCGGCCCTTCACTGCGCTGCTCGGCGATCCGCTGGAGAAAGTGCTCGGCGAACACCGGGATATCGTCGCGTCGCTTCCGCAGCGGAGGGAGATAGATCGAGATGACATTGAGGCGGTAGTATAAATCGCTGCGGAAGCGGCCGGACTTGATGTCCTCGTCCAGGTCGCGATTCGTCGCGGCGATCAGCCGCGAGTCCACAGGAATGGCTTCAGTGGCACCCACAGGAATTACCTCGCGGTGCTGCAGGGCGCGCAACAGTTTCACCTGCGTCGCCGGCGTGGTCTCGCCAATCTCGTCGAGAAAGAAAGTGCCGGTTGCGGACGCGGTAAACAGGCCGGTTTTGTCTTTCACTGCGCCTGTGAACGATCCCTTCACGTGGCCGAAGAGCTCCGACTCCAGCAGCCCCTCGGGTAGCGCACCGCAGTTGATGGAAAGGAACGGGCCGTCCGCGCGATTGGAGAGCTCGTGGATGAACCGCGCGACGACTTCCTTGCCGGTCCCTGACTCACCCTGGATGAGCACCGTGGACTCCGTTGGCGCCACGGTCTCGACCAGCCGGAGAATGTCAAGCCATACCTTGGAGTTGCCCACGGGCCGATCGCCGTCCGTCTTGGTGCGACGGCGGATCTCCTGCTTTAGCGTCCGGTTCTCGACGCGCAACCGACGGTGCTCCGCGGCACGTCGCAGAATGGCGATCAGCTCGTCGTTGCGGAACGGCTTCTGGATGTAGTAGAAGGCGCCCGCATTCACCGCTTGCATGGCCGATTGCAGCGTAGCCTGCGCCGTCATGAGAATCACCGGCATGTCCGGGTCGCTCTCGCGTGCCGCGGCCAGCACTTCCACGCCGCCGACGTTCGGCATGCGGATGTCGGTGAGGACGATGTCGGGACGCAGTTCGCGCAGTTGATCCAGGCCGGCCTGGCCGCCGTGCGCGGTGTGCGGTTCGAAGCCCTCATTGCGCAGCAGGATGCGCAGCGTGTCGAGAATGGCCGCCTCGTCATCCACCACGAGTACGCGCGTAGGACTTTCGTTGGACATCAGGAGCTTGCTCCGAAGGTGTTGCTCGCTCCCGAGCGGGTGCGCGGAAGTATGACGGTGAAACGCGTGCCTCGGTCGGTGCTGTCGAAGAAGACCACGCCGCGGTGCGCCTCGATGGCCCGGTGCACGACGGCGAGGCCGAGCCCCGACCCACCGGGCTTGGTGGTGAAAAAGGGATCGAAGAGGCGATCGCGAATGCCCATGGCTATGCCGGGACCCTGGTCGCTGACACGTATGGCCACACTGCCCGACTCGAAACCGGCGCCCAACGGCATGTGCGCCCTGTCAAGAATCGCGGCCTCGAGTCGCACCTTGCCGGCGGCAGGGGACGCCTGAACCGCGTTGAGCGTCAGGTTGAAGAGCGCCCGATGCAACAGATCTTCGTCGCCCTCCACGATGAGCGCTCCGTCTGCCGGCAGATCGCAGATGATTTCAACGGACTGGCTGTCGGGATGCGCGGTGGCCAGGGATGCCGCGGCCCGTACGATGTCTACGACGCTCACGCGCTCGGCTCGGGCGACGCGCACGCGCGCGAAGTCGATGAACTCGCTCAGCAGGAGTGACAGCCGGTCCGACTCGCGCATCACGAGTGTCGAGAGAGTTCGCTCGTCCTCGGTGGCGTGCGGGACGCGAGAGAGCTGCTCCGTGGCGCTGCGAATGGAGGCCAGCGGATTCTTGATCTCGTGCGCCAGCGCGGCCGACAGCTCTGCGACGCCTTCCAGTCGTTCCGCGCGCAACCGCAGCGCCTCCATGCGCTTGACGTCCGAGATGTCCTGGAAGATCGCCGTGCTGGTCCGAGATGTCCGCTGGCCATCGCCTTCGGTGTGCGTCGTGGTCACACCCACCGGAAACGCCCGGGCGCGAGTAGTCACTACCGCTTCCGCGCGCGTGGTGCGCACGCGATCCGCCACCGAGCTCTTGATGGCGTGAGCCAGATCGGGCGCCACATTCGCGATCGATTCCAGGATGGGTTGGCCGATGCGCTCCAGGAGGTTCAGCTCCAACATCTGCTCGGCCATCGGGTTGGCATACAGGAGCCGGCCATCGGAGTCCACCGTGAGCACACCGCTGCGGATGTTGCGGAGGATGTCTTCGGCCCGCAGCTGCAATTGCATCAGCTCCGCGACCAGAGTCGCCTTCCCTTCGCCTTCCCGCCGCAGTTGCACCGCGAGGTAGCCACTGCCCAGCGCCACCGCGGTGAACACCCCGAGCTGCAACCAGACCGCGACCGTCAGCTGCGTGCCCGAGGCAAAGAAAATGACTTCCGCCACGTAGAGCACGTTCCCCAGCGCCGCGATCAGCAACCCGCCGCCCAGCGGCAGCAACAGTGACGACGCCGCGATGACTAGGATGTACAGCGCCGCGAACTGGGAGTTCACGCCGCTGGTCACGTGCACGACCGCCGTCACCAGCAGGAGGTCGAAGATGCTCTGCAGGTACAGAAAGTCCGTGCGAAGCGGGCGCTTGTAGATTTCGGAGTACGCCCAGGACGCCACGGTGACACCGGTCGCGAGCGCGAACGCCAGCGACGCCACCAACAGGTCCAGCAGCTCACCCTGTGTCCAGACCAGAACGGCCGCGAGGAAAATCGCGACGGCAATGATGAGCCGTCCGATGTAGATCCAGCGCAGCAGACGGCGCGGATCCAGCATCACGGTCATTTGGGGGCGTCCCATCCGAGGCGACTGCCTGGACGGGCGATCAGTTGGAGTGTCTTGCAAAGTGCGAGACGCGGATGGGGTGTCGGACTATGGCATTCTGCTATAAGTCTGGACGATTCGCTATTGGTTGAGTTTCTATCAAGCCTATGACATTGCTCCTTTCAGTTGCGGCAGCTGAAGGAACCTCTGGACTTGGTCCGGGACTGGGACTCGGCTTGGTCTTGTTGCTGGTTCTCGCGAACGGATTTTTCGTCGCGGCCGAGTTCGCGTTGGTGGCGGTCCGCAGGAGTCGCATCGATGAACTGGCCAATGCAGGGGATGCGAGTGCCAGAGTCGTCCAGAAGGCCCTAAAGCACCTCGATCGGGTCATCTCGGGTACGCAGCTCGGGATAACGCTGTCGTCGCTGGCGCTGGGGTGGATCGGCGAACCCGTCGTGGCCACGCTCATCGGCCGCGCGTTCGGAGCCATGGGCATCGGCGTCCCTTCCGCCGCCGTGCACTCTGCCGCAGCGATCACCACCGCGTTCATCATCATCACGTTCCTGCACATCGTGTTGGGCGAACTAGCGCCCAAGAACCTCGCGCTCACCAAGCCGGAGCGCGTGAGCAAGATCGTGGCTCGTCCGCTGATGCTCTTCTCCACGCTCGCCTATCCCGCGATCTGGGTGTTAAACGGCGCCGCGAACATGTTGCTCCGGTTCTTCCGGATCGAACCAGTGTCCGAGTTGGAGCACATCCACTCTCCGGATGAGCTTCGGCTGCTGGTGACGCAGGCGGGGGAGCATGGTCGGCTGGACAAGTCGGACACCGCGATGCTGGCCGGCGTCTTCGACTTCCACGAAAAAAAGGCGCGCGACGTCATGCGCCCGCGGACCGACATCGTGGCGCTTCCAATCGACGCCACTTCCGAAGAAGTCTGGGAGATCCTTCGCGCCGAGCGCTATTCTCGCTATCCCATCTATACCGAGAGCCTTGATGACGTCACCGGCGTCTTCCTGGCCAAGGACCTCTGGCTGCACGAGGTGGACAAGCCGTTCGTGCTCTCCGAACATGTGCGGCCCACGCTGTACGTGCCTGACAACCGGCGCGCCGAGCGCGTGCTGGACGACCTGCGGCGTACGCGAGCGCACATGGCCGTGGTATTGGACGAGTACGGAGGCACTGCTGGCATACTCACGCTTGAGGACCTGATCGAAGAGGTCATCGGCGACATCAACGACGAATACGACTTTGCCACACGACAGGCGGTCGAGACCAACGGCGTGTTGGAACTGGCGGGATCGATGTCGTTGGTGGACGTGCGGTCGGACTACGAGCTCGACATCCCCGACGGCGACTGGAACACACTGGGCGGCTATGTTTTTGGCGAACTGGGGCGACTGGCGCGGATGGGCGACCGGGTGAAGTTCTCGGGCGGGGAACTCGAGGTGGTGGCTATGGACGGAAGGCGCGTGGCGGCGGTTCGCGTCGTGCATGGCGACGCCGCCGTGAAGGGCCCAAGCAGCCCGGCAGCGCCAGTCCGCGACGCGAAGGCGCTCCTGACGGATCGCGAAGTCCGGTTGTGAGCGCGGCATCCGCGCTCGTCGTCAATGACTCACTGGCTATTCCGCGGCACGAGCTGACGTTCCGCGCTTCGCGCGCCGGCGGTCCGGGCGGCCAGCATGTGAATACGTCGTCCACGCGGGTCGAGCTGGTGTGGAACCCAGGCGCGTCGCGCTCAGTGACGCCGCTCCAGCGGGAGCGTTTGCTTGACAAGCTGAGCGGACGCGTGGACTCGCAGGGCAACGTACGGGTAGTGGCCAGCGCCTTCCGCAGCCAATCGCGGAACCGCGAGGATGCCGAAGCACGGCTGGCTGCAATGATCCGGCGGGCGCTGGTGATTCCCAGGGCGCGAAAAAAAACGCGGCCCGGAAGGGCCGCGAAAGAGGCGCGCCTGCGTCTGAAGAAGCACGTCAGCGACAAGAAGCGCGACCGCCGGGCGGGCTATGAGGACGCGTGATCCCTGATCATGTCTTCCTTGAGGTTGGCCAACGCCATTTTCGCGTGGCCCGCCGCGGCGCTGCCCGGATAGCGGTCCGCCAGCCGCCGGAATTCGACGAGCGCTCTACCCGGCTCGCGCAGGGGGCCGAGATAGAGGTCGGCGAGCTTGTTCGAGACGTAGATATCGTGACCGGACATGAGCTCCGGGATCCGCTGGACCTCCCGGTACAGTTCCGCCGCGCGTTTGGGATTTGCGCCGTGCGTGGCGTACAGGTCCGCGGCGGCGATTCGCACGCGGGGTTCGCCCGGCGCGCCCTTGATGCGCTGCTCGAATAGCGTCAGTGCGCCGGCATAGTCGCGCTGCATCACGAGCGCCTGCTCCTGGGAGAATTGCTCCTCGTACGGAGTTCCAGAACCACCTGCCGTGAGGAACCTCATGAAGTCGCCGGCGGCCTGCCCGCCCCGCAGACCAGCAATTGCGGCGGCGACAGACAGGGTAAGCGCGCTTACGAGTGTAAATGTTATGGCGGCAAGGCCAGTCAACCCGATCTTGGCCGTCAGGAGACCGAACATTGGCAGTGACAGGCCAAACACGATCGCGCCATAGGCAGCGGCTTTGAGCCGTATCACGCCGGCGGGGCCGTGCCGATCGAGAAACGTGACCTTGTAACTCGAACGGCGCTTCATGTAGTTCAACCTTGGGAAGAATCGATGGCGTCCCCTACTATTAAGGAAGTCGCGCCGACCCGCAACGCTACGTGGAGCAGCCATCGAGTCGTCGGCACACCCCTTGCCCGCCCTCAGGCTGGGATTGGTACGGGTTTCACTGGTTTCGACTCACGTCGTCGCACCATCCCTCGTTCGCCACCTGGGGCATTCATGACAATGCGTTCAATCCGGTTCGCGGCGGTCGCCTTGATCACTGCCGTCGCCGGTGTGCGTCCGGCCGACGCTCAGTATTTCGGCCGCAACAAGGTCCAGTACGAGAAGTTCGACTGGCGCATCCTGAAGTCGGATCACTTCGATCTGTATTTCTATCCCGCAGAGTCGCTGCGCGTCCGGGACGCCGCCCGTCAGGAAGAGCGGTGGTATACCAGGCTCTCCGACATCTTCCGGCATCAGTTCGATCGCAAATCCATAGTTCTGTATGCCGATCATCCGGACTTCCAGCAGACGAACGTCATCGGCGATCAGCTGTCCGAAGGGACGGGCGGCGTAACCGAAGGGCTTCGAACGCGAGTCGTGCAGCCGTTCACCGGCGTGTACGCGGACGACGAACACGTGCTGGGCCACGAGCTGGTGCACGTATTCCAGTACAACATCGCCGAGACGGCGCCCGGGCAGGGCGGCCTGGCGCGCATGTCCGCGCTGCCGCTGTGGCTCATCGAAGGCATGGCCGAGTACTTCTCGCTGGGGAGAAACGATGCGCACTCGGCGATGTGGATGCGCGACGCCGTAATGCGGGACACGTTCCCGACCATCAAGCAGCTCACCACCGATCCGCGCTTCTTCCCGTACCGGTATGGCCAGGCGCTGTGGGCCTACATCGGCGGACGCTGGGGCGATCGCGCGGTCGTGGACGTGTTTCGGACGTCACTGCGTGTGGGCTGGGATCAGGCGCTGGTGCGGTCCCTGGGCCTGAGCAGCGATTCGCTGTCGAAGGACTGGGCCATGGCGAACAAGGCGTTTTACGCCGGACAGATCGTCGGGCGGACGCATCCCGACAGCGCGGGCCGCACCGTGGTGGCGCTGAAGCAGCCCAGCGAGTACAACGTGGGACCCTCGTTGAGCGCCGACGGACGGTTTGTCGCGTTCTTCACGACGAAGACGAACCTGTTTGGGATCGATCTCGTGTTGGCGGACGCCAAGACGGGCAAGATCGTTCGGCAGCTGGCCGGCCCGCAGAGCGATGGGCACTTCGACGCCATCAGCTTTCTACAGTCGTCGGGCACGTTCTCGCCCGATGGCGAGCGCTTCGCGTTCATCGTGTACGACGACGGCAACAACGAGATCACGATCCTGCGCACGGCCAACGGTGACATCGAGCGAAAATTCCGTCCGGGCAACGTTGGCGCGATCTACAACGTGGCGTGGTCGCCAGACGGCCGGCAGTTGGCGTTCTCCGGTAGCGTCGGCGGCATCAGCGATCTCTATCTGGTCGACATGGAAACGGGCGCGGTGCGGCGGTTGACGAACGACAAGTATGCGGACCTGCAACCGGCGTTCTCTCCCAACGGCCGCACCATCGCGTTCGCCACGGACCGCGCGTCGAGCACCGACTTCGCAAAGCTCACCTTCGGCGACTTGCAAATCGCTACTGTGGACGTGGCCAGCGGGGAGATCACGGTTCGCCAGGGTTTCGCGGAAGGCAAGCACATCACGCCGCAGTTCTCCAGCGACGGCCAGAATGTGTTCTTCGTCTCGGACCAGGACGGCATCAGCGACGTCTATCGCATGGATCTCGCGAGCGGACAGATCTTCCGGATCACTCGGCTGGCCACGGGGGTTAGTGGCATCACGGGCCTCTCGCCAGCGATCACGGTCGCGCAGAAAACCGGGACGCTGATGTTCACTGTGTTCAAGGGCCAGGGCCATGAGATCGTCGCACTCGAGCCGCCCGAACTGGTCGGGCAACCGGTGCCCATCGTGACCGGCATACGCGTCGCGAGCGCCGCCACGCTCCCGCCGGGTGACGTCGCCGGCAACATGACCGTCGCGAGCTATCTCAGTGATCCGATCTCCGGCCTCGTGTCCGGCAGTGAGTTCCGGACGGTGCCCTACCGGCCGTCATTCGGGCTCGACGCGCTGGGCCAGCCATCCATCGGCGTCACCGCGGGTGGGTATTTCGGCACCGGCGTGCAGGGCGGCATTTCGGCGCTGTGGGGCGACCAGCTTGGTGATCAACAGATCTTCAGCGCCGTGCAGGCGAACGGCACGGTGAAGGATTTCGGCGGCGCTCTCTATTACTCGAACCTGAAGCGCCGGCTCAACTGGCTCGCGGGCATCCAGCACGTCCCCTACCTCACCGGATATCAACAGGTACAGCAATCGGGTGGCAACTATCTCGTATCGACCGTGCTGCAACGCATCTACGTGGATCAGGCGTCGCTGTCGGGACAATATCCCTTCAGCCAGACGAAACGCTTCGAGCTTGGGGCATCGGCTACGCGCCTGGGATTCAGTCAGCAGATCGTGCGCGACCTCATCACGCCCGGTGGGGGACTGCTGGATCGTTCTATCCAGGACACGGCCGGCCCGCCGCCCGTGTACTACGCACAGGGCAGCGCCGCGTTCGTCGGCGACAACTCGTACGGTGGGTTCACCTCGCCCATCGCTGGCACGCGATATCGCTTCGAGGTGGCCCCCACAGTCGGCACCGTGGTGTTCAACACGGGTCTCGCCGACGCGCGGAGATACTTCTTCAAACGGCCATTGACCCTGGCGTTCCGCGCCATGCACTACGGCCGGTACGGTCGCGATGCGGACAACTACGATCGACTGTCGCCCATCTATCTGGGTGAAGAGACGCTGATCCGCGGCTACGGGTATGGCTCCTTCACGTCAGAGGAATGCGTGGCCGGATTGGGTGGCACAACGCCGCGCTGCCCCGCATTCGACCGGCTGGTGGGAAGCCGCGTTGGCGTGATCAACACGGAGCTGCGTATCCCGCTCTTCGGAACCAGCGGATTCGGTCTGCTCAACTTCCCGTATCTGCCGCTGGAGATCTCGCCGTTCTTCGACGCCGGTGTCGCGTGGACCTCGAATCAGAACCCGAGCTTCCGGTGGGCCAAGGAGGCGAATAACACGCCGGCCAACTGCGCCACTGACGTGACGCTCTCCGGCTTTTCGAAGCCCTGCGCCGAACGCATCCCGGTATTCAGTACGGGTGTGTCGTTCCGCGCGAACATCCTGGGCTACATGATCCTGGAGACATACATCGCGCATCCGTTCCAGCGGCCCAGCAAGGATTGGGTGGTTGGAGTACAGATGGCGCCGGGCTGGTAAACGACGCTGGCAAATAGGACGGCAATGACGACCGCCGATCGCGAGTACCCGCGGTGCTTGTTGCGCGAGTACTCGCGGTTCTATTTGGTGAGGCCGTGGAGCGACCGGTACATCTCGGCGTTTCGCAGCACGATCCGGACATAGTCCCGCGTTTCGGGAAACGGAATTCGCTCCACGAAGAGTTCGGGGTCGCCAGCGCCCGCGCGCCGGACCCAGCGTCGAACGCGTGAGCCGCCCGCGTTGTAAGCGGCCAGCGCGCGATGCGGACTGCTGTACGACGAAAGCGCCGCGCGCAGGTGCGTCGTGCCCAGATCGAGACTCACTTCCGGATCGAAGAGCAATCCGGGATCCCACATAGGATACCGGCGCGAGCGGGCGATGTCCTGCCCCACGCTGGGCATGACCTGCATCAAGCCACGCGCGCCCGCGCGTGACACGGCGCGCGGATTCCAGCTGGACTCCTGCCGGATGACGGCGGCGACGAGCGCGGGATCGAGGTTGTGCTCGTGCGCACGGGCTACCAGCTCCACTTCCACGTCTCGCAGCATGGGATAGACCAGCGCATAACCACGCTCGTCGGGCTTGGCGGTCGAGTCGCCTGGCGCGCGGCCGGCGACGATGGCCCGCCACCCGAGCCTGATGGCCCGCGTGACTTCGCCGCGATCCAGCAGCGCGGCGCCGGCGGCCAGTGTCAGCTCCGGCTTCTCGGTCGCAGCGGATTCGATGCCGTCGTACTCGTGCCGCTCCTCGACCTCCATCCCCAGCTGATCGAGCACCGCCGCACGCGCCAGCGCCGGCTGGAACTGGGGCGAACGCGGCAGTGATGATGGCGGCGGCGCCAGCGGGGCCACGCCGAGCCGCTTGGCGGCGAGCGTCGAATAGTACGAGTAGGGCTCGCGCTCCATCACGCGGCTCCAGCGCTCGCGCGCGAACGCCTGGTTGCGCGCGCGCTCCCATGCGCGGCCGGACCAGTACAAGGCGGGCAGCGCTTCCGAGGAATTTGGAAAGCGGGCTTCTACCTCATCAAAGGCAGACGCCGCGCGGGCAGTGTTGCCCAACACGTAACTCAGGATGCCCGATCGGAAACACGCGTTATCCGAGAACCCACCCGCGGGCTTGCTGAGACAGGATTGTGAGAATAGATCGCGCGCTCGCGCGTCCCGTCCGTCACTCTCGATGTCGGCCAGGAGATAGAGCGCGTCCGCCGCGTAGGTGGTCGTGCGATGCCGGGCCACTAGCTGCCGCAGCGTGGTTCGCGCCGCGGTGGTTCGGCCGGAGCGGACCAGACCCAGGCCCCGGAGGTACATCGCCTCGGCCGCAGCGGCGGCGCCGAAGGTGCGAGTGCGGATCCGCGTCGCGGCATCGACCGGTCTGCCAATGGCGATGAGCGCGCGCGCCCACGCGATCACATCCGCGTCCGTGAGCGCGGCTGTCGGAAGTCGCGAGAATCCCGCGACGGCGCGGCTGGGCACACCGCCCTCCGCCGATCGCCGAGTCGCGATCAACTCGGACGTGAGGTCCAGCCGCGGATAGGCTGCGTCCAGTACCTCGAGGCCGCGCTGGAGATCATCACCGCTCGCGTCGCGCTGGAGATACCCCAGCAGCCCCGCGCGCAGAGTAGCGCGTTGACCGGCGTTGTCGCTGGCCAGGCGAAGACGGTACGCCGAGGGCAGGTCGCCGATCTTTTCGTAGGCATTGGCCGCGGCCAGGTTCATCCCGAAGCGCTCCAGCGCCTGCGCCTCGGTATTGGCAATGCGTCCGCGCGCGGCAGCCACTTTCACCGCGCCATACAAGCGGTCGCGCGCGCCAGCGTCGGTGGTGGAGCCCGCGGCGCGCAGCAACAGCCAATCGCGCGCGGACGGCAGCATGTCTGCCGCTCTACGGTAAGTCGCAGCTGCGCTGTCTCGTACGTCCAAACGATCGAGCGCTCGGGCCAGGAGCACCAGCCGCGCGGCGCGTGCCCCGGGCTCGCTTCCCGCCCGCAGTGCGGCCTCCGCGTACTTCCGCGCCTCCACCGTTTCATCGCGCGCCAGCGCGCTGCGGGCCAGCAGCTCCAGCCCCTCGCCGTTGAAGCGCGTGGAGAGCCACGGCTCGAACGCGAGCGTGGCGCGCACCAGAGTCCAACCGCGCCAATCAGCTGCCGCGCGCGCGGCAACCAGCAGCGCTTCAGGGGTGCGCCGTTCCGGCGCGCGCAATACTGGCATGATGGTCTTCGTCGCCAACACGGCGCGCCCCTCGGCCAGGGCCGTCTGCGCGGCGCGGACGTCCGGATCCGTGGAAGGAATTGGCACGGGCGCGGTGGGCAAAACGCCGGCCACGTCACCGGTGGCCTCGCGGCGCTCGCCCTGCTGACACGCCAGTGTCGCCACCATCACGAGCGCATGGAACACCCCGTTGTACATGCGCCGCAAATGGTCACGATCCGTACCACGCCGCGATACATTTGGCGAGACGAGCTCGCTGTGAGCGTCGATAGACACGCCACGAAGGTAATGCACATGAAACTGCCCACGTCGCCTACCCGCCGTCGCTTTCTCGAATTCCTCACGAGCGTCGCCGCAGTTCATGTTATCGCGATCACGGCGTATTACGCTCTGGACCTCGCACAGACCCCCGCACGGCAGCAGCGGTTCTTCGCCTGGGCATGGATAGCGGTCACGATCGTCGTTGTGCTCGTAGGACTCCAGCGCATCAAGCGGGCGCGCCGCGCGGCGGCGCGCCCCGCGTCCCTACGGCGCTGAGCGGTCAGAACGGGACCGAGACGGGAGCTGGCGGCGGGTTCAGCGACGGGACGCCCTGCACCGGTGATTTGCGCGCGTTCTTCTGCCGGTACATCGCCTCGTCCGCGAGCTGGATGCAATCATCCAATCCCTCGGCGCTGGTGTAGTCGGCCGTTCCCAAGCTGACTTCCAGGGTCACGATACGTCTGCCGCTGGACACCTCCACCGGCTCGGCGCGGCCGAGCACTTCGCGCAACCGCATCTCAACGTCGTCGCCGCGCGCAGATGGCATCACCAGCAGGAACTCGTCGCCGCCCCAGCGATACAGCTTGTCGTACGGGCGGAGCGTGGTGCGCAGCAGGTCGGCGCATTGCCGCAGCAGCCGGTCGCCCGCGGCGTGCCCAAAGGCGTCGTTGACCGCCTTGAGGTTGTCCAGGTCGGCGATCACCACGGTGCCGAACGTACCGCGTGCCATGTCCAGCCCCACGCCTTGCGCGAAGGCCTGCCGGTTCAACGAGTCGGTGAGCGAATCGTACAGCGCCGCGCGGCGCAGTTGATCGTGCTGCACTCGCAGCTCTGCCTGCGCATCATCCACCTCGCGTTTGGCGTCTTCCATCAACAGCACCACCATCGCGAATCCAAGCGCTGTGTTGAGCAGCAGGTCAAAGTACGTGTTGAAATTCACCACAGCGGAAGCCCAGGACGGCATGACCACCTGGCTGGCGCGGATTCCGAACGCGATGCCGTAGACGAGCCAGAGGCTAGCCAGGGCAGCGAACGTTCCGCCGCCCGCCATGCTGCCAAGGGTGCGACGCGACGGCGGGAGCGTGAAAAGCAGCGCCGCGCAGGTTCCAAGGGCTACGACCGCCACCGGTGCCTGCCAGACCACCATTTCGTTGAGATTCCCGGCAGCGCCGATCAACGAGATGACCGCGTAGCCCGCGACCGCGATGACCACGAGATAGCGCGAGGCCAGGAGCCGCGACCCGGTGACGTACATGGCCGTGCCGGACACGAAAAGCGCGAACGAGGCCAGCTTGCCAGCCTGATAGGTGAGGTACAGCCCTCGCACCGTCCATGACGAATCGTCGATTGGCGCGCTCACCAGTTGCGGCATGATGATGTAGCGGACGCAGAGCGCCATGATGGCCAGCGCGCCACACGCCCACGCGGCAGTCCACGCCGCGAAATACCCGCGGCGCAGCACGTAGCGCCGCAGCAGCACACACAAAAGAACGAGCAGGAGCTCGCCCCCGAGTTGCACGACGACGCCAATGAAGGAGACGATGGCGGTCAGGTCGCCTGCGAACATGCCGGTCCGGGAGGGATGGGAACCGCTTGGAGGGAGGGTGGAGCTACCTCAATTGTGGGTCGGTTCGCACCGCCAGTCCAGTCCGAAGACGCCTGAATGTGTTAAATCATTGCCTGGGTATCCCGTTATGGCCGATTCCTGTCCCATTCCCTTCGCGCGCGCCCCATGACCGACATCGCCGAGCTGGAAACACCCGCCCTGCTGGTGGATCTCGACCGCATGACGAAGAATCTCGATCGCGGATCCGACTATGCGCGGCGTCACGGAATTGCGCTGCGCCCGCACATCAAGACCCACAAGTCGCCCGCGCTCGCGCACGAACAGATCGAACGCGGCGCCATGGGCCTGACGTGCGCGACGCCGTTCGAGGCCGAAGTGATGAGCGACGCGAGCGAGGACCTGTTGGTGATGTATCCGCCGGTGGGTCCGCAGCGCGCCACACGACTGGCGCAGCTGGCGCAGCGTGTGCGCCTGACCGTTGCCCTGGATTCCGAGACCGCCGCGCGAGATCTGTCGCGCGCCGCGGTGGACGCCGGGAGCACCATTCGGGTCCTGATCGAGCTGGATGCCGGCATGCATCGCGTGGGCGTCCAGTCCCCGGCGGACGCCGTCGCGTTGGCGCAGCGTGTTCAAGCGCTGCCAAAGCTCCAGGTTGCCGGGATTGCCTTTTATCCGGGTCACGTGCGCGGACCCGTCACGGACCATGGGCCACAGCTCGCGGAGCTGACCCAGCTGGTGTCCGAAGCAAGGCAGGCGTTTCAGCGCGCGGGCATTCCGATGGACGTCGTGAGCGCGGGCTCAACCCCCACACTCTGGGAGACGCACCGAATCGCGGGCGTGAACGAGATGCGCCCGGGCACGTACATCTTCAACGACCGGACGACGGCGGATATCGGTGCGTGCACGCACGACGACTGCGCGTTGACGGTGTTGGCGACGGTCGTGAGCACCGCCGTTCCAGGTCAGGCCGTGGTTGACGCGGGCGCAAAGGCGCTAGGACGCGAACCGATGCGCGGCGCCGCCAGCGACGGATTCGCGTGTCTCTGGAACGACGCCGATGTCGTTGTGAAATCGATGTCGGAGGAGCACGGGATTCTCGACCTCACGCGCTCGTCGTGGCGACCCAGCGTGGGCGACCGCGTTCAGCTCATCCCCAACCACGTGTGCATCGTGGTGCATCTCGCGGATACGGTGTACGGCGTCCGCGACGGCGCGCTGGTCTCCAGCTGGCCGGTGGCCGCCCGCGGGCGCGGCCAACCGGTGCTGGCTGATCTAGGACGCTAGCAGAGCGTCATGCCGCGCGGGGCGTTCCATGCGCGATCCGTGGGTCGGTCGCGTCCGGACGAACCGGTGGCCGCTGACTCGGGGAGGGACGATACACGGTCTGAGCGATCTCGTGGATCAGTACCGTCGGGCGCAGCGCTGGGTTTTGTTCGTAGTTTGACATTCGTGTAATCCGTTTTCTCTGCATGGTCTGACACCATCCGCCCGAAAAAGGTTGGCTCGATGCGTCTGGACAAATGGCTGTGGGCCGCGCGGTTCTTCAAAACCCGATCGTTGGCGTCGGCGGAAATCGACGGCGGCCACGTCGAACTGAATGGCGAGCGGGCCAAGCCGGCCAAGACCGTCAAGGTCGGTGACGAAGTGCGCGTCCGCAGAGATCAGAACACGCACGTGGTGATCGTTCGCGCACTCTCCGAGCGACGCGGGCCCGCCAGCGAAGCGCAGTTGCTCTACGAAGAGACCGCGAGCAGCCGCAAGGAGCGCGAGCGGCTGGCGGAGCAGCGCCGCCTTGCGCCAACGCCGGCGTATGAAGAAGGCGGCCGGCCCACCAAGCGCGACCGCCGCGACATGGCCAAGGTCAAGCGACGCTACTGACCGCCAGCGTCAGATGCCGGATCTACCGCCGCTCGCCGCGGATGCGATGCGCAGCAGCTCCTGCTGCGTGCGGCTCTTCTGCAGCAACTCGATGGCTCGCATCAGCGCGCGGTCTTCGTGCAGCGCGCGCTTCTTGGCCTCGGCGTCCCCGAACGCGCGGCGCGCCACGCGGCGATCCAACTCGTCGGACAGCAGTCGCGTCGCCACGGAATCGAAACGCGGCTCGATGTTCACACCGGCCTCGCGCATGCGACGGCGCAGCTCCGCGCGCCACATGGGGCTCATCACGTAGTCGCGGCTGGCGCCCGCGCGCAGCTCCAACGAATACTGCTGGAGCACCGTGCGGATCTGCTGCCCCTTGGTGGCGATGGACCGCAGGAATTCCTGCTCCAGCGTGGACACGGTGTCCTCGTGCACCAGAAAATCAGGCACGATTCCGCCACCGCCGTACACGACGCGTCCCGCGTCGCTGCGGAATTGCGGCCGCTTTTGTCGCGATGCTTCCGTCTCGGTGGAGTCCGGCGCGCCTTCGATGATCCTGCCGTCCTGGAGCCGACCTTCCAGCACCCGCCCGTCGTCCGTGACCCGACGCTCGCGATGAATGGAACGCCCGCTGGGCGTATACCACTTGCCGGTGGTGAGCTTCAGCGAGTAGCCGCCGTCCAGCGCGTACAAGGACTGGACGAGGCCCTTCCCGTACGTGGTGGCGCCGAGCACCAGCGCCCGATCGTGGTCCTGCAGCGCGCCCGCCACGATCTCGGCAGCCGACGCGCTGCCACCGTTCGCCAGCACGACCAGGGGAATGCCCTGCGCGACGTGCGAGCCGCTGGCCCTGGACACCTCGTCGGCCGCGCCCCGTGCCTTCACGCTCACGATGCTCTGATCGTCCTTGAGGAACATGGAGCTGATGGACAGCGCCTGCTCCACGATACCGCCGCCGTTGTCGCGCAAATCGAGCACCAGACCGCGAGCTCCCTGTGACAGCAGATCCTTCGCCGCAGCTTCCACCTCGTCCGCCGCGTTCTCGTTGAACGTCTGCAGCGGGATGTAGCCGATGCCGTTGACGACGGTGCGGAACGGGACGGCTGGCACGTGCACTTCGCGCCGCGTGAACGTGAGCCGGATGGGTTGCGGCACGTCCTGACGCTCGAACGTCACGACAACTTTCGATCCCGGCGTGCCACGCAGCCGGTCGGACACCTTGCTCAGCCCCCAGCCGGTGGTCGACGAATCCGTGATGGCGACGATGCGATCGCCGTCGCGCACGCCGGCATCATCTGCGGGCGTATTCGGAAAGACGCGCGTCACGGCCACGATGCGGTCCTCGTCCTCTTCCAACAGCATCCCGGTGCCGCCGTAGCGGCCGTTGGTGCCTCGCGCGAATTCCTGCGTCTCGCTGGGCGTGAACAGTTCCGTGTACGGATCCTGAAGCTCCCGCACCAGACCGCGCGCGGCACGCGCCAGCAGATCGGTGCTCTTCAGCGTGTCCACGTATTGTCGCGTCACGAGTGACAACACCTGCTCGAAGAGGCGGGCGTTTGCGCGCGCCGGCGGTTCCTGGAGCAGGAAGCCCCCAGCGACGATAGGAACCAGGAGCAGCGTGGCGACGAGCGCGGTGCGGTGACGTGGCATAGGGAGACTGGGGCCGGAGCGGTGGTTCAAGAAAGCGGTTATCGCGCGCCTAAGTCAACCATACGTGCGTTTCCGAATCGGGTTCCACGTCGCGAGATTTCCCGAATGTCCCGCCTAGCGGTCGCCCCCGTCCCCGAAGAGCGCCAACCCGCGTCAGAATGGCGCGCATTGACGGCCATCGCCGTCCCGGTGGTGGTGGTGCAGGTAGGCATGATGCTGATGGGTGTGGTGGACACCCTCATGGTGGGCCACGTCTCCGCCAACGCATTGGCCTCGGTGGCGCTGGGCAATCTGTACTTTTTCAACGCGATCGTGATCGCGATGGGCGCCCTGATGGTGCTGGATCCTCTGGTTTCGCAGGCCGTGGGCGCAAACGATCAGCCGGCCATCACGCGCGCCGTGCAACGCGGCATGCTTCTGTCGCTAGGGCTCGGCGTTCTGAGCACGGTCGCAATGATTCCCGCGGCGCCGCTGTTCCGGCTGTTCCGGCAGCCATCGGAAGTCATTCCGGACGCGGCGGCGTACGTCCACATCAGCGCACTGGGCGTGCTGCCGTTTCTTGCGTTCGGGGTGCTGCGACAGACGCTGCAGGCCATCAACCGGAACTGGCCGATCGTCGCGACGATCGTCGTCGCGAACGTCATGAACGTGGCTCTCAACTGGGTGCTGATTTTCGGACATCTGGGCGCGCCACGAATGGGGGTGGCAGGTTCAGCCCTCGCCACCTCGGTGAGCCGCCTGGCGATGTTCGCGATGCTCTTCGCCATGGCGTGGAAGGATCTTCGTCCGCACCTGCGCATCCTGGATCGCGCGAGCTTCGCGGCGGGTCCCCTGTGGCGCATGTTGGTGTTGGGCCTGCCCATCGGGTTTCAGCAGTTCCTGGAGTACAGTGCGTTTGCCGCGGTGGGCCTGTTAATGGGGACGTTTGGCGCAATGCAGGTTGCGTCGCACCAGATCGCGCTGAACCTCGCCGCCTTGACGTTTATGGTTCCGTTGGGCGTCTCGGCCGCGGCTGCCGTGCGCGTGGGTCACGGCATTGGGGCCGGTGACGCGCCGCGGTCCAGGCGGGCCGCCCGCATTTCGTACGTGCTGGGCGGAGGATTCATGGCGACGACGGCGCTGTTGTTCCTGACACTGCCGCGCGAACTGGCCTCGCTCTACACCAACGACGCGAGGGTGATCGCGATCGCGGCGGCCCTCATTCCGGTGGCCGGCGTGTTCCAGGTGGTGGACGGCGCTCAGGCCGTTGGCGCCGGCGTGCTCCGGGGCATGGGCGACACCCGCGTTCCGTTGATCGCGATGTTGTCAGGCTATTGGTTGATCGGCATTCCCGTGAGCCTTTGGTTGGGTTTCGGGACGGGCATGGGACCGGTGGGGCTCTGGTGGGGATTCGTCGCCGGCCTGGGGTCGGTGGCGGTGTTCCTCCTGATTCGTGTGCGCTTGCTCTTCAGGCGGGGCGTCGCGCGCGTTCACGTGGACGCACACTGAGACGAATTACGAGAGCAACCGCTCCACGGCCCGCACGGCGTTCGCTACGCGCGCCGCCCTGTCGCCGCTGATCTCCACGAACGGGAGACCGAGCTCGCGCAGCTTCCCGCTGAAGAGCGCGTGCATTTCGTCGCGCCGCTCCGCGCGATCACGAATGCCATCCGCCGCCCAGGGAAGGTCGGGCTGACACAACAGATAGAGCTGCCCCGCCCTGGCGACAGCCTCATCCCGAATCCACTCCGGCGCGCGGCCGAATCCACTCCGGCGCGCGGCCGAAGTAGTGCTCGCAGTACACCACCGTGCTCACGAGGTCCGTGTCCAGAATGACGAGGCGCGTTGCGCGCGCTATCGCCTCGTCTTCCGCCGCCATCTGACCGCGCGCGATGGGGCCATGATCGGCGAACGCAAGTTTGCCCTGGCGCGCCGCGTACTCGCGGACGAACTCGGTGGAGACCGGCGCGTGAAAGTGCGCACCGAGTTCCAGAGCGAGCACCGTTTTCCCGGTGGACTCGGAGCCAGTGAGCACGATCTTGTTCATGCGGGCGCCGGCCGAGCGTCAGCGGCGCGGCGAAGCCCGTAGCTCCGGCGCCACTGCACGAATCCCGACGTGGCAAGCACCAGGAATACGGCGTATAACCCGCCCGTCACGTACAGCCCCTTGTAGATGAACATGGGCACGTACACGATGTCGGCGATGATCCAGAGGATCCAGTTCTCCAGGATTTTGCGAGTCATCATCCATTGGGCCACGAGACTCAGCGTCGTGAGGCCGGCGTCGAGATACGGCAGCGACACACCGGAAAGCGTGGACGTGTAGCGCGCGAGCGCGAGCCAGAACACCACGGCCGCGATACCGGACACCAGCCAGACGCGAGTCGAGGCCCGCGACACTTCCAGCGGCGCGCGAAGCGCGCCGCCGTGCAGCCACTGATGCCAGCCGTAAATCGAGAGCGCCAGATACACCACCTGGAGCCCCATGTCGGAGAACAAGCCGCTCCTGAGGAAAATGAACGTGTACAACGACACGTTTACGATGGCTGTGGGCCAGCTCCAGATGTTCTGGCGCGCGCTGAGATAGACGCTCGCAGCGCCCGCGACGGCGGCAATCCACTCGATGAGCTGCATGGTTTAATTGTACGCATGCGTGTCGTGCTGGTGACGGGGGACGAGGGCGCACGGCGCGAAGCGCTTCGCGACGCGGCGGAGCTGCTGCGAGCGGGCCGGCTCGTCGCCTTCCCCACCGAAACGGTCTATGGGCTGGGCGCCAACGCGCTGGACCCCGAAGCGGTGCAGCGCATCTACGACGCGAAGGGTCGTCCAGCGATCAACCCACTTATCGTCCATGTATTCAGCACGCAGGACGCGCGCGACCTGGCCCTCGAGTGGACGCGGGAGGCCGACGCATTGGCGCGCGCGTTCTGGCCGGGCCCCATCACGCTGGTGGTCAGGAAAGCCGCAGTCATCCCGGACATCGTGAGTGCGGGCACGGACTCCGTTGGGCTTCGCGTGCCCGCCCATCCCATTGCGTTGGCGCTGCTGAAGGAGGTCCGGCTGCCGATCGCGGCGCCCAGCGCCAACCTGTCGACCCAGGTGTCTCCCACAACGGCGCAGCACGTGGTGCGCGGCCTGGGCGACCGAGTGGACCTCGTGCTCGACGGCGGACCAACGACGGTTGGAATCGAGTCCACCGTCGTGGATCTCACTGGCGCTCTGCCGCGCATCCTCCGGCCCGGCATGATCGCGCGCGAGGCCATTGCCCGCGTCGCAGGCGCGGCCGAAATTGGCGCGCCGCCGGCAGCTGGCGATGCGGCGCGGTCACCGGGGGTAATCGGAAAACACTACGCGCCGCGCGCCGCGGTGCGGCTCCTCAGCCGCGATGCCCTGGTCCAGGCGATCCACGACCGGCATGGCCACCAGCGCGTGGGAGCCATGGTCTTCATGCGCGTCGATGCCGCCGTGGTCAAGGAGATGCCGAGCGACCCGGAGTCGTACGCGCGCGAGTTGTACGCTGCCATGCACGCGCTCGACGAAGCGGGGTGCGACGTCGTGTTGATCGAGCGGCCACCCGGCTCGGCGGCTTGGGCCGCCATTGCCGACCGGCTGGAGCGGGCGGCTACCTAAACGTCAGATCTTGTGCCTGAACGTGATGCGGCCGCGGGTCAGATCGTACGGTGAGACCTCTACCGTGACGCGATCTCCCTGCAGGACGCGGATTCGGAACCGCCGCATATTGCCGCCAAGCGTGGCCAGCACGGTGTGCGCGTTGGGCAACGTCACTCGGAACGTGGCGTTGGGGAGCACCTCGGTGACGGTGCCTTCGAGTTGTATCGCTTCTTCCTTTGCCATCGATTCAGATCACGCGTTGGCGTTCAAAACGCTGTGGGCTCTGGGCTTTGGGCTCTGATGATTCGAGAGCCCAAGTCCCAGAGCCCAAAGCCCAAAGCCCAAGCTTTTCTTAAACCTTGGTGACGTTTTCCGCCGCCGGACCCTTCTGGCCCTCGACCACGTCGAACTCGACGCGATCGCCTTCAGCAAGCGACTTGAAGCCGTTGCCCTGAATGGCAGAGTAATGGACGAAGCAATCCTTGCTGCCGCCGTCCGGGGTGATGAAACCGAAACCTTTCGAGTCATTGAACCACTTCACAACGCCCTGGGTACGCATCACTGCACTCGCCTGGTGAAGATGTTGAACTGAGGGGCCGACCGCGAAATAAAAAGGGACCCCGCGCGAGCCAGGCCCCTTACACGTGATCGCTGGACGACGCAACCGGCGCGCCGAATCGCGACATTAACGTAGCGGTGGGCCTCGCGGCGGTCAATCACGAACCGCGGCGAGGCGCAGCCCTGTCGCCCTAGGGCTTTTTGGTCTTCTGTACGTCCACGTTGTTGCCAATCACACCGCCCAACACGCCGCCAATCACACCGCCAATCACCGCGCCCTTGACCCTGTTCCGGCTGGTGGTTGCGCCGATGACGGCACCCGCGGCCGCGCCGATGGCGGCGTCGCGTTTGGTGTTCTTCTTGACGACCACTTGCCCGCCACTCGAGGTCGTGACCGAGCCACCGCTCGACGTCGTCGTACGCGCGCCTGACGACGCCGTACGGCG
>JANNJV010000226.1:0-3891 GCA_031395945.1 Gemmatimonadota bacterium | reverse complement strand
GATGTCCCCGTTCGCATCGGACTGGCGCCCACACCGCGAGGGGTAGTGGCATACGTCTCGATTCCAGCGCCGCGATTCCTGCGCATCACCCGCTAGTCGCGATCCCATGGTTGATCCTTGGACCCTTTGTCGTGAATGCCTGCAATGGACGACCAAGGATTCATTCGGCCTTGAGCGCCTCGGTCGGCTGGATGCGCAGTCCTTGTCGCGCCGGTTGCAGCGCCGCCAGCGCGCCGACGCCAAGCATGAAGACCGTGACCGCCGCGAGGATCACGGTGCTCTTCGGGCCCAGCAGCGAACCCTCGATGCCGCCGTTCACCAAAATTGCCAGGCCGATCCCGACCGCGACTCCGGCGCCCAGCTGGGCGGCGGCGCGCGAAAAGATGCTCGACAGCACGCGCCAGTGGTCGGCGCCGAGCGCGACGCGAATGCCAATCTCGCGACGACGCTGCGTCACGATCACCGACATCAGCGCGTACACGCCGGCAGCGGAAAGCAGCAGAACGCTCAGCGTGACGACGCCAAGCGACAGCGCCAGCCACTGCAGCGGCAGGTGCGTCGCCTGGATGACCGCGTCCAGAGGGCCCACGTTGTGAACCAGGAAGGCCGGTTCCACCTCGAGCGCAATGGCGCGCAGGCGCGGCCCGAACGCGGCGGGATCTCCGCGCGTCCGAAGTACAACGGTCGCCGGATAGATCCGCCCGCCCGCGCCGAGGTCGTAGATCGCCGCGCGCGGGCTGTCGAACGCCATGTTGGCGGGAAAGTTCTCGACCACGCCGATGATCTCCTGCCACGGGAAGGGGCGCACCTGGTCGCGCTCGAACGAGACGGCACGGATGCGGCGTCCGATCGCGTTGCGTCCGGAGAGGAGCGAATCCACGAATTGGCGATTCACAATCGCGACGCTGGCACCGCTGTCCGAGATGGCGAAGTCGCGGCCGGCCAGCAGCGGGATGTCGAGCGTCCTGAAGAAGCTCATGTCCACGCTCGCCGAGCGCACGCTGGGGTAGAGCGCTCGCCGCGGCAGTCCGTCCTTGAGACGCGACGTGTCGGCCAGCGTCAGCGAGTCGATCTCGAAGCGGCTGCCGCCTTCGTTACCGGGAATGCCATTCGTGTAGGTGGCCTGCAGCACCTCGGGGTCTTTCTCGAGGCGTCGCATCAGCTCAGCGCGCGCCTTGCCGAAGCGCGCCAGGAACGCGCTCGACTCCTCGGGCGTCACCAGACTGGCTTGCTCTGGCCGCTCGAGGTAGACCATCGCCGAGACGTACTGTTCCGCGGGGAATCCCGGGCCGCGCATCGTGGTGGTGATCCAGTCCCCGGCGAAGCGGACCGCGGCGGGCAGGATGGCGACGGTGAGCGCGACCTCGATGATGATGAGCGCCGTCCACGCTCGTCCCATGCTGAGTGTGGAATGACCACCGGCCAGGCGCTGGAGACGCAGCTGCACGCGTCGCCCTGTGAGCTGCAGCGCGGGAATCACGCCGATGACCACCGCGCTGGCCACCGCGAGCGCGACGAGATACCCGATCGTCGTATCGGATACCTCGAACTTCATCCAGAAGGGCATCGCCGCGATGCTGAGCGCCGCGAAGATCTGGTCGATGCGCGCGGCGATCCCGGAGAGGATCAGCAGTCCAACCGCCGCGCCGAGCGCCGCTAGCACCAGCGCTTCGCCGAAGAGCTGCGAGACGATGCGGGTACGGCTGGCGCCGAGCGCGCTGCGCACGGCGATCTCGCCCTGGCGCGTGGCGGTGCGTGCGTACACGAGGATCGCCACGTTCACGCTGATCACGAGCAGCAGCAGCAGCATGATGAGACGCGCGGCGGCGATGATCGCGCGGACTTCAGGGCTGTCCATCTCCCACCAGGAAGGCGCGAACTGAAGCACCCGGGCGCGCACCGCGCGATTGGTTTCCGGGTGTGTCTTGGCGATCGCGGCATCGATGGTGGCCAGCTCGGCGCGCGCGTCGTCGAGTGTGACGCCCGGAGCAAGTCGTCCGAAGGCGAAGAGCGCGGGGCCCTCGCGTCGCTTCGGGTACTGCTCCGCGCTCACCGTTGGCGGCACCCACATCTCGTAGCTCACGGGGAAGGCAAACCCTTCGGGCATCACGCCGACGATCGTGTACTCGTTTGCGCCGAACCGCATCCTGCGCCCGACGATTCCGGAGTCCGCCCCGAACCTGCTTCGCCAGACGTGGTGACCGATCACGGCGACGCTCGGCGCGCCGGGGCGCTCGTCCTCGTCCACCAGGTAGCGCCCGAGCAACGGACGCACGCGCGCGGTGCGGAAACCCGACGCGTTCATCTCGGCGGCGCGGATCATCTCCGCGTGTCCCAGATCGTTGACGAGGTTGCGGACCACGGGGCGGAACGCGCCGACGTCCTGGATGGTGCGCAGGCGACGCCAGTCTGCTACGTCGTGCAGGATGCGCCGATCCGGATACCATCGCTCCGTGTCCCACAATTGGATGCCGACGACGCGATTGCCTTCGGGCAGCGGCAGGTTCGGCTCTGTGAGAATGGAGGCGATGGTGGAACCGCCGGCGGCGACGGCGATCGCCACGCCCATTGCCAGGCTGCTCACGAGAGTGAGCCCCGGATACTTGCGCAGCATGCGCGCGCCGAGCCGGACGTCGAGCCAGGAGAAATGCAACGCGTCGAACCAGCGCAGGCCGCGTTGCTCGCGTCCCTGCTGGCTGTAGTTGTACGTGCCGCCGAACTCCACGCGTGCGCGACGTATCGCTTCCTCGGCGGACAATCCAGTGCGCTGCAGGTCGGCCGCGCGCAGCTGGATGTGCGTGCGGAACTCCTCCTCCATCTCGGCGTCGAGTGCGTTCCCGCGACGCACGCCGTGCCAGAGTGAGCGGACGCGCGCGATGAGCGCTCTCATGCTCAGATCTCCTGCGGCGTGGCGGCGAGCACGCGAGCCATTGCTTCCGCAAGGCGGTTCCAGCTCGCGGTCTCCTGACCCAGATGCTTGCGGCCCAGCGCGGTGAGCTGGTAGTACTTCGCCCGCCGGTTGTTGTCCGACGTGCCCCACTCGCTCTTGATGAGCCCCTGATGCTCCAGGCGGTAGAGGGCGGGGTAGAGTGCCCCCTGCTGGATCTGGAGGCTGCCGCCGGAAATCTGCTCGAGGCGCTGCAGCACGGCGTACCCGTGCAGCTTGCCGAGTGATACGGCCTTGAGGATCAGGACGTCGAGGGTGCCGGGGAGCAGTTCGGCGGTGGTGGGCATGCGTTCTCCTAATGCGCTTAGGAGAATGTGTAATCGTTCTCCTAAGCTGTCAAGGAGAGCGGAGCGCCGCAGTCGATTGGCGCGCCTCGATCAGCCGCGCGCCTTGCAGCCGTAAGTGTTCCAGACAGCCACGGCGCGCACGGGGAGCATCTGTACGTCGATCCTTTCCTGGGCACCGGCGCGCACCCGCAACCGACAGCGCAGCTCGTTGTGGCCCTTCGCGCGGAAGGTGAGCTCCAGGCGCCCGTCCGGCAGGTCGCCTAGCGTCACTGTTCCCGAATCGCTGGTGGTGCCGATCACGGCCCCGTCCTTCAGGTGCACCGTTGCTCCCGCCAGGGGTTGCGGCTCAGGCTTGCCATCCCTGCCCATCTTTACCGGCTGGTCGGAACCACCCTTCGATCCCACCACCACGAGTTTGAGACTGCCCTTCATTGGGTCCGGTGCGGCGGGCGCTTGCGCCGACAGGATCACGGGCACCGTGCTTAGCAGCGCGGCAGTGACGAAGCGTCGGACCATGATCATGGCGACTGGCATTCATGAAGCTTATGTGCTGCACACGTTCGCGCCATTGTTGCGCATCGTCGTCACCTGCCGCAACCTCTAGCGAGGTCATCGCCCTAAACCTCCGGCTGCCTCCTCCCAAATGGACCTTCCAGC
>JANNJV010000285.1:0-1771 GCA_031395945.1 Gemmatimonadota bacterium | reverse complement strand
GAAGTCCACTCGCCCCAGCAGCAGGCCAATTGGCGGCATGACGATGTCGTCCACGAACGACTTGACGATCGTCCCAAAGGCGCCGCCGATGACGACCGCCACGGCGAGATCCACGATGTTGCCGCGGGCTATGAAAGCGCGAAAGTCTTTCCACATGGGGGGGGAACTTGGAGGTCAACCAGTGTCGCCGTAAGGCCACTCGCCTGCTCGTCCGATCAGACGCCAGGCTCGGTGTTCAGGCGCGACGCGGCCTGATCGGTCAGGGCGTAGAGCGCGTCATTGGAAAGCTCGGCCCAGTTGGCGGGGAAATTCCGCACTCGTCGGACCACGGACTCGCAATCGAAGAGCAAATGTGTTCCGGTCCGCCGGTCGAACGCAGGTGCCGCCGTTTCGTGAACCGTCCACCGATGGCCGTCCGCCTCCAGCTGGCGCACTCGCGTCGGCGTCGTGGCACCGCCATTCGTCAGATCGGGCTTGCTGTCACTGCTCATCGATTCTTGCCCTCACATCACTGTACACGGGTAGGGCCCTCTTGTGCGCACGGCTTTTGCCAAGTTGCTCAGGCCGCTTTATCCGAAAATCGTCACATTTCACCCGGTGCTCATGACCCGTACCGACACTGTCATCGCTGTGATTCCGGCCTATAACGCCGAGCGGTTCGTGCTGGACGTGGTACGGGTTGCGCGACAGCACGTTGTGGTGATCGCCGTGAACGACGGCTCGCGCGACGGCACCCTGCCGAAGCTCATGGCGTCGGGCGCCACGGTCATCGACCAGCAGCCGAATCAGGGAAAGGGTGCGGCGCTGAAACGCGGATTCCGCGCCGCGCTGGAACAGGGCGCTGCCGCGGTCATCCAGCTGGACGCGGACGGGCAGCACGATGCGAGTGAGATTCCGCTATTCCTGGCAAAGTTCCGCGAAACCGGCGCCGACCTGATTATCGGCGAGCGGGATTTCACGCGCATGCCGTTCGTACGGCGGCTGTCCAACAACGTGGGCCAGAGGGCATTCAACTGGGCGCTGGGCAAAAGGATCGCGGACAACCAATCGGGATACCGGTTGCTGAGCCGTCGTCTGGTGGAGGCGGTGCTCGCCAGTGATCAGGGCGGCTTCGAGTTCGAGCTCGACATGATCGTCATCAGCTTCAAGCGTGGATGGCGCATTGACGGCGTTCCGATCGCCACCATCTACGGCGAAGAAAAAAGCAACATCCAGCCGGTGCAGCACGTGCTGCGCTTTTTCAGGATGGTTGGCGACGTGCGGCGCGCCGTGCGCCGCTAGCCCGTGGTGCGACTGAGGCGCAGCCGGCCGGTGCGCCACACGCGCCGGTCTTCCAGCGAATTCAGGTACTGCAGGCACTGCCGGGCGGCGTCGCCTGTGCCGTAGCGGACGCACGTGCGCACCGGCACCTGCACGTTGGTGGTCAGGGCGTATCCCACGCGCGTTGCGGGATGTACGCGATCCACCGTGATGATCACGTCCGCGCACTGGTACCGCCGGAACGTGGTATTGCGCGACGACAGCTCATCGTACCGGCACGGTCCCGGTGTCATATCGATGGTGACCGAGTCGCGCGTAATCTCGACGGTGCCCTCGAGCGTCACGGCGGGGGACGTTTCCAGGACGCGCTGGGCAAAGCGGAACGTTCCAACCTCGGTGTTGGCCACCGCGGCCGCCGCTGGCGGAGCGCTGCGGGCCGAGGCGCCGCCACAGGCGGCGACTACAACGACCATGGCAAGCAAGCGTGCGCGACGGTTCATCTGGATGATCG
>JANNJV010000216.1:0-2401 GCA_031395945.1 Gemmatimonadota bacterium | reverse complement strand
AGCATCTGGCTCCAGTTGCGAAGCAGGTACTCCAGGTACCGCCCCACGCCGAATCGCTGGCCCGCCAGACGGTGTCCGTTGAACGCAATCTGCATGCGCTAGCGGTACTGCTTGGCAAATTCTTCGAAGGTCTGATGCAGGTACTCCAGCTGCCGGTCCGCCAATCCGTGGTGGCACGCGATCAGCATTCCGCCGCGCATCACCCCGTCCGCATTGGGGTAGCCGTCGCCCACGCGGCGACACGCAATGTTCGCGAAACCGGGCTGCCGGAGGATGTTTCCTGTGAATACCGTGCGCGTTTGGATGTTGCGCCGTTCCAGAAAGATCTGGAGATCGCGCCGCTTGAAGGGCGCGGTGTCCCGAATGATCAACGGAAAGGCAAGCCAGCCAGTTCGGGAATGCTTCATCTGGCGGGGCATCATGAACCAGGTCTCGTACTTTGCGAAGAACGCCAGCTGCCTCGCGAAGTTGTGCTCTCGCTTTCCCACGTTGGCGTCGAGTTTGTCGAGCTGGACGAGTCCGAACGCTGCCCCAACTTCCGAGGGCTCCAGATTGTACCCCATGCGCTCGAACACGAACTTGGCATCGTAGGGAATACCGCCGACGTCGATCGCAAACCTGTTCTCGACCGCTTCGGATTCCACGAACAGCGATGAGCTTCGCCCCCAGCTGCGCAGCAGCCGGGCCTCGGCCGCCATCGTATCGTCATTCACGCACAACATCCCGCCATTGCCGGCACAATTGATGACGTGTGAGCCGTAGAAGCTCGTCGTGCTGATGTCGGACCGCGTGCCGGTGCTGGTGCCGCGCAGCGTGGCACCGAGCGTGTCCGCGGAATCCTCGATGACGCGCAAACCGCGCGTCTTCGCGATGGCGGCGATGCTGTCCCAGTCTGGCAGGTTGCCGATCAGCGACGGGATCATCATCGCCTTGGTCTTCGGGCCGATGGCCGCTTCGATCTGCGCGACGTCGATGTTGAACGTGTCGGGCTCGACATCGATGAACACCGGGATGAGACCACTCTTTACCAGGGGTGCGACCGTGGTGGCGAAGGTCAGCACCGGAGTGATGACCTCGGATCCCCTGGGCAATCCCAGCAGCTCGACTGCGAGGTAGTTCGCGCTGGAGCCGGAATTCACCATGATCCCATGCTGCTTGGCAAAGAGCGCTGCTACGCGGGCTTCCATGGCGCGAACGCGCGCGCCCATCTGCGTGGACGAGCGCAGCACTTCGACGACCGCGGCGATCTCCTCCTCGCCGTGAACCGTCTGGCCGTACGGAACTCGAATCCCCTCGCTGGCAGCGCGTCCCACGGCGGCGGTCATCGTGGCCCTCCCGCCCGTTCGACCATGGCCGCGTACGCCTTCAACTGCTGCTGAACGAGCAGGGGCGCGGAGCGCGGATCGCTGTAATAGTCGCGGTACCAGGACATCGTCATCTCCAGCGTTTCGTTGAGAGTCAGCACGGGCTGCCATGCCAGGCGCCGATGTGCCTTGGAGCAATCCAGCTTGAGCAGTCGCGCTTCGTGTGGCCCCGTCGCGCGCGTTGGAACGGTGAAGGAGACGCGGTCCCAACGTTCCGCCAAACGCTGGACCACCTCGCCGACCGGTACAGCGTCCGTTTCATCGGGTCCAAAGTTCCATGCCTCCGCGACGGCGGAACCACGTTCGACCAGTGCGCGCCCGAGCGTCAGATAGCCGCGCAATGGCTCGAGTACGAACTGCCAGGGGCGCACGGCGGTCGGATTCCGGACGACGGCCGTCACGCCGGCAGCAGCTGCGCGTGCAAGATCCGGAACCAGTCGGTCCTCCGCCCAGTCGCCTCCGCCTATCACGTTGCCGGCGCGCGCCGAGGCAACTGCCACGCGTCCTTCGTGAAAGAACGAGCGACGGAATGCGGAGGTCACCAGTTCCGCGCAGCCTTTGCTGGAACTGTAGGCGTCGTGCCCGCCCATGGGATCGTCCTCGACGTATCCGCGGTCGAGATCGCGATTCTCATAGCATTTGTCGCTCGTGACGATGACCACCGCGCGCACCGAAGGCGTGCGACGCACGACGTCGAGCACGTGCGCGGTGCCCATGACGTTCGTCTCGTACGTCCCGACGGGATCGCGGTACGAGCGACGGACCAGTGACTGGGCCGCCAAGTGAAATACGATCTCCGGCCTGCCGGTGCCGGTTGCGGTCTCCAGGGCAGCAAGATCGCGAATGTCCGCGATCGTGGACTCTATGCCGTGCGCAACATTCGCCGCATCGAAAAGGTTGGGGGTGCCGTCCGGCGCCAAGGCAAAGCCGGTCACTTCCGCCCCGACACTGCGCAGCCAGGCCGTCAGCCACGCCCCCTTGAAGCCTGTATGCCCTGTCACGAAAACGCGCCTGCCTGCGTACCACGCAGCCACACC
>JANNJV010000204.1:0-8882 GCA_031395945.1 Gemmatimonadota bacterium | reverse complement strand
TCCGAGACCAGCGCGTAGGAAACACCCTCGAGACCGTCACCCAGTGCCGCGAGCGATTCCGGATAACGACCGTGCTGGGCGCGGTACGACTCCACCCGCTGCGCCAGCAGATACATTCCGAACCGAAGCCCCGCTTCCTGTTGGACCGGACTTGGCGCCGTCGGCGGACCCCAGATATACTCGGGCCGCGCAACGTACGAGTACACGCAGAACGCAATCAGCGGGACGCAAAGCGTCATCGCCCCGATCAGCGGAGCGCGCGAACCCCTGATCGGGGTTGCCCCACTGGTTTCCTTCTGCACGCGTACCGCGTGGTCCATGACATCGCGCAGGGCGATTGCGCGCTCGACGTCCCGAGGCGTGGCCTTGGGGGCGGCCGCTCCCGCGGTTGCGGGACGAGGTGTTGGCTTGGGGGGTTGGGCCACAATCGTATCTCGCGGCGTCGCGAGATCTCGAAGAAGGAACGATCAATGCGCTCTGCCCCTGAATCATACCTTGAAACGACGACGCCGGCAAAGCGATAGCATCCGCGTGTAACGGTTCGTGGCAATACCTCTCTATATTGTTCACCGCCGCCGCCCTGCCTCCACGCCATGCCGAAACGCGCCCCTGCCATGAAACCTGCGCCGACCGCGCGCAAGAGCGCCCCGCTCGTGGGCGTCATCATGGGAAGCAAGTCGGATCTCAAGTACATGGCGGCATCGGTGGAGCTCCTCGACGTTCTTGGCATTCCTCACGAGGTACGCATCGTGTCGGCGCACCGGACGCCGGACTGGATGTTCGAGTACGCGGCGGGCGCGGAGGAACGTGGCATCGAGGTGATCATCGCCGCGGCAGGTGGATCGGCCCACCTGCCCGGGATGGTCGCGGCGAAGACGATGCTGCCGGTCCTTGGCGTTCCCATTCCGGCCACCGCCCTCAACGGCGTTGACGCGCTGCTCTCCATCGTGCAGATGCCGCGCGGAATTCCCGTCGGCACCTTGGCAATTGGCGAGCCCGGCGCCGCCAACGCCGCGCTCCTCGCAGCCGCCATTGTTTCTCGCGGGCGACCGGAGCTCCGAGAGCGCCTGCGCGCATGGCGCGTGAGCCGCACCAACGAAGTGCTGCGCGATCGCGACGCCACCCAACACCCGCAGTGACACCGCGGGCACCGGCGCCGATCGCGCCGGGCGGGACGATCGGTATCCTTGGCGGCGGCCAACTCGGTCGAATGACTGCGCTGGCGGCCCGTTCCATGGGCTATCGAATTCACGTGCTCGATCCGGATCCGGGCTGCGCCGCGGCGCCGGTGGCTGATCGTGCGATCGCGGCGCCATTCGATGATGTCGACGCGGCCCGTGAGATGGCACGGCATTGCGACGTCGTGACGCTCGAGATCGAGCAGATCGCCACCGCAGTCATTGACGCGGCTGCCGCGTTCGCACCCACGCGGCCTGGGGCACGCGTCGTCGGAATCATCCAGGACCGGGCACGTCAGAAGGCCTGGCTCGCTCAGAACGGCTTCCCTGTTGGCGCGCACCGCGTCGTCTCGCGCGCCGAAGACATCGCCGCCGCCATCCGGGAATTCGGCGACCTGTTCGTCAAGACGTGTCGAGGCGGATACGATGGGCGCAGTCAGCTTCGCATCCGTGGCGACGGCGACGCGGCCAAGGCCTGGGATGCGTTGGGACACAGCGACGCGGTTGCGGAGCAAGCGCTCCCGCTCGCGGGTGAGCTCTCCGTGATGGTCGCGCGCCGACCCGGCGGTGACATCCTGGTATTCCCTGCGGCGCTCAACCATCACGAACGCCAGATCCTGGCCTGGTCAGTCATCCCCGCCCCACTGAATCCCGTGATTCTCTCGCGCGCCAATGAGATTGGCCGCGGCATCGCTGAACAGATCGGGCTCGAGGGTCTGCTCGCGGTCGAGTTGTTCCTCACGACGAACGGCGACTTGTTGGTCAACGAGCTCGCGCCGCGCCCACACAATTCGTATCACGCCAGCGAGCGGAGTTGCGTTACCGGCCAGTTCGAGCAGTTGACGCGCGCGGTCTGCGACCTTCCGTTGGGCGACGTGAGTATCGTGCGGCCTGCCGCGATCGTGAACCTGTTCGGTGACGTGTGGGTAGGCGATCTATCGCCAGATTTCTCGCAGGCGCTCGCCGATCCGCGCGTGCGGCTGCATCTCTATGGAAAACGGGGAGCGCGTCCGGGCCGAAAGATGGGTCACCTCTCGGCCGTTGGCGGCTCGGTCAAGGATGCGCTCGACGCAGCCCGCGCCGCTGCGGCACGCGTCGGAGCCGCCACGGAGCCGTTCCCGGAATCACTGCGGGCATTCGGAGCACACGCCTGAGCGTCCAGAATATTGAGGACTTCGCCCTCGAGCGGTACTTCGCGCGGTGGGAGTTCGCCGTTCGACACCAGCTGAGCGCATCCGATGTCGAGCCGCTGAAGCTGTCCGATATCCTCGCACTCGCGGATCAGGACGCCCGAGTGCGATGGGAATCGCTGTCGTTGGGATATACGGAAGCGACGGGGCTTGGCGCCTTGCGCCAGGAAATCGCCCGCATGTACGAGCGCATACAGCCCGAGCACATCCTGGTGTTGAGTGGCGCAGAGGAAGGGATTTTCCTCGCGATGCACGCCATGCTTGCCCCGGGCGATCACGCGATCGTGGTAACGCCCGCGTATCAATCCCTCCACGCCGTGGCGCGAGCCCTGGGCGCATCCCTCACGCTGGTCCCGCTCCAGGCCGCCGAGAACTGGGAGCTCGATCCAGAGCGCATCGCCTTAGCGGTCACGAGAGCCACCCGGCTCATCGCGATCAACTTCCCCCACAACCCCACCGGGTCGCAGCTCACCCGTGATGCCCTTCAGCGAATCTCCGCGATCGCGCAGGATGCGAAAGCCGTTCTGTTCTCTGACGAGGTCTATCGCGGGCTCGAGTATCGCTCTGAGCAGATGCTGCCCGCGGCTACCGATCTATCAGAGTCCGCGGTAAGCCTGGGCGTGATGTCGAAGGCATTTGCACTTGCGGGTCTGCGCATCGGCTGGCTCGCCACCAGAAACGCCTCGCTCATGCAGCGGTTAGTCCGGCTCCGGGATTACACGACCATCTGTAACAGCGCGCCTTCGGAGATCCTGGCCCTCATGGCATTGCGCGCGCGGGACCAGCTCCTCTCACGAAGCCGAGAGATAGTCGCCGCCAACTTGGAGCACGCGCGGCGATTCATCGAGCACCAGGCGCCGCATGTGGAGTGGGTTCGGCCCAAGGCGGGAAGCGTCGCCTTTCCCCGGTTGGTTTCTCGTAATGCGGATGAGCTGTCGCGTGAGTTGGCTGAGCATGAAAGTGTGCTGCTCATGCCGGGCAGCGTGTTTGGCACAGATCCGTCCTTTTTCCGCCTGGGGCTGGGCCGGACGGATTTGCCGACGGCGTTGGAAAAACTGTCGGGCGCGCTCGTGCGTGGACCGCGGAACGACTGAACGGGCACCGCAATTGCTGGCTGCGTCCGCCATGCGAACACGTGGAAAACGCTGGATGCGATTGTCGACGGCAGCGGCGATCGCTGGTGCCGTTACGCCAGCTGTGCTTCGGTGGGTCCGACGCACTGGCGCCGCCCGGCGTGCCATCGACATGCGCATGACTGTCGTCGTGGAGCGCCCCCTTGCAAGTGTCTTCGAATTCTGCCGGGACTTTTCGAATTTTCCGGACATCGTCGACATGCTGCTCAGTGTCGAGGACAGCCAGGACGGCCGCTCGCACTGGGCCGTTCGATCGCCGAAGGGTGACGCCATCGAGTGGGATGCGACCGTCACGAAGTACGTTCCCAACTCCGTCATCGCATGGGAAAGCGTTCCGAAATCCGAAGTCCGCGCCAGCGGACTCATGCGATTCTCGCCACTCTCCCCGACAGAAACACGCGTCGATATCTCGCTGACCTATCTCCCCAAGAAGACCGGCTTGGGCGAAGCGATCCGTGCGTTGATGGCGGACAGTAACGCAAAGCGGCTCCGCGCCGATCTTACCCAAGCGTCACTGGGCCTGGGCGCGGAAAGCTGAGCTACGCTGCTCCGCCCACCACGGGCGCTCGGTCGCCAGTCCGGCGACCGCCATGGCGTCGTTCCGTGGGGCCCGCCGATTCGGCATTGCGGTTCTCCCCGGTGTGTATTTCCAGCATCCGGAACGCTGGCCGGTCTGGAAAACGCTCCTGAAGCAGCGGCAGCGACACGTTATATACGGGGATGCCGCTCGTCGTCTTTCCCTCCAGGGATCCCTTGTGTGCATGTCCGTGGAAGACCGCCGTGACGTCAAAGCGAGAGAGCGGCTCTTCGAGCCGGCTTGAACCGAGAAACGGATAGATCTCCAGCGGCTCACCTTCTACCGTTTCGCGAATGGGCGCATAATGAATGATCGCGATCCGATGATCGCTTTTGAGCCGCTGAAGCGCGGCCTCGAGCTTGAGCGCTTCGGTAATTGCCTCGTGGACGAACGCCTTGATCACCGACTCGCCCCACGCTCCCAGCGCGCCGCGTCCAAAACCGCCGCAAAAGCCACGGACACCGGCGAACCCGACACCATGCACTTCATAAGTATCGCCATCGAGCACGCGCACGCCCGCATCGCTCAGAATCTTCACGATCTCCTTCTCTTCACCCGCCTCGTAGTCGTGATTTCCCAGCACGGCCACGACGGGGATTTTCAAGGCGGACGTGAGGTCCTTGGCTAGGATTCTTGCTTCCTCCGCAAGACCGTAGTCGGTCAGATCTCCGGCGAGCACCAGCACATCGGCACTTTCCGTTATCTGCGAGAACAGTGGCTGCAGAAGCCCCTGAGCGCTCTTTGTGTAGTGGATATCGCTCACCGCGGCGATGCGAATCACTCCGTGGGTTGCCATAGGATATCCCTACCGAAGGTTCCGGGCCACGCACACCGGACTGAACCGCTATCTAGCCCTGCTCTTGCATTTGCTGGGGCCGATATGGCCTATCAATCGACGCTCGACGATCCAGGACGAGACACCAACGCGTTCTATCGCCGAACCCTGCACGTGCTCAGTGACGTCCACGTGCCTTTTCTGGTCGGCGGATCGCACGCGTATCTCCAGTACACCGGCATCGTCCGCAACACCAAAGATTTCGACCTGTTCGTCCGGCGTAGCGACCTTGATCGGGCGCTGGACGCGCTGCGGGATTCGGGCTACCGCTCGGAGATCACCTTTCCGCATTGGCTCGCCAAGGCCTACCAGGCGGGCGACCACGTCGATCTGGTCTTCAGCTCCGGCAACGGCGTCTGTGCGGTGGATGACGGCTGGTTCGAGCACGCGATCGAGGCTGAGGTGTTGGGGATGCCCGTCAAGATCGCGCCCATCGAGGAGTTTCTGTGGCAGAAGGCGTTCGTCATGGAACGCGAACGCTTCGACGGCGCTGACGTCATGCACCTGCTGCGGCATTGCGCCGAGGTCATTGACTGGGATCGACTGCTGAAGCGCTTTGACCGCTACTGGCCGTTGCTGCTCACGTACATGACGATGTTCACGTTCATCTATCCGTCCGAAAAGCATCGCGTTCCATCAGCGGTGTTCGAAGATCTTCTCGGACGGCTACGACAGCAAATCGCCGCTGGAAAGAATGGCGACGACCGCGTATGTCAGGGCACGCTGGTCTCGCGCGGTCAATACATGATCGACATCGGGCAGTACGGCTTCTCCGACGCGCGACTGGTTCCGCGTGGCAAAATGACCCCGGAAGACGCGATTTACTGGACCTGGGCGATCGAAAACGTGGACTGAAGGGCTGACACCTTTCAAACCCACGGAGCCGTAGGAGTGTCTACTACCTGACCTCCTATGGAGAACTCCGCATGTCGCGCCTCATCGCCGCCGTAGCGCTCATTGGCCTCATCGCGGAGCCAGTGTCCGCGCAAACCGAGCAGCGTACCGTCAAGGGATCCATCGTCGCGGTGTACAACGTCGCTGGACGCCTTCGCGCGGTTCCTGGTACCGGGGACGCCGTCACTATTGACATCACTCGCGGCGGCGCCGATCGCGCCAAGCTGCGCATCGAGACCGGCACCATCCGGGATCGCGAGACGCTTCGAATCGTGTATCCCGATGCCGATCGGATCGTGTATCCCGAACTCCGCGGCCGCATCAGCATCGATGTGCGTAGGGACGGCACGTTCAGCGACGGCAGTTGGGATGAGTTTTCGAGACGTGACCGTGTCGACGTCCGGAGCTCCGGTCCGGGCCTCGAGGCCTTTGCGGACCTCGTAGTGCACATCCCCCGCGGACAGAGAATCGAGCTGTATCTCGCGGTGGGCCGCGTTGAAGTCAGCAACGTGGAAGGCAACGTGGTCGTGGACGCTGGTGCCGCCGAAGTGGACGTTGCCGGCATGAAGGGCAATCTGGTGCTGGACACCGGTTCCGGTCGCGTGGCGGTTCGTGACGTCGCCGGCGACTTGAACATCGACTCGGGGTCAGGCGGGCTGACGATCGAGCGGGTGAAGGGTGGCGTGCTTCGTATCGACTCGGGCTCCGGTGGTATTCAGGCGACCGACATCGATGTGCGGGAGTTCAACGCCGATGTCGGATCCGGTGGTCTGCGAGTGTCTCGCATGAAAGCCACGCAGGTGACGGCGGAGACGGGGAGCGGCGGCGTGAACCTCGAGTTGCTGGGCGACGTCGAGCGGTTGGACGTTGAAACCGGCTCTGGCGGCGCCACGGTTCGGCTTCCTGCCACGCTGAGCGCGGAAATCGAAGCCGAAACCGGGAGCGGTGGTTTTTCAACCGACTTCGAAATCACCACGCGCCGCGTGAGCCGCAATCATGTCAGCGGCAGGATTGGCGATGGCAAGGGCCGGGTCCGACTCGAAGCAGGGTCTGGGACGATCCGGCTATTGAAGAACTAGCGCGGATGGGGCGGTCAGGGTTTGTCTAGCTGGCGGCTTGCTCCGGCACCCGGCCGAATCGTCGTTCACGGGACTCGAATTCGCGGATCGCAGCCACCATATCCGACTCCTGAAAATCCGGCCACATCGTAGACGAGAACACCAACTCGGCGTAAGCGCATTCCCAGAGCAGGAAATCGCTGAGCCGCTGCTCACCGCCAGTGCGAATCAACAGGTCGACATCGCGAACGGGAGCGGGGTCGTGGTCTACATCCGCGAGCAATTGTGAAAACCGCTCGCGCGTCAGGGGCGCCATGACGTCCTTGGCTTTCGCAGCGGCGCGCAGAATGGCGTCTCGCGACGAATAGTCCACGGCCACCCGAAGGTGGAGATTACGCCCACCCGCCGTCATGGCCTCTGCCTGGGCGATGGTATGCCGTAACGAGGCTGGCAGCCGATCGCGTCGCCCCACGATGGAGAGCCGCACGCCGTTGTCCAGGCACCGCTTCGACTCCACCAGTAGCGAACGCCGGAACAGTCGCAGCAACGCAATCACCTCGGGACGCGGCCGGCTCCAGTTGTCGCTGGAAAACGCATACAGCGTCAGCGTCCCGATTCCGGCGCGGACGGCAGACTCCACGCAGTTGCGAGCCGTTCGCACGCCGGCAGTATGGCCGGCCGACCGTGGCAGGGATCGCGCGGTGGCCCACCGCCCGTTGCCGTCCATGATGATGGCGACGTGCATCTGCGCACGTTCCGGATGCGGCGAGGGGTGCCGCGCAGTGTTGCCGGGCGTCATGTGGGGTTTAGCGGTCTCGCGTAGCGCGAATGAGCGCTTCCATGTGGTCCAGATACCGTTCGAGCGCGCGCCGGCCAAGTGCGGTCAGCGCATAGCTCGTCTTCGGGACGCGGCCTTCGAAGCTCTTGTTGCACGTGACGTAATGCGCCTCCTCCAACTTGCGCGCATGCACGCTGAGATTGCCGTCCGTGGTGCTCATCAATCGCTTCAGGTCATTGAAGCTCAGAGAATCATTCACCGCCAACGCACTCACGATGCCAAGCCGCAAGCGTTCATGAATCAGGCGGTCAAGGCTGAGCGGGCTATCCTCCGGCGCCTTGCCCTTGACCGTCCGCAACGCGCGCGGGCTCTTGGCTTCTCCGCGCTGTCCGTCCTTTGGAACTGCTCCGTGCTTAGCCACCGTGCCTCCGCGCGATCACGAGCCCGAAGATGATGTGCAGGGCCCCGAAACCGACGATCATGAGCGTTGTATTCCAGGCGACCGGCGCGAACAACGCCATGGCGCCGATGATAATGAAGGCCGCTCCCATCACAGGAACGATTCGCACCGAGAATGCTCCAGCTGCGACAACGGCGGTTCCGTACAGCAGCATCCAGACACCCGGCAGCAGCGCATACATCCCCTGCCGCATGAAAGCCACCGTGATCACCATGCCGACCACGAACACCGGAGAAAAGCTGAACAGGAGCTTGCGCACGGAACCGGTCAGGAGCGGCAGGCTGGCTGACCTGGCCTTGTCGTACATGAACCACACCGAGATCAGCAGCGCGAGAAACGCTTCAGCGGCCCACACCAGAACCCACTCCGCGCTATCGGGGAACCTCGAGGCGACGAATGCCGCGAGGATCGCGGTGAGTCCGATGACAACCTGCCCCCACCCGGATACCGCGGTAAATGTCCCCGCGGCTTCCATCGTCTCGCGAATGAAGCGGAGATTGTCCATCGCCCGGGCCTGCATCTCGGGCGGGGCACTCGGTCGGGGGCGGATCGGGAGAACGTCGGCCATGGGGATAGTGTAACAATGCCGCCGAGTTTCGGCAAGTACTTTATGATGCAAAGTTCAACTTCCGGAGGGGCGACCCCATCCACCGGATTCACAGACGTGCGTCGCTATCCCGCCCGGGTTTCGCGCGTCCCCGGAGCGGGGGGCGTCGTCGATGGCGGATCGCTGGCCGGGAAGCTCTGCTCGGACATCTCGTCCACCTGCCGCTCATCCA
>JANNJV010000189.1:0-4752 GCA_031395945.1 Gemmatimonadota bacterium | reverse complement strand
CAGCACGGTCCTGCCGTCCGGCGTCAGGCTGATGCTCGCGATGCCGTGCTCTCCCTCGGTCACCTGCCGCGGCGTGCCGCCGTCCGCGGTGACGATGAACAGATGCGAGACACCGTCGCTGGTGAACCCGGTGCCGTCGCGCCGGTAGTTGAGCTTCTCCACAATCCTGGGCGCCGGTGTCCACGTGGCGCTGCGCGGGCGCATCCGATTCAGTTGACTCTCCACGCGCCACCGGCTGCCGCTGTCGGCCGGCACGTTCATCCGGAACAGGATGGACTTGCCGTCGGGGAGCCACGTGATGTCCGACGGCGTTTCGGTGAGACGCGTGATCTGCGTGGCGGGTCCGTCGGCATCCATCCACTTCACGAACACCTGCGAGCCTTTCGGCTCTCCCGTCGCGACGTAGGCGATGCGCGTGCCGTCCGGCGACCACCTGGCGGCCGAGCCGTTGAGCAGCATGCGGGGACGCGAGCCGTCCGCGTTCATGATCCAGAGGGACGACTCCCATTTGTCGTTCAGCTTGTCAATCCAGCGCCGCGTGAAGACGATCTGTCTTCCGTCCGGCGACAGGGCTGGCGCCTGCACGCCCTCCCACTCGAAGTAGTCGGCGAGCGTGAGCTTGTCGGACGGGCGCTGGGCGGACGCGCTGACGGCAACGACGGCAACGAGACCCAGGGCGTGAGCGAAAGTCGAAAGGCGCATGTCGGACTCCATAGGTGAAAACGGGCGCGGGCGCCCGCGGACGGTTACGACTATCGGTACCGCTCCATCAACTTGTCCATCGCCGCGCCGCCCGGACAGAGCCGCTCGAAGGGCACGTCCACCAGCGGCGCCGCGGGAAGCTTGAGTGCGTCGCACATTTCTCGACCGCCCTGGTCCACGAACAACAGCCCCGTCGCGATCTCGCCGCGCCCCTGACACGCGCGCACGTGCGCATACGCTGATGCACGATCGTTGGGATCGTACCCGGCCGACGTGGAGCGCAACCGCACGTTGCTGCCATCGTGCATTTGCACGACGGCGACGGAGGCATCCGTCTCCGGCAGCGTGATCTCGCGCCGCAGCGGCACGAAGTCCGTGGCCACCGCCTCCACCTCGTGCTGTCGCGTGTAGGCGTAGCTCTTGGTGCTTCCCTCGTGATCGTTGAACGTCACGCACGGTGAGATCACGTCCACCAGCGCGAATCCCTTGTGCGCAATCCCAGCCTTGAGGATGGGCACCAGCTGCTTCTTGTCGCCCGAGAACGAACGGGCCACGAACGTGACGCCGAGCGTGAGGGCCAGCAGCACCGGATCGATGGGAGATTGTTCGTTGGCCTCGCCCTTCTTGGACTTACTCCCGACGTCCGCGCTAGCGGAGAACTGTCCCTTGGTGAGCCCGTACACGCCGTTGTTCTCCAGCACGTAGAGCATGTTCACGTTGCGCCGAATGGCGTGGCTCAACTGCCCCAGTCCAATGGACAGCGAGTCGCCGTCGCCGGAAACGCCGATGGAGATGAGCGTGCGGTTGGCGGCCGCCGCGCCGGAAGTGACCGACGGCATGCGCCCGTGCACCGAGTTGAAGCCGTGCGACTGCTTCATGAAGTACGCGGTGGTCTTGGACGAGCACCCGATGCCGCTCATCTTCGCGGCCATGTGGGGCGGTAGCGCCAGCTCCCACGCGGCCTGCACCAGCGCGGCCGTCACGGAGTCGTGTCCGCACCCCGCGCACAGCGTGGACATCGCTCCCTCGTAGTCACGAAGGGTGAGCCCGATCTCGTTGATGCGCGCGCTGGGATGCTTGACGGGAGGTTTCGCGATCGACGTCATGCGGGCACTCCGGTCAGGTGATTCGCGACGGCGTCCACCACGACTTTCGCGGTCAGCGGCATGCCGCCGTAATCCAGGATGGGGTTCATCCGGTCGCGCGGGATGCCCAGCTCGATCATCAGCAATGAGCGCAGCTGCGCGTCACGGTTCTGCTCGATCACGAAGGTGTGCTCGTGCCGCTCGATGAAGTCGCGCACTGGTTCTCCAAATGGGAACCCGCGGACGCGCATCACGTCCACTTTGATGCCCTGCGCACGCAGCGTGTCCGCCGCTTCGCGCACGGCGGCGTCACACCCGCCGACGGTCACGAGCCCGATGTCGGCGCCCCCGCCCGGCTGAAGGTCGAACACGGGTTCGGGCATCGCGCCCGCGGCGTGCTCGAATTTTCGCTTCAATCGGTCCACCACCTCGAGATACGCGTCGCTGTCCTCGGTGTACGCCGCGTTCTTGTCGTGGCCGGAGCCGCGCACGAAGTACGCGCCCTTCCCTCCCACGCCGGGCAGCGTGCGTGCGGCCACGCCGTCGCCGTCCACATCCACATAGCGCGCGAACTTTGGCAACGCGGCCAGCGCGGCCGCGTCCAGCACCTTGCCGCGATCTGGGCGGTAGGCGTCGTCCCATTTGAGTCGCGGGATCATCCAGTCGTTCATCCCGATGTCCAGGTCCGACGCCACGAACACCGGCGTCTGGAACCGTTCCGCGAGATCAAAGGCCTGCACGCTCAGCTCGAAGCACTCGTGCGGGTTCGCCGGAAAGAGAATGAGATGCTTGGTGTCGCCGTGCGACGCGTAGGCCAGCGTCAGCAGGTCCGCCTGCTGCGTTCGCGTGGGCATGCCGGTGGCGGGGCCGCAGCGCTGGATGTCGAAGAAGACCGCGGGGATGTCCGTGTAGTACGCCAGCCCGATGAACTCCTGCATCAGCGAGATGCCCGGGCCCGACGTGTTGGTGAACGCGCGCGCCCCTGCCCACCCGGCGCCGATCACGATCCCCGCCGCCGCCAACTCGTCCTCCGCCTGGAGCACGGCAAAGTTGTGCTGCCCCGTTTCCTTGTCCACGCGGAACTGCTGACAGAACGCCGAGAATGCTTCCATCAGTGCTGTCGCCGGCGTGATGGGATACCACGCGCCCACCGTGGCGCCGGCATACACGGCACCCAGGGCGCAGGCGGTGTTGCCGTCCATCAACACGTGTCCGCTGGTCGCGTCCATCCGACTCAGATGGAAAGGAAGCGGGCAGTCGAAGTTCGCCTTCGCGTAGTCGTAGCCCAGATGGATGGCGGTGTGGTTCGCCTCGAGCAGCCGCTGCTTCTTCGAGAACTTCTCGTTGAGCATGCTCTCGATGACGACCATGTCGATGTTCAGCAGCGCAGCCAGCGCGCCGGCGTAGGCAATGTTGCGCAGCAGCGTGCGATCGCGGTCCTTCTCGAACGCGTCCACGCACATCTGTCCGAACGGCACGCCCAGGATCGTAATCCCCTCACGCACCAGGTCGGGGTCCAACGGCCACGACGAGTCGTACAGCAGGTAGCCGCCGCGGCGCACGTTGGCGACGTCCTTGGCATACGTCGCCGGATTCAGCGCGACCACGAGGTCCAGCGCGGACGGCCGAGCCGTGTAGCCATCCTTGCTGACACGGATCTCGTACCAGGTGGGGAGTCCCTGGATGTTCGACGGAAAGATGTTCTTTCCTGTGACCGGGATGCCCATGCGGAAGATGGCCTGCATCAACAGCGAGTTGGCGCTGGCAGAGCCGGTGCCGTTCACCGTTCCCATCTTGAAGGCGAAGTCGTTGACGCCGCTCATCGTGTGGCTCGAGTCATGTGTACCAGCTGCTCGCTGCCGGCGTACGGAAGCTTGAGGTCGAAGGTGCGCATATCCCACGCCGCGGTGGGGCAGCGTTCGGCGCACAGCCCGCAATGCAAGCAGACGTCTTCGTCCTTCACCATGACGCGCAGGGTCTGCGGCAACGCGTCGGAGACGTAGATCTCCTGCGTGGGGTTGAGCGCCGGCGCCGAGAGCCGCAGCCGTAGCTCGGGCTCGGGCGAGCTGTTGGTGGTGATCGTCAGGCAGCTGGTGGGGCAGACGTCCACGCACGCGTCGCACTCGATGCACAGCGACGCGGTGAAATGCGTCTCGATGTCGCAGTTCAGGCAGCGCTGCACCTCCAGCGCCGTCTGCTCCGGCGTGAAGCCCAGCTCCACTTCCACGCCGATGCCACTGAAGCGCTTGGTCAGCTCTTCGTGCGACATCTTGGCTCGGCGCGACGGATCGTAGTCGTTGTCGTACTGCCAGCTGTGCATCCCCACCTTGGCACTCACCAGCGTCATCCCGTGCGGCGGACGATCGGTGATGGAGCGCCCCTCGCAGTGCGCGTGGATGGAGATGGCCGCCTCGTGACCGTGCGCCACCGCCCAGATGATGTTCTCCGGCCCCCACGCCGCGTCGCCGCCGAAGAAGACGCCGGCCCGCGTGCTCTGGAACGTCTGGCGATCTACCACCGGCATGTCCCACTCGCCGAACGTGAGCCCAATGTCGCGCTCGATCCACGGGAAGGCGTTGTCCTGGCCGATGGCGAGGATCACCGCGTCGCACGGAATGATCTCGGTGCGAACCACGCTGCTGCGCTGCTTGCCGGCGGCGTCCTGCGTCCACTCCAGCACTTCGAACTCCATGCCGGTGAGCTTGCCGTTCTCGACGACGAACCGTTTGGGCGCGTGGTTCTCGATGATCTGCACCAGCTCTTCCTCGGCGTCTTCCAGTTCCCACGGCGACGCCTTGAAGTGCTTGCGCCCCCGGCGCGCGATGACCTTCACGTCCGTGGCGCCGACCCGCTTGGCCGTGCGACAGCAGTCCATGGCCGTGTTGCCAACGCCGATGATGAGCACGCGCGGCTCGATGCGCTCCACGTGGGCGAAGTGGATGTTGGCCAGCCACTCGATGCCCAT
>JANNJV010000148.1:0-15803 GCA_031395945.1 Gemmatimonadota bacterium | reverse complement strand
GTTGCAATAAGGAATACTAGGTCGTACGCGGCGAGCAGGCGAATCCAGGCGCCCGCTTCGTGCATCAGGTCCGCACCAAGCAGCGCTCTGGACGACGTGGTCGCCGCGAGTAGCAGTGGCACCAGCATTGGAAAGAGCAGTAGTGGAAGGAGCACTTCACGGGCGCGGCTGCGGCTGGCCATCGACGCGTAGAAGGTGCCCAGCACGACCAGGCCCAGCACGCCAAGCGCGAGGACGGCGAGCAACGTGGGCCACGCGGCGGGAATACGAACGCCGAACAACACCACGCCCGCGGTAACGACGATCGCGACCATCAGGGTCACGAATATCAGGTTGCCGAGCAATTTTCCTGCGAAGATCGTCCAGCGCGGTCCGGGATACTGCAGCAGCGATTCGAGGGCACCGCTTTCCAGCTCTACCTGAAAGGACCGATTGAACGCGAGCACCCCGGAGAACAGTGTCGCGAGCCACACGGCGCCGACGGCCGCATTGCGCAGCGCCGCTGCGTCGGGGCCGAGTGCCAATCCAAGGAGAATGAGGATCGTCACGCCGAGCGACACCACACCGTTGAACCCTGCTTTGCCGCGGAGCTCCGTGGTCAGGTCTTTCTTCGCGATGGCGCGCACCCGCCGCCAGTCGTTCCGCCATTCCCCGCCCATCATGGCATCCCCGGAATCGAGACAGTGTGGTCGTGACCGGCGCGCTGCGACGACGCCATTGCGAGTCGCCCTTCGGCGAGGGTGAGGGTGCGATCGAGCATTGCCCTGGCTGGGGCGAGTTCATGCAGGGCCACGAGCGCCGCACCCCCGGCGCGCACGATGCCGGTGATCACCGAGTTCACGAGCCCGACGCCCTCGGCGTCGAGATTGCTGTACGGCTCGTCCAGCAGAAGGACCCGAGGATTTCGCAGGATGAGCCGCGCGAGTGCGAGCCGACGCTGCATTCCGGCGGAGAATCCCCGCACGCGGTTATCTGCGACGCGGTCCAAGCCAACGCGTTCAAGCGTGACCATGACTGATGTGTACGGCACTCCCAGCATGTCTGCCGCGAACCGCAGGTTCTCGCGGGCCGTCAGGTCGTCGTAGAGCCCAGGAGTGTGTGCCAGGTAGCCGACGTCACCGCGAACTCCGCTGGCGTCGCGGACGACATCGAGCCCGTTGACAACGGCAGTGCCGGCGTTCGGCTTGAGCAGCGTCCCGACGATTCGCAGCACGGTACTCTTTCCGCTGCCGTTCGGTCCCAGCAGGCCTACGACTTCACCGCGACTCACCTCGAGCGAAACTCCGCGCAACACCCATCTGGCGCCGAAGCGCTTGCCAAGGGCACTAACGACGATCGCTCGATCGGGCTGGCTGATGAACATCGGACCGCGCTGTGGCGGAGGCAACGCGCATTATCGCGCACGATCGGGATGCCCGAATATATGCGCGCTGGCGCCGTCAGTCTCGGTGTGCGCCTTCGCGAGCGGCCGTACTGCCGCAACCGCAGCGTCTCACTGATACGACGTCCCGATGCGGTTCGCTAAAGACGGTGGGTCACGACGACATCATGGCGCCGGCCGTCGTCCACAAGCGGGATGTCCACTCCGTCGAGCACTCGGCCATCCAGGGTCACCTGCGCGCCGGCGCCACCGGATTCGGCCGCGCGCACCGAGATGGCGTACACGCTGGCGCCGAACCGGTACTCGATGCCGTACTCCTTCCAGTGCGCCGGCACGCGCGGGTGAATGCGAAGCGAGTCGCCGCTCTTCGTGAACCCGAGAATGGTCTCCAGCCCCACGCGATACATCCAACTTGCCGATCCGGTATACCAGGTCCATCCGCCGCGGCCATGTTGGCCGTGCGCGGTATACACGTCCGCGGCCACGACGTAGGGCTCCACCTTGTACGTCGCTACTCCCGCGGCGTCGCGCGCACGTGTCAGCGGGTTGATCATCTGGTACAGTTTCAGTGCGCGATCGCCGTCGCCCATCAGCGCGGTGGCTTGCACCGCCCACAGCGCCGCGTGCGTGTACTGCGCGCCGTTCTCGCGCACGCCCGGCAGATACCCTTTGATGTATCCCGGATCCATCGGCGTCTTGTCGAACGGTGGCGCGAGCAGCAGGATCATGCCTTCGTCTTCGCGCACGAGGTGCGTTTCCAGCGACTGCATGGCCATGCGGCGGCGATCGGGATCGCCAGCCCAGGAGATGACGCTCCAGCTCTGGGCGATGGAGTCGATGCGGCACTCCTGGTTCTGCGCGGACCCAAGTGCGGTGCCATCGTCGAAGTACGCGCGCCGATACCACTCGCCGTCCCATCCCCCCGCGTCGACCGCGATGGCATAGCCATCCGCGCGCGCTCGAAAATCTTCCGCGGCAGACACGTCACCGCGCGCCTGAGCGATCGTCGCGAACGACCGCAGCGTGGTGATCAGGAACCACGCGAGCCACACACTCTCGCCACGGCCCTCGACACCCACGCGGCTCATCCCGTCGTTCCAGTCGCCGATGCCAATGAGGGGCAGGCCGCGCTCACCCGTGGTGCACGCGCGGCGCAGCGCCAGCAGGCAGTGGTCATACACGGTGGCGCTCGTCCCGCTCGGCTGGGGCAGGTCGTACAGCTCGTGCTCGTCGGGACGGAGCGCTCGCATCGTGATGAACGGTGCCTGTTCCTCAAGGATGGTCGTGTCACCGGTGACGCGGACGTAGTGTTCCACGACGAAGGGCAGCCACGCGAGATCGTCGGAGAATCGCGTACGCACGCCCCGCCCGTCCGGCGGATGCCACCAGTGCTGCACATCGCCTTCCTCGAACTGGCGGCCGGCGGCCCGAATGATGTGGGCTCGCGCCAGCGCGGGTTCGCTGTAGAGGAAGGCCATGACATCCTGCAGCTGATCGCGGAACCCGAACGCGCCGCTGCTCTGGTACACCGCCGAGCGTCCCCACATACGACATGCAAACGCCTGATACAGCGACCACCGGTTGATCATCGCGTCGAAGGACGGCTCCGGCGTTTTCACGGTGATGGCCGAGAGCCGGCGCTGCCATGCTTCCGTTGACCCGTTCAGCGCCGCCGCGGCGTCCGTCGTGCCGCGGTATCTGCCGATCAATCCCCGTGCCTCGTCCTCGCTGTCGGCGGCTCCCAGTAGTACGACGAGCTCCCGCGTCTCACCGGGCGCCAATACCACGGTGCATTGGAGCGCCGCGCAGGGGTCGATGCCCGCGGGCGTCGCGCCGGAGAGCGGCGCGGACGTCTCGAGCGCCAGCGGTGAGCGCAGTGAGCCGTTGCGGCCCAGGAACTCGCGCCGGTCGCCGGTGTGGCTGGTCAGCGGTTCGCTCATGGCCGAGAAGGCGCGCAGGTGCGCAAATGTGGCGTTGAACGGGTTGTGCGCGATCTGCGCCTCGAGCGCGTTGTCGAACGACGTTACCACCTGATGCTGGGTATGTTCGCGCTGCGCACCCAGCGTCCACTCCACGTACGACGTCACCGCGATGCGGCGCGGGCGGGTGTCGATATTCGTGAGGCGCAGCAGAGAGAGCCGCACGGGATCGTCGCCCGCCATGCCGAGCGTCAGATGCGTCTCGATGCCCGCATGGCGGTGCGCGAAGGTGGAACGTCCGGCGGAATGGCGAACGTTGAAGGACACGTTGCTGGCAGCCGGAGCGGGAGTCGCGCTCCAGAGATCGCTGGTCTCCTCGTCGCGCAGATACAATGCGTCACTGGGAGGATCGGTGACCGGATCGTTGTGCCAGGGAGTGAGGCGATAGAATTGCGAGTTCGCCGCCCACGTGCAGCCGGCACCGCGCTCCGTCACGATGAACCCGGCGCGGGCATTGGCGACGACGTTGGCCCAGGGCGCGGGCGGCAGTGCGTCGCCCTGCACGCGGATCTCGTAGTCGTTGTCCGGGGTGAGCCCACCGAAACCGTTGTCGAGCAGGAGCGGCGCGGCGCGTCTGTCTCCCAGTCGCGCCACTTGTCTACCGACCGACGCCGGGATCTGTGGCATGGACGTCGAGCGCCGAGACACGGAGGAGCGCACCCGGCGCACTTCCTCGGGGACTTCCAGGCGCCGTCCGGATGCGCGCGAGCGTACGATGGGTGCCGCCGGTGTTTCCTCAGGCTCCTCGTCGTCGCGCCACTCTTCCGCGATGCGTGCCAGCGAGCGTCCATCGCATTCGAGCGTGACGCGGGCCGTGGCGCGCAGCATCAGCTGGTCCATGTCTGACAGCTGGTCGCGGCGGCGGATGAAGACGCCACCTGGTTGTTCGCCCACGGCGGAGTCGCCGGACGCAAACATCGCCGCGGTAATTTTTTCGTGCAGCTCCTGGAGGTATCCGGACGGTTGCTCGTTCAGCACGACGAGGTCCACCATCATGCCGCGGCGTCGCCAGTAGTGATGCGCGGCGAACAGTTGCGCGATGGTTGCAATGCCATCGGCGCTGCGGATGCGCGCCAGCAGGATGGGCCAGTCGCCGGAGATGCCGTGCGCCCACAGCAGCGGTTGCGCGCCGGTATTCGACCGGCGTTCCGCGTCCGGTCCGCGAAGTCCGGAGTGAGAGTAGAAGAGATGGCCGGCGAGCTCCTGAAACACTGAGGCATCCGATGGCGACACGCCAAGTTCGCGTAGCTCCACCTGCGTGGCCGTCCAGGCGAGATCGAGGGCGCGCTGCGCCGTGCTCGGGTCGTGATACCGGTCGGCGAGCGCGAACGCGCGCTTCGCGCTGTCCGCCACGAGCGTCGTGAACGCCACCGACGCGGACTCGCCGGGCTTGAGACGCACCCGGACCCTGATGGCGAAGATGGGATCGAGCACCGCTCCAGTGGACCCGGACAACGCGCCGTCGCGCTCGAGTGCGTACGGTTCGCGCGGCGAGCGGCCGCGTCCCAGAAAACGCGCGCGGTCCGTTTCGTAGGTCGTTTTGCCCACGCGCTCGGAGCCGCCGGCATCCACGACGTGTACGCACCAGAGCCGCGCCTCTTTCGCCGACCGCGGACGGCGCGTGGCGGTGAGGGCAGTACACCACTCGTGCCACTCCGTCTCCACGAAGAGGTTTGAAAACGCCGGGTGTTGCCGATCCGCTCCGGCGGACGCGAGCACCACTTCGCCATAGCTGGTGAGCTCCAGCTTCCGTACGCGATCGCTTTCGTTGATCACGGTGACGCGGCGGACTTCGGCCGCGTCGTCCGGGACGACCGCAATCTCGGTGCGCGTCTCGATGTCGAACTCGCGGCGGTGGAAGGTGACGCGGTCCGTTGCGAGGTAAGCGTGATACCATTCGGCGGGCGCGCAGACCGGCTGGTGCGCCGCCGACCATATGTGACCGCCGTCCATGTCTTTCACGTAGCAGAACTGCCCGGTGTTGTCGGCGGTGCTGTCCGCCCGCCAGCGCGTGACCGCCAGGTCACGGTAGCGGCTGTGTCCCCCGCCGCAGTGGCTGACCATGATCGTGTAGGGCAGGCGGCCCAGGAGCGCGACGTGGGGCTCTGGCGTATCCGTGCTGTCGATCTCGCGCACGACGGGGCGCTCCAGCGCAGGATCGGGCAGCGCATCTTCGCGACGCGTTTCACGCGCCTCGTGGAACACCAGTCGCCGTGGAATTCGCTCGTGCAGCAGCAGCTCCGCCGCGCGCACCAGCGGATCCGCGTGAAAGCGCCGAGGCCAGATCTGCTCCGTCAGCGCGTTGGTGAGCGCCACCAGCGACATCCCGACGTGGTGCGCCATGAAATTGCGCACGACGGCGAACCGTTCGCCGGGCGCGGGACGCGTGTAGTCCAGCGCGTCGTAGAATCCGTACAGTCCCAGCGCGCCCTTCAGCTCCAGCGCGGTCAGGTTGGCGAAGGCCAGTTCCGGTTCGACGCCAAGGGCCAGGACGCTGGCGTACGGCGCGACCACCAGGTCCTGTCCGATGCGCCGCTCCAGCGCGAGCGTGGGAACGCCGAAGGCGCGGTACTGATACGTGTGGTGGCGGTCCCGGAGATTGTATGCGCTCTCGCTCGTACCCCAGGGGACGCCGTGGTCCTTTCCGAACGCAATCTGCTGGCGCACCGCGCTGTGGTACGTCTGGTCCAGAAGCGTCAGCGGAAACGCGTGCATCACGAGCGTGGGCATGAGGTACTCGAACATGCTGCCACTCCACGACACGAGCGCCGTGTCCCCGGACGCGCGCGTGAGCGTCCGGCCAAGATGGAACCAGTGGTCCACCGGCACATCATGGCGGGCGATGGCGAGGAAGCTCGCCAGTCGCGCCTCGGACGCCAGGAGATCGTAGAACGAGGGATCCAGCGCGTGGCTCGCCTGCTGGTAACCGATCGCGAACAATTCGCGGCGCTCATCATAGAGAAAGCGGAAATCCATTTCGTTCGCGAAGTCCGCGGCGCGGTCAGCGATGGCCTGCAAGCGTGCGGCAAGGTCAGGGGCACCCGCCGCCGACTCCGCCATGACGGCGCGACGAATGTCGAGACACGCCTGTCGCAGCGCGACCAGGTGCCCCGCAAAGTTGCCGCTGTCGACGGTGGAGATATACGGTGGTTCGAGCACGCGGAGGTCGTGCAGATCGTACCAGTTGTAGAGATGCCCGCGGAAGCGGCGCAGACGCTCCAGCGTCCGCATGGTCAGCTCCAGCCGTCGCGCCATGTCGGCGGCGGTAATGAACCCGAGATCGTGGGCGGACACCGTGGCCAGCAACTGCAGGCCGATGTTGGTGGGCGACGTGCGCATTGCGACGACCGGCACGGGATCTTCCTGAAAGTTGTCGGGCGCCAGCCAGTGCGTCTCCTCGGTCACGAACCGTTCGTAGAATCCCCAGTGCAGCCGCGCGTACCGCAGCGTCGCAGCCCGCGTCTGCTCCGGCATGTGCCACCGGCGTCGCACCGCCGATGCGCCGAGCGCATGGGCAATGGATGGTGCCGCCATCCACAGCACAAACAGCGGCGTCAATACATACGCTCGCGTGGTGTAGAGCACGACGGCGAGCGCAACCAGCGCGGCCAGCGACACGGGCCACATCTCGCCCCAGGCGACGCGCCACGCCTTCGCGTCGCGCCGCATCCCTTGCTCGGTCTGCGACGCCGTCTGCCACTGGAGCAGAAGGCGCTTGGAAACCGTCAGTCGCCACAGGGTCCGCGCGATGCCGTCCACCGAAATCCAGGCTTGGTGCGGCAGGAAGCTGATGGCGACCGCGACCTGCTGGATGCTGACAGCCACGTCGCGTCCCACGCCCGCGTAGTACGCACGCCAGGACTTGTCGAACGGCGGACGCAAAACGGCCAGCAGCAGCGAGACAATCCACGGTGCGGCGAGCGCCAGGAGCGCGAGGACCGTCCAGCGCACGGGAGAGCCCGGAAGTATCCACCACCCCGAGGCGAGCAGCACCACCAGCGCGATCTCGAACACACTGCGTCGCAGGTTGTCGAAGATCTTCCAGCGCGAGAGCAGTCCGAGTCGGTTGGGCTCGGGCCCGTCCGGTCCGGGAACGCGGCCGGTGAGCCACTGGAGCAACTGCCAGTCACCCCGCAGCCAGCGATGCTTGCGGCGAGTGTACGTGAGATACTGGGCCGGGTAGTCGTCGTAGACGGTGATGTCCGTGGCGAGGCCGGCACGCGCGTAGTTGCCCTCGATCAGGTCGTGTGACAGCAGCCTGTTCTCGGGAAAGCGACCGCGTGTGGCGCGCTCGAAGGCGTCGAGATCGTAGATCCCCTTGCCCGTGAAGCTCCCCTCGCCGTAGAGGTCCTGATACACGTCCGACACGGCGGTGGTATACGGATCCACGCCGGGGTGGCCGGAGTGCACCGACGCAAAGTGCGAGCGATGCGCGCTGGGCAACGACACGCCCACGCGTGGCTGGAGAATGCCGTAACCGCGTACCACGCGGCCGCGGGTTTCATCGTACACGGCGCGATTCAGCGGATGCGCCAGTGTCCCCACCAGCAGCGGCGCCGCATCGGGTGGAAGTACGGTGTCCGCATCCAGAGTGATCACATAGCGGACGCCGCGCAGTATGGCGACGTCGCCGACAACGGTGGAAAACGCGTCCCGCGCGCCGCCACGGACGAAGCGGTTGAAGTCCGACAGCTTGCCGCGCTTGCGCTCCCATCCCATCCAGACTCCCTGCGTCGCATTCCAGCGACGCGGCCGGTGGAACAGATAGAAGGCGTCCTGTGTCGCAGGCGCATAGCGCGCGTTCAGCGCTCGAACGCCGTCCGTGGCGGCTTCCACGATGGCGGCGTCGTCGTCCCTGGTCTCGGCGTCTGCGTCGGTAAAGTCGCTGAGGATGGCGAAGTGGAGATGCGCCTCGCGGTTGGCCAGGAACTGCACCTCGATCGTTTCCAGCGCTTCCACCACGCCCTGCACGCTGCCGAAAAGCGTTGGAATCACCACGGCGGTGCGCAGCTCCGGCGGCACGCCCTCTTCTCTCACATCCAGCTTGGGAAGAATGCGCGGCGGCAGGAACGCGACGATGAGCCGATTGGTCACGCTGAGCGCGATCTCGGTCGCGGGGATCAGCCCGAACAGCACCACCGCGAGCCATGCGTTGCTCGCGTTGCCGGCGTCCGGCGGCGCAAGCTTCAGGAGCGCGACCAGTGCCGCCAACGTTCCGAGCACTACGCCGCCGAAAAACACAGCGTTTGGATTCCTGAGGATCGCGCGATGCAGCGCCTCGCGTATGCGCGGCCGATAGCCGGTTAGCCGCTCGAGCTCGGGAAGCCCGTCGTCGATGAGGAAGTAGCCGACATGGGCGCGCGCGTCGTGCTCGCCGCTGGCTTTGCTCGCAAGCCCGGTGGCCAGGCGCGCCACGGCTTCTTCTTCCGTGGTCGTTCGCACCGCGATCCGCTCGACGACGTGCCGGTAGTGATCGCGCGTCGCGAAGGTCATGCGCGCGTAGTAGCCCGACGGGTCTTCGCGCAACGCGCGTTCGAGGACGCTATGCCGCTCGACGAAGGTGCGCCAATCCATGCGCGCTATGGAGCGCAGGCTCGTGATACTGTTGGCCATTACGATCTGCGTGATGGCCAGCCGATGCGTGGCCAGGGACGCGGCGAGCTCGCCAGTCATTCCCTCTTCGGCGATCCACTGCTCCAGCCAGCCCAGCGGCGCGAAGGATTCCGGCGCAAGTCGCAGCCGCTGCAGAAAACGCGCGACGAATGCCGAATTGAGCGGCACATTGCTGTCGATGAGCTGCACCAACACTCTGCCAAGCGTTTCGGAGCCCACCTCGGCCGCCTCCAGCAGTGCCGTCGCCATGCGATCGGCGCGCTCCACCTGGTCCAGGCGTTGAACGGTGCGCAACGTCATGCGACGCACGTTCTCGATGAGGCCCAGTCGCAGCATTGCGGGAATGGCCCACAGCTCGCCGATACGAAGCGGACTCGCTTCCTGAAACGCGCCAACCATGAGGTGCACGTTGTCCAGGTCTATCCGCCCTTCGGTGTGCGAGATGAGCGTGATGGCCACCTCGTATACGCGCGGATAGCCGCCAAGAGGGCCGGCGGCCAGCTCGGGCAGCTCGTGGTAGTAACTGCTCGGCAGGCTCGCGCGCACCTCGCGGATGTGCTCCTGCACCACGTGATAGTTGTCCAGGAACCACTCGCCCGCCGGACCAACTTCTGTGTGTTCGGCAGCCACGGTCAGTCGCTGATGCGCGACATCCAGCAGCTTCTTCGTCTCGTTGAGTCGAGCGAGCAGCGGAGCCGCGCGCCACAGCGCGCGGCCAGCGCGCAGAACCTCGCCTTTCGCGACGGTGCGGGCTCGTTCGGCCAGCTGATCGGCGCCGAGGAGCTCGCCGCGGATGGGACCAGAGAGCGCGTCCGCGGATGCGTCCATCGCGCGTGCGAGGATGTCCGCGCGTTTAGCAGGCGGCGCAGCAGGTGAACGGTTGGCCACGCCGTAACCTAAGGCTGGCTGACGGGCTCAGCGTCTGGTCCGCGACGCACCGAACTCTGAGTTACGGGTGTTCAGCTTCGGCGTGGACTTGCTCACGTCGGACCAGATACACGCCGCTCGCGATAATCACGGCGGCGCCGAGCAGAGTCACGGGCGCTGGAACGGTCTGCCACAGATACCAGTCCAGTGCCGCGCCCCAGATGAGCGCGGTGTACTCGAACGGCGCTATGAAACTGGCTTCGCCCTTTCGGAAAGCTTCCGTGACCGCCCACTGGCCCAGTGATCCGGTCACGGCCAGGGCGCCAAGGACCAGCCAATGCCCGGGCTGAATCGGTCGCCACACCGGGATGGCCAGCATGCCAGCGCCGACGCCGACGAACGTCATCAGCCAGAATACCATGCTTTGCGTACTATCGGTCCGGCCCAGCACACGCACCGTAATTGCGGAGAGTGCGTACCCCATCGCGGTCACCAGCACGGCGAGCCCCGGAATGGTCAGGGCGCTGGTGCCGGTGGGCCGCAACACGAACAGGACGCCGCCGAATCCAACGGCGATCGCGGCCCAGCGTCGTGCGTCAACCTGTTCGTGGAGAATCGGCACGGCGAGCGCGGTAATCAGGAGCGGCGCGACGAAGAAGATCGCGTAGGCATCCGCAAGTGGGAGGTGCCGAACGCCGTAGGTGAAAGCGGTCAACATGCAGATGCCCAGCGCGCCGCGAAGCACATGCAGTGGAAAGCGGACGCGCAGCAGCTGGCTATAGCCGCCGCTCAGGCCCACCCAGACCAACACGATGGGCAGCGTGGAGAGTCCGCGCAGCGACGCCACCTGGAGGGCGGGGTAGTGCGGCGACAGAATTTTGAGGCAGGCATCCATCAGCGAGAGAGACCCCACGGCGATCAGCATTGCCGTGAGGCCTCTGGTGTTGTCGTGTGCTCGACGCGCCGGCACAACGGCGGGCGCCGTCATTCGCTCACGCGTGCGGAGCCCAGCTCTTGTCCCCCGGCTGATACGGCACGCACGGATCGAAACGGCCCGGCGTCTCTACATAACGCTGCGCCTGCATGTACCCGATCTCGGACGTGAAATAGCCCAGCAGTGTCAACTCCTTCATCATGCGGAAGTAGTGTGCTGGCGCGTCCGCGGTGATGGCGGTGGCGGCACCGACATCGGCGCCCGGCGCTGCCTCCTTCCGCTGATCGGCGAGATACGCCATGGACTTGGCCCGCGCGGCATCCTTGCGCGCGTCGCTATGCACCTTCTGGTCGCGATCGATGGACTCGAGCAGCGCCAGCCGCTGCTGCGGCGTGGCCGACATGAACGGCGCGTCGTTCGCTTTCCGGCTGGCCGCATCCAGGGTGCGCATCCCCTCGCGAAAGATCTTGCGATCGCCGGGTGAGTAACTGTCCGTCACCATCAAGGCCATGAACGCGCCCGTCTTCGCCGCCTTTGCGCCCGGCGTGCTGGTTTCTGGAAGGATCGTCTCCGCGATTTCGTCGAGGAATGCGATGTCTTCGGTGGAAAAGGGCGCGTCGTTCGCTTCGTCTCCGGCTGAGCGATCGCGGCATCCCGTCAGGAGCGAACTACCGCCCACCAGCGCCACGCCGCCCAACAACGCGGTAACGCGACGGATGGCTTCTCGCCTGTTGATCATCGAAATCTGGTCGGTCACAGGTTCCTCCGCGTCAGCTCGTTCACGGCGTGGTCCGCCGCGCGAGCGGTGAGCGCCATATAGGTGAGGGATGGGTTTTGGCAGGCGGCCGACGTCATGCACGAGCCGTCAGTGACAAAGACATTCGGGGCGTCCCACACCTGGTTGTGGCTGTTCAGGACCGACGTCTTCGGGTCGCGGCCCATGCGAGCGGTACCCATCTCATGAATTCCCATGCCGGGGTGATAGCCGTTGTCGTACTTCTCGACCTTTTGCACGCCGCATTGCTCGAGCATCTCGGCCATGTCGTTGACCATGTCGTAGCGCATCAGCCGTTCGTTCTCGCCTGTGGCGCAGTCGATCTTCACGACGGGGAGACCCCACTTGTCCTTCTTGGCGTGGTCGAGCGAAATCTTGTTGGCATGGCTGGGGAGCATCTCGCCGAAGGCGGTGGCGCCAATCTTCCACTGTCCCGGCTGCGACATGGCGTCCTTGAAGCCTCCACCCACGCCCAGCTCCGCTACGGCGCGCGACCACCCATCGCGACCCGCGCTGCCTTGGTATCCGAAACCGCGCAGGTAGTTGCGCTTGTCGCCGAACAGGTTGCGGAAGCGCGGGATGTAGAAGCCCGTGGGCCGGCGACCGTAGTAGTACTTGTCCTCCAGGCCCTCGAGCTTTCCTTCCGCACCGCAGCGGAAATGGTGGTCCATCAGGTTGTTGCCCAGTTCGCCGGAGCTGCTGCCCAGCCCTCCGGGCCACAACTCCGTGGCCGACCGCATGAGCAGCCAGGTGGAGTTGATCGTTGATGCGCACAGGAAAATGACGCGCGCGGAGTAGTCGGTGGACACGTTGCTCACGGCGTCGAGCACACGGACGCCGGTGGCACGCTTGCGATCCTTGTCGTACAGCACCTCGGACACGATTGAGAACGGCTTGAGCGTCAGGCGCCCCGTGGCCACAGCTGCCGGGAGCGTAGACGACTGCGAGCTGAAATACGCGCCGAGCGGACAGCCCAGCCAGCAGGCGCCGCGGTGCTGGCAGGCGCTGCGTCCCTTGAGCGCTCGCGTGAGGTTGGCCGTGCGGCCGATGATCAGGCGGCGGCGTCCGTCGTACAGTTTGCGCAATTTGCCGGCGACAAGCTCTTCACCGCAGTTGAGCGGCATTCCTGGCTGGAACTGCCCATCGGGCAGCTGCGGCAGATTCTCGCGTGTTCCGGAAATGCCCGCGTGCCGTTCGACATGGTCGTACCAGGGCGCAATGTCGGCGTACCGAATGGGCCAGTCCACCGCGACGCCTTCTTTCGCGTTCGCCTCGAAATCGAGCTCACTCAGGCGGTAGCTCTGGCGGCCCCACATGAGCGATCGGCCGCCCACCTGATATCCGCGATACCAATCGAATCGTTTGACTTCGGTGTACGGGTTGTCCTTGTCGGACGCCCAGAAATCGAGGTTCTTTTCATTGAGTGGATAGTCCCGCTTGAGCACGGGGTACATCTCCTCCATGGCCTTCGTGCGGCCGCCGCGATGGGGATACTCCCACGGCGCCTTCGTGGCATTGGGGTAATCCTTGACGTGCTCCACGTTGCGGCCGCGCTCGAGCAGCAGCACCCGCAGTCCTTTCTCGGTGAGCTCCTTGGCGGCCCAGCCGCCGGAGATCCCGGATCCCACGACAATCGCGTCAAATTCCGCAGCTTGCATGCGTTCTCCGCTGGGCGTTGTTCAACGATCCATCGCGCTACCGCGTCGCCTCGACGACGCGCCGTGCCAAATCGAACACTTCCTTCGCTTCGGCGCTGCGCCCCTGCTTGTCGAGCGCCGTCGCGAGGTCCTGGCCAACCACGGCATAGTACAGCGGCACACCGACGGACGCGATGTCCACCCACCGGCCTTCCGCTATCATCTGCCGTCCGCCGGCATACTGTCTCCAGAGTCGCAGCGACTGCGTCACGTCCATGTAGCCGCTGTCCAATCGTACAGTATCGGGGCCTTCGCGCACCGACTGCGGCTCGAGCTTCTCCACGAGGCCCACGCGCTTGAGGTACGGCCCCAGCCCAAGGCGCCGCGGATAGGAACCGGCGGCAAAGTAGATGGGCCGGCTGGGGAATGAATCCTTGATGGCGCGCAGCATCAGCAGTTCACCGCGCGTGATGTAGCCCGGCTGGACGGCAGCTGAAATGCCACCATGCAGAAACTGCATCGGCCCGCGCAGCTCCAGGTATGGCGGCACCGTGTCCAGCTCCTGGTCGGTGAGATTCCACACTCGCGAGCGTCGATTGAGCTGCCGGGCATACCAGTCCATGTCCAGGTACGGCGTGAGTGCGACCGTGACATCGCGGCGCACCCCCAGCACCTCCTGCGCGTACCACAATGGGAAACTGTCGTTGTCGCCATTCGTCACGATCACGCCGTTGGGCTCCACGGAGCTCAATACGTCTTTCGCCCACGCGTCGGTAAACGACTGGCCCCTCCGGGACGCGGTGGTGTAGTTGGACGCGATGGGGAGCGCGGCGATCACGGCCAGCGATGCGATCAGGAGCGGCGTCCGGGCCCTCGCGAGCTTCACGACGCCAAGCCCCGCCAGCAGTCCCCACAGCGAGAACGTCCACATATAGAAGTAGTCCCGGTCGCGTGGCTCGCGCTCCACCGTGGTCCCCAACTCCGGACTTTGCGACCACCCGTACCGGAAGTTGAGGTAGTAGATCAGCGCGACGGTGAAGGTCGCGGCCAGCGCGCCGAAATAGTACAGATGTGTGTCCGGCTCCCGTTCGGCTCCGTTCACGTTCTTGCGCAGGGACAGCAGGCCAACGATTCCGAGGCCCATCATCGCAACCGCGATGAACGATTGGGTGAACGGCAGCCGTCCCGGCAAGTCGCGGAACCACTGCCACTTGAAGTACAACCAGTACATCTGCACCTGTGCGACGAACGGCCCGCGCCGGACGGTTACCGCGTTGCCGCCGTACTGCTCCCGCTGGATTGTGCCGATCAGGCGCCTGGCGGTCTCAGCGCTGAATGTGCAGCTCGTCTCGAGCGCGCCGTTCTCGCATGCGCTCACCGCGCTGACGTTGACAAACGGCTGATGCGCCGATCGAATGGGAATCATCGCGAACGGCGAGGCGCCAAGGATGAACGCGCCGACGAGCAACGCGTGGAGTCTCCAACGGAGCAGCGTGCGTGGCTGGTGTCGCATCACGGCAACCGCCGCGGCTGGCGCCGTCAGCAATCCCGCCGGATGCACGGCGTATCCCAAGCCAACGATGTATGCAATGAGCAAAAGCAGGCGATCGGCGCTGCGTCCCTCCGCGTCCAGCCACTTGATCAAAAGCCACGAGTTGAGCGCTAAGGCCGCGAGCGACAGCGGATAGACCTTCTCCATGACCACGCTCTGATTCCAGACCGTGAACGCGGTCGCGCCAAGGAGCGCGGACACGGCTGACGCAGCGGTGCGTAACCCGTCGTGTGCGATCCTGACGCGCAGCACGCGCTCCGCGCAGAGGAACCAGAGTCCGGCTGTGGCCGCGCTCGCCAGTGCCGCCAGGATATTGATCCTCACCGCGTAGTCCGCGGAGAGCGGCACCAGTCCGGCGACGTGCGCAATCAGCACGAACAGTGGATTGCCCGGCTGGTGGGGGACGCCCAGCGATTTCGCGGCTGCGATGTACTCGCCAGCATCCCACAGGGCCGCTGATGGAGAGAGGGTGACGAGATACAGGAGGAACACCGCCGCAGTCGTCCCGACGGCGGCGACGTATCGGTCTCGAGTCGTCATGCCCGAATATATGGAGTGACAGGCCTCTTTCCTGCAAGCGCAGCGCGCCGCATGAATTGCAATCAGTGCGAGCCACAAGTGGGTCCGGCCGACCACGCCGTAGCGACACACCTATCGACACCATGTCCACCCAACGCCCTTCGCGCGTCAACTACCGCGCGCGCCGCAGGCGATGCAGTGCACAAAGGGATGAACGAGTCTGGAAATTGGGCGGTCCCAAAAAGGAATCGGTGAGCAGATCATGAAAAAGACTACCGTACAAATCGACGGGATGATGTCAATCTTTGACGACGCGGGCGTCGAGAAGCAGATCATGCGCCGCGACGGTGTTGTGAGGGTGGACGCCAACTTCCTGAGCGGCACCGCGACGGTTGTGTATGACGAGGCGCGCGTCGCGCCGGGTGACATCGAGACCTTTATCGCCGAATGCGGCTACCACTGTCGCGGCGAGGTTGTGCCGGCGCACGTGTGCGCGCCGGGCAAGCCGAGTGGGACGCAGACCGTCCGTGCGAGGGCGCATCAGGG
>JANNJV010000120.1:0-5600 GCA_031395945.1 Gemmatimonadota bacterium | reverse complement strand
ACCGCGTCTGTCAGCACGAAGGACGTGTTGACCGAAGGATAGAAGTACGAATTGTCGCCCTTCGGGAGCGTGGACGAGACGTCATTGCGGCCCGTGGCTTCGACCGTCCAGTAGTTGTTGAACGTTCCCGAGATCGAGCCGAATACGCTGTTCATGTTGCGGCGCGAGGCGAACTGGCCAAGCGTTGGCGTGATCGCGGCGTTGGAGACGTTGTAGATGCCAGCGACCGAGATGCCGGTCGTCTGGGTCGTGGTCGTCGTGAACTGCTCGCGACGAAGATTGCCGCCCAGCATGGCGTTGAGGACGAGGTTGTCCATCACGTTGTTGCTGGCGTTGATCAACAGCTCCGTGTTGTGCTCGTTGCGGTAGTCGTTGATGAACGAGAATCCGCCCTGGTACGACTGATTGACGAACGCGCCGTTGAGGAAGGCGGGGTCGAAACGCTGGTCGATGTTGTAGCGGAAGATGTCCGAGCCGCTGCGCAGCGAAGCGCTGAGCCAGTTCAGGACCTGGTACTTCGCCGTTCCCTGAACGATGAACCGGTCGCGTGAATCGTCAACCGAGTTCGCTTCCTGCTGGTAGTACGGATTGTTGTGGTAGTTGTAATTCCAGTTGTACTCGCGAGCGGCCGGACCACCGTTCACGGCGCCCATCTGCCGCCAGTCCTTGAGCTTGCTGACGTCCACCTGGCGACCGAACCAGAAGAACTGCTCCAGGATGGAGTTGTTGTACCCCGTGCCCGGACGGTTCTGGCCGTTGTTGCGCGCGTACTGGAGCACAGCGGTCGTGGAGAACTTCGGGCTCACCTGGAGTCCGCCGCTCAACAGCCCGGTGGTCTTCTGGAAGAAGTTGTTCGGAACGAAACCGTCGACATTATCGACGCCCACGGACATGCGCGCGTTCGCGCGCTCCGTGCCACCGCTCACAGCCACGGTGGACGACATCGTGTGGCCGGTCTCGAAGAAATCCTTGACGTTGTCGGGATGAGCGATGAACGGGGTCGGTGTGCAAGTAGCCGTGCCGGCGCCCGGGCTATCGAATTGGCATCTCGGCGTGCCGTCGAGGCGGGGGCCGTAGCTCTGATCGAGCCCGTCGCCCACGCCACCGCCCGCGCCGTCGCCGTAGCTGAATGCACCGCCGGCGCCCTGACCGTAGCCGTTCTGGAAGTCCGGCAGACGTCCCGGACCGTCCCACGAGTACGAGGTCGCGATCTCGGTGCGCATGCGGCCGTTGGACGATGCGCCCTTCTTCGTCGTGATCACGATGGCGCCATTCTGCGCGCGCGACCCGTAGATCGCCGCGGCATTGGGGCCCTTGAGAATCGTGAACGACTCGACATCCTCGGAATTCAGATCGCTGATCGCGTTGCCGAAGTCATACCCGTTGCCGAGTCCACCGCCGCGGTTCTGGTTCGAGACGGGGATACCGTCCACGATGAACAGCGGCTGGTTGTTCGACGCCAGCGTGTTCTGACCGCGAATGACGATCGCGGTGGACCCACCCTGGTTGCCGGAGCCGGTAATGTTCACGCCAGACACCTTGCCCTGCACCTGTTGCACGATGTTCATCGCCTTCGTGACGTTCAGGTCTTCGCTGTTGATCTGCTGTTGTGCGGTGCCGAGTTGGCTTTTTTCCTTCTCGATGCCGAGCGCGGTCACCACGACACCAGTGAGCTGCGTTGCGGATGGTACGAGTCGGAAATCCTGCGCCAGGGGACCGCCAGCGAGCGTGACGCGCGCGCTGTCCGGCTGATACCCGAGCCGCCGAGCCATCAACGTCACCGTGCGACCGGTGGCCGATGCGGGCGCCGTGAAGCTGTAGCGTCCAAAGGCGTCGGACTGGGCGCCGATGCGCAGCTCAGAAATGCTGATCGTCACACCCGTGATCGGCGTATTTCCGTCTGACATCACGCGGCCCGTGATTGTGGTGGACTGCTGCGCGGCCAACGTGGCGGGAATGAATCCCAGCACCACGGCGACACGAGCGAGTGTCCTTTGCGAGAGTAACCTCATGACTTTTGCGACTCCTCTAGATGTTTTCAACGCAATGCCGCGACTGGCGTGAGTGTCGCCACGGCGGCGGTGGAACTGCGCGCTGCGCGCGCATGGATGCACCCCAACTGCTAAAACCCGGTGCGTTGGACTGAGCCAAGCAGCGCTGAAGAGGGAACGCGCATTCGCCGGCTGCACCGCCAGCTTCCTTCGGGGGCATCTGGGATTGACAAGCCAAGAATGATGATTGGCCGACCGAAGGGGGTCAAGTAGTATCGCAGGCAAATGCAACGTATCTCTTCTGCTCCGTTCAACTTCGGCTGCCGAACAAGCGTCACCTCCACTACATGAGCGCCCTTGCATTAGCTGTCAGAAACTTGTAAGTTAGGCACGACTAATTTCACGGAACGCTGGCGAGATGCGACACGAAAGGCATGGATCTCCGCGGGTGATGACACGGCTCATTTATAGTATTGCGCTGGCCAGCCTCGCGGTTACGGGGGCCTTGTCCTGTGACCGGCTCACCACCGTCGCCCCCCCTGACGGGGACGTTTTCGACGGGCCCATTGACGGACTGAACAGGCCAGAACTGGCCGCGTTCGCACGTGGCGACGCCGAGTTCGAGCGCCAGTTCGCACCGAACACCGGCCTCGGGCCCATCTTCAATGACGTTTCCTGCGCCACATGCCACAGTGGCGACGGCCGCGGACAATTGCGGAACGCGCTCTTCCGCATCGGCGACGAGACCGATGGCTTTCAATCCGCCATCGGCGGCCCGCAAATCCAGGACAAGGCCATTACGGGCGCGCTCGCCGAGCAGGTACCCACGGGGATTCCAGTGTCGGTCCGGCTTCCGCCTCCGGTGTTCGGCTCCGGGATGATAGAAGCCATCCCGGAAGCCGCCATTCTCGCGAACGCGGATCCCGACGACGCCGACAGTGACGGCATCTCCGGCCGGCCCAATTACGTCGTCCCCGCCGCCTTCGTGCCCGGCACGGAGCCTGGTAGTGGAACACAACTCAGGCTGGGCCGCTTCGGGCGCAAGGCGCAGAACGCCGTGCTTCTGCAGCAGGTTGTCTCGGCCTACCTGCAGGACATGGGAATCACATCGCCGTTTCTTCCATTAGAAAACCGCAATCCGCTCGCGGGCGTGCCCATCGAAGCAGTCGATCGAGTTCAGGACCCTGAGGTGAACGAGTCCACGGTGCAGGCTGTCACGCACTACATCCGCGCCCTTGCCCCTGCGGAGCCCGGCCGCGACACGGATCGGCGCCTCGAAGGCCGGACGCTGTTCTCGCAGGTGCAATGCGCCCGGTGTCACGTTCCCAGCTTCCAGACCGGACCGAGCCCAATCCCCGCGATGGCGGGACGCACAGTGTCCCTGTATTCGGACCTGCTGCTCCACGACATGGGTGATGCGCTCGCGGACAATCGTCCCGACGGGCAGGCCACGGGGCGAGAATGGCGGACGACGCCGCTCTGGGGACTGCGTCTCATTCGCAAGTTCCTGAACGGCCAGGCGCTGCTGATGCACGACGGCCGGGCGCGCACGGTGGAGGAGGCCATTCTCCTCCATGGCGGCGAGGCGCTGGCGTCACGCACCGCATTCTCGCAGCTGACCGCGGCGCAGCGCGCTGCGTTACTCGATTTCGTGGAATCGCGGTGAGCGAGTTCTCCACCAACACGGCGCAACTCAAGCGCCGCGAATTCGTCGTGCGCTGCGCGGCCGGGTGTGCGGGGCTCTTCGTCTCCGGCTGTGTCGCGATGGTAACACACCCGGTTCCGGTGAGCGCGGGACGCGTTCGGATCTCGCTCTCGACGTTTCCCGAGCTGGGAACTCCGGCTGGAGCGATCAAGGTACTGCCCGCAGGACACGAGCACCCGATCTACGTTCTTGCGTCGCCTGGCGGAACCTTCCGCGCCGTGTCGCCCATTTGCACGCATCGCGGCTGCACCGTGGACGTGCAGGGCGAACGCCTGGTGTGCCCGTGCCACGGCTCCACATACGATCGCGACGGACGGGTGCTCAAGGGACCGGCGCAGCGCGCGCTCACTACCTATCCAGTGGCCCGTTCGGGAGATGACCTGGTGATCGAGGTGGCCCCGTGAAGCCTTGCGCGCTGCTGCTGAGACTTTCGCTGGGTCTTTCGGTGACGCTCCCTGCGACGCATCTGGCAGCGCAGCAACCCGATTCGCTCGCCGACACCACGAAGCGGCCTTTCGTGCGCGGCGGGATCTACGACAAGCCGTTCCAGAACCGACTGTTCGGACGCACGGCCATCGGCGGCTACGCCGAAGCGCACGCGCGATGGCAGAAGGTGGAGGGACTCAAGGACGACGCGGGATTCGAGGCCAAGCGCTTCAACCTATTCACGCACACACGCGTCAGCGACTTCGTGCGTATTGGTGCCGAACTGGAGTTCGAGGAGGGCGGACGTGAGGTGAAGCTGGAGTACGCGGCCATCGATCTCATGTTCTCGCCTGCGTTCGCGTTGCGGGGTGGAATGGTTCTGTCGCCACTGGGCAAGTTCAACCTGGCGCATGACAGTCCCCTCAACGAGTTCACCGATCGGCCGCTCGTCAGCACGGAGCTGATCGGCGTCGCGCTCTCCGAGCCGGGGTTCGGGGTCCTGGGGCAGTTCGGCATCGCCGGTGCCTCGCGTTTGACGTACGAGCTGTACGCAACCAACGGTTTTCATGCGGGCCTCATCGACGACTCCGAGGCTGGAACGCGCATTCCCCTAGGCCGGGGCAACTTCGAGGACAACAACGGCTCACCCGCCGTGGTGGGACGCGTGGCCTGGAGCCCGAGCGTGGACCACGAGCTTGGCATATCGGCGCACCACGGTGCGTACAACGTGTTCAGTCTCGAAGGCACCACGGTGGATGATCGGCGCGATTTGACGATCGCCGCACTCGACGCCGCGACACGCGTGTTCGGCACGATCATCAGTGGCGAAGCCGCTCTGGCGCAGATCGACGTGACGCCGGGCCTGCGCGGGGTATACGCCTCTCGGCAGCGCGGTTGGTATGTCGAGGCCGTGCGGGAATTTGCACACGGCTGGGTGCCGACCATGCCACAGTCCCTGTTCGCGCTCAAAGCGCGGTGGGACTACGTCAAGTTCGATGTGGATCTGCCCGGCGAGAGCGCGGGACAGGTGACGGTGGGCGCGAACTTCCGGCCCACACGGGATTCCGCGCTGAAGTTCGACTATGTTCGCGGACGCGGCCGGGATCGGTTCAACAATCGCGCGGATCACGCCTTCGTGCTGGCATCGCTGGCCACGTACTTCTAGCGCTCGCTCAGCGCTTGAGCCCGTCCCCTGCCCTGAAGAACCCGGGGAGCGATACCGGCGATATGCCCGTGATCGGCTGAACGCCCGCGAAGGCACGCGCCGCGGCGATTTCCAGCGCATCACCAACGCCGTACGTGTTCACGTAGGTTCGCGCCCGTGAGAACTGTCGAATGACGTACGGATTGCCGAACGAAATCACCGCCGACTTCCGTCCCGCACCGACCGAATCGATCCACGCGGCCACGTGTGGGGGCACGGTCGTCCGCCCTTCCCCTTCCACGCGTCGGACATACGCGGCGAGCACGATGGCGTC
>JANNJV010000110.1:0-1575 GCA_031395945.1 Gemmatimonadota bacterium | reverse complement strand
GAGTGGGTTGGCGTCCAGCACCACCAGGTCGGCCAGCTTGCCGACCTCGATGGAGCCGATGTCGCTGTGCAATCCGATGGACCGGGCGCCGAGGATGGTGGCGGTGCGCAGCGCGTCGTAGTTGCTCATGCCGCCGGACTGGACGGCCCACAGCTCCCAGTGGTAGCCCAGTCCTTGGAGCTGCCCGTGGCTGCCGACGCCCGCGGTTCCACCCGCTTCGACGACGTCCTTGATGAAGGCCGCGTGTTTCGGGAAGGAGTACTCGTCCTTGTGGAACCATCCGCCAGGGCCGGGCCCCGGGTTGCGCCGCCGGATCTTGTAGTTGAGCTCTTCCTTCGGCGTGAAGTGCGCCAGCTTCCTGTCACCGACCACGTTCTCGGTGGTGTAGAAGAAGTTCTCCGCCCACGGCCCGCCATACTGCACCAGCAGCGTCGGCGTGTTCGTCGTCCCCGACTGCTTCATGAGCTCCACCATGTCGCGGTAGGCGGGGACGATGGGCATCGCGTGCTCGATTCCGGAGTACCCATCCATCGCGTGGGTCATGTCGAGCCGGTACTCGAGCCCTCCTTCGGTGGTGGGCATGAGCTGCAGCTCGCGCGCGGCCTCGATGAGCCACTGGCGCTGCCGGCGGTTCCCCGCCATGTACATCTTGAACGTCTTGGTGTCGTAGTAGTCACTGTAGCGACGCAGGACGTCCTTCGCGTGCTCCAGCGAGCGGACGCCGTCGAAGAGGAACACCCCGGGCCCCGTCGAATAGATGCGCGGGCCCACCATGTGTCCGGCGCGCACGCGGTCTTCATACGTGAGCACGTCGGTAGTGGCGGTCTGCGGATCGCGCGTCGTGGTGACACCGTACGCGAGATTGGCCGCGTAGATCCACGGCCGGCTCCAGTGCAGCCCCCAGAGGTTCCACATGTGGGCGTGGGTATCCACGAAACCGGGCACGATGGTCTTTCCGGCGACGTCGATCACGCGCGCGCCGGCAGGCACCGCGCCCTGTGGCCCCACGCGCTCGATGCGATTGTTGCGGATCACGATGTCAGCGTTCTCGATGACCTCGTTGGCCGCGCGCATGGTCAGCACGCGGGCGCCGCGCAGCACCACCGTGCCCTGCGGGACGTCGCGCGCGGCGGCCAGGCGGAAGCGCGTCTCCCGCGGGCGATACTCAGGATTTGCTCTCGCCGAATCGATGTGATAGGTGAAGAAGGCGTTGCCGATGGACCAGTGCACTGAGCGTCCGTCGCTGCTCCACGAGGGGAACTCGCCACCGACATCGGTGAGCTTTCGCACCGGCACCGCGGCGCTGTCCGGCTTGGTCACCAGCACGCTGGGCACCCGGCCACCGGTGGCAGGCACCGTCACGACATAGAACTCGTTGCCCACTTGCGCGAGCGCGAGGTCACCGCGCGGCGCCTTGATGATCAGGTCAGCGTTGAAGGTCGGGATCGTGGACGGTTCGCGCGACGTGTCCTTGCTGAAGTCCTTCGGCAGCACGATGTCCGTGGTGCGCGACATCTCCCTGCCGCCTGTGAGCAGCGGCACGCGGTGCGTCACATTGAGGTGCGTCTTCGTGTC
>JANNJV010000107.1:0-3309 GCA_031395945.1 Gemmatimonadota bacterium | reverse complement strand
TTTCTGTTCCAACTTCGACGTTGGCGCCTTGGTAGATCATCTTTCGCTCCTCGAACAGCTTGTTGAGCTCGGCCAAGGGATCTGGCCGATTCAGCAGCGGCCGAATGGTTGCTTCGGCGGCCAGGCGTTTGAGGGCAGTCTCAGGCTTGACTCGGAGGTACACCATCAGGGCCGGGGGCCGAATCATGCCAACGACCTCGGGATCGGTGACCCAACCTCCCCCGGGCGCCAGGACCATATTTCCGAACTCCCTGAGCTCTTCGGTCAGTTTGCGCTCCAGCAGACGAAAGCCCGCTTCGCCGCGCTCACCGAAGATCTGGGGGATAGGCATTCCCTCCCGTCGCTCGATCTCGGCATCGAAGTCGAGGAATGTTTTCGAGAGCTTCGTCGCCAACATTGCCCCAACGGTCGACTTACCCGATCCGGGCAGCCCGACCATCACGATGTGCGGCTTACTCGGATCGACGGAGCCGAGTGTTTTTGATGTGCGAAAGGTATCCGTCATAGTTGTACCGAACCTCGCGAAGCGAGTCACCTCCAAACTTCTCCAAGATCGCGTCGGCGAGCACAATCGCGAGCATCGCCTCTGCAATGACACCCATGGCAGGAACGGCGGTGACGTCGCTCCGCTCCGCCGTGGCTTCGGCTGCCTTGCCCGTTGCAACGTCCACGGTGGCCAAGGGTTTCATCAGCGTGCTAATGGGCTTCATTGCTACGCGAACGACCACGGGTTCGCCAGTCGTCATGCCGCCTTCCAGGCCGCCCGCCCTGTTGCTCCTGCGGCGGACGCCCCCTGCCAGCACGTTTTCTGGCTCGGGTTCCATTTCGTCGTGGACCTGCGCGCCGGTAGCGCGCGAGGCCGCGAATCCCATCCCGATCTCGACTCCCTTTACGGCGGGGATAGATAACATCGCGCGGCCAATGCGCCCGTCGAGTTTGCGATCCCACGACGTGTGCGACCCGAGCCCCACGCATAGTCCTGTCGCGACAACCTCCACGATGCCGCCCAGGGTATTGCCATCGCGTTTCACGGCGTCGATACGCCGGATCATCAGCTGTTCGGCATCTGCGTCCAGCGTGCGCAGCGGCGACTGATCGGCGGCGGCGTTGATATCGTCGGGAAGCTTGCCCGGCCCACGCGCCACCACGTCGCCGAGCTCCACGACGTGGCTACCGATCCGGACGCCAAACCGGCTCAGGAGCCCCCTGCACACCGCGCCGGCGGCCACGCGAGCCGTCGTCTCCCGCGCGGATGCCCGCTCCAGGATGTCCCTGGCGTCCTGACGGTCATACTTGACCATTCCTGTCAGATCCGCGTGCCCTGGGCGAACGCGCGTGACGGCGCGTTTCCGGGTGGGATCCTCACTGCGCGGGGCAGGATCCATGATCTCCTGCCAGTTCTTCCAGTCCCGGTTGCGGATGAGCATCGCGATGGGAGAGCCCAGTGTCTCCCCCGCGCGGACGCCTGAGAGCAGTTCCACGGCGTCCTGCTCGATCTGCATTCGCCTGCCGCGACCGTATCCCTGCTGCCGCCGCACGAGCTGCTCGTCGATGTCCGCGGCAAGGAGGGGCAGCCCCGCCGGCATTCCCTCGAGAATGCTCACCAACGCCTGGCCGTGCGATTCACCGGCAGTGGTAAAGCGGAGGGCAGTCACAGTAGGAAGAAACGTGGGAAGTGGAAGTAGGGATAAGGAAAGTGGGGAGTGGGAAGTGGGAAGCGGTAGCTCCCCCTTCCCACTCCCCACTTGCCACTTCCCACTTGTCTTTAAGGTCCCGGTCCCGGCTTGATGTCCGAGGCGCGCAGGTCGATGACGACCAGTCCGGTAGACGTGAGGCCGAAGAGCTTGAGCACCACTCCTGGCGGGTCGCCAGGCAGCGGCCCGGTGGCACGCAACGGTCCGTACAGCGTGCCCTTTGTGATCAGGCGGCCGCGATTGTTGTAGTGCGCCACGTCCACGATCTCGATTACGCCACTTTTGGTGGCGGTGAACAGGACACGGAACGCGTTCAGGCTCGTAGTGCTTTTCGCTCGCGGATGGTAGGCCACGCCAGCACCGTTGTCGAACGAGTCGTATACACCATCGAGGCGAAGATGGAACGGGTTGTCCAGCGCCGCGACATAGGTCTGTAGGCCGTGCGCGGTCACCTGGAGTCCGGTGCTATCGATGGCGATTCCGAATACTCGTTCTGCGGCGTTTTGGACGATGTCCGTGACCGTGGTGGCGGGCGAGAAGAATCCCGGCACCGGCCCGATGGGATCGTTCACCATCATGATGCGGCCCGTGCCACCGGTATTGCCTTCACCGAAGCCGACCCAGTTGCGATCGCCGCTGGCGGCAACGAAGGTGGTATCCGTCAGCGCAAGTGACCCGACGTCCAGACCGAGCAGCATTTCTACATCGCCGCCCAGCGCGTTGACGTCGGAAGCAGCGCGCACTGGCAGCGAGTCCACGCCGGTGATGGTGGGTCCGATCTGCCCGTACGGATGATCGTAGATGTAGAGCGTGTCGGACAGCGTCGAGTTCGGCGGAGTGGCGCCGATGCGCATGGAGTCTGCGTTGAACACCGTATAGACCAGACCATCGTCCGGCGCCAACGTGCCATACTGCCAGATCTGACGCGGGTCAGGGAATGGCAATGTCGGATCGATCCAGCGGAGCGTTCCCGCTGGTGCCGCAGACGTCGGCCGAGTGGAGTACATCACGCGCCCGCCCGCCGACTGCACCACGTATTGCGGACGATCGGAATAGCTGACATCTGGGCGTCGCGTCAGTCGGATTTTGCCGGTGGACTCATCCCGCGTGAAGACGACGGTGAAGATGATCGTGTTGCGCGTGCGAATACGCCGGTTGAGGTCTTCGTGCATCGGCGCTGCGACGCAGTTGCCGACGCAGACACGACTGATGGTCGTAGAGCCGGAGTTGCCGACCAGCAGCGTATCCGGAGCGTTCGACATGAAGAGACCCCAAGGCAATGCGCCAACCGCGATGCCTGCCGGTTGGAAGGTCTTGCTGCCATTGCCCCAGACCTCGAGGAGGTTGAAGCTGGTGTTCGACAGGAAGACATTGCCGCGCAACTCGTCGACGGCCAGGTCACCGACAACGCCTGCGCGGGGTATGGCGAACGTCTGGCCATACGTGACGAAGGTCGTATCGTTGAACGCGTTACTCGGCGCGGTGATGGGCGTGAACGTGCCGGCCTGCATCGAGTAGCCGGTGACGCCGTTCTGGTCGGTAGCAAAGCTGATGATGGTGATGCGCTGGCCCTGGTTTGCGAGGCCAAGCTGAACCGCCAGCCGCTGCACGCGGT
>JANNJV010000103.1:0-7627 GCA_031395945.1 Gemmatimonadota bacterium | reverse complement strand
CGCGGCAAGCTGCTCAAGTAATCGCGGCCGCGACACCATGACGCGCTTGGGCGCACGCGCTGTCTGGTCGGTGCTGGACAGCGCGTTGATCCGCAACTCGTTCACGCTCGTGGGCGGCACGCTCGCTACACAGGCGATCGTGTTTCTGCTGTCGCCGCTGCTGGCCCGGATCTTTGCGATCGCCGACTTCGGGAATCTCGCGAATTACAATGCGTGGGTCGCCATACTCGCGCTCCTCAGCTGCCTCCGGTACGAGCACGCGATCATTGTTGCCGCGGACGCGCGCACGACCGTCAGGGTCGTCGCGCTCACAGGTCTGCTGTGCGTGGCGAGCGTGGTTCTCTACACCGCGCTCGCCTTCATCCTCCGCGGGACGTACGGGGGCACCGGGTATCTGCGCTACCTGCAGGACATCGCCCTGTTCATTCCCCTCGGCGTTCTGGGCGTATGCATCACCTCCCCGCTGACGCAGCTCAACGTGAAAGCCGGCAGGTTCAAGCGGCTCGCCGCGGTCGGCGTGCTTCAGGCTGTGGTCACCGTTGCGCTTCAACTCGTCTTCGGATTCACGCATGTGCGTCACGGTCTCATTCTCGGAACGCTCATCGGATATGCCTTCTCGAGCGCGACCCTCGGCCTCCTGGCGCTGAAGGATGGATTCCTGGCCCACCTGTTCCGTGAGCTAACCGTGCGCCGCATGCTGGTGACCGCGCGGCAATTCGCCGATTTCCCGCGATACACTCTGGGCGCGGACGCCGTCAACGTCGTGGCGCAGCAGTTCGTTCCAGTTTTCGTCCTCGCGCTTTTCGGGCCCGTGACCGCTGGCATCTATGCGTTTGCGATCCGGATCGTGCGGGCACCCCTGCTCGTCATCTCGGCATCGATCTCCACGGCCCTGCGCCGCGAAGCGCTGGATCACCTGCACGAGCCACTGGGTCTCGACCGCCTGATGAAGCACACGACGGGGACGCTGATGCTCTTCGCCGCGCCGCCGTTCCTGCTGGCGTCGCTCTACGGTCCGGAACTCTTCGCAGTCGCGTTTGGCACTCAATGGCGCGAGGCGGGACGCGTCGTGCAGATCCTCGGGCCGGGGATTTACTTCGAGTTCGTGGCGCTTCCACTGGCGGTCTTCTTTCTGGTGACCCGAACGCAGCGCTACACGTTCTGGATCCAGATCATCGGATTCGCCCTGCTCGTGGGGGCGCTGTGGATGGGACGACACCTGTTCGGGGATTTCCGGTCTACCTGTTTTCTCATTTCTGGCGCGATGGTGATCGGCAACCTGCTCACCATTGCGCTGGCAAGGCGCGTGGCGCAGACCTCTCCGCCGGCGGTCGCCCCGGTAACGCAGGTCCCGGCGGTTCGCCTGGGGCCGCTAGGCGACGACGCCCATGTCTGAACGGGGCCCGGTGTCCGCGCCGTTCAGGTACGCCGGCGCCAGCATCGACATCACACCGCCGATGCCCACGACGCTTGCGGGATACTCGGGACGGGTCGCGCGCCATCAGTCCGTCGCGGTTCCGCTCGAGGCAAACGCGGTGCTGCTCGAAGACGCCGCCGGAAAACGGGTGCTCTTCGTCTGCGCAGACGTGCTGTTTCTCGGCCGCGACCTGCTGTCAGTCATCCGGGCCAGCGCTCGCCGGCACGGTCTCTCGGATGGAGACGTCGTCGCAACGGCCAGCCATACGCATTTCGCTCCCGCCGTCGATTCGACCAAGCCACTCATCGGAGAGGTCGATGCGAACTATCGGGAGCATATAGCCGAGCGGCTCAGCCGGCTCGTCGAGACCGTGCTGACCGCCGAACGCCGGCGCGCGACGATGCACGTGGCTCGATCCGTCCTGCCGCTGACCGTCCATCGACGCCGTCCATGGCTCCTCCCCACCCTGTCGTCTCGCGGCATCGCGTGGCCGCCCACCATCGCTATGGCGGCGAGCGTGGGGCAGACCATCGACCAGTCGCTCGATGCCATCATCCTCCGGGATGAGGCCCACGCACCGGTCGCTGTCTGCTGGAAGTACGCGTGCCATCCCGTCTGTTTTCCGGACCCCTCGGCGGTGACGTCAGAGTATCCCGGCTACGCCAGGACGCGGCTGCGTTCCAGCCTTCAGCGCAGCATTCCGGTGGTGTTCTGGCAGGGTTTTGCCGGCGACGTGAGACCGCGGCTGGAAGGGCGGCACTCGATGCCGGCGCGGCTGTCGGCCTTGGTGCGTGGTCCAACGTTCGCGCCAGTAAACAGCGGCCAATGGACTGCGTGGGCCGATCACGTGAGCGCGGGACTGCTCGCCACAGTTCAACAAGCGTCCGCCGTGCGTGTCGCGAGCACGCTACGCGTCCGAAGCACCGGCGTGCCGCTTAACGGGATCATCGATACGACGCGCAACCCTGACTGGGCTGGCCGCTCCATGGAGATCGCGCGGGTGGACTTCGGGTCGCAGGTCGAGTTGTTGTGCGCCGCGGCGGAGGTGTGTTCTCCGTACCTCGACATGCTGCCGGAGAATCCCAATCGCGTGGGCATCCGAATCGGATACACCGGAGAGGTCTTCGGATACCTCCCTTCCCAGCAGCAGGTGAAGGAGGGAGGGTACGAGGGAGGCGGATTCTTCCCCGCCTTCAGCCTGCAGGGCGAATTCAGGCCCGGCTTCGAGACCAGGGTACGGGACGCGGCGCGTACCCTGGAGCGGTCAGATCACGAGATGTCCTCGTCGATCGGATAGAAGCGGACTCCGATATTGCGCGCTTCCGAGAACCATCGCCGCGCGCTGCCGGGGAGCGTCGCATACGGGCTGCTCGTGTAATCGTGGAGCGACCAGACAACTGCCTCCCCGGCGGCTTGCCGGTCCAGCGGGCCAAACACGGCATTGAGTGCCGGCGGCGGGGCGAGTGTCTGGACAGCGCCTTTGTGCACGACCAGCACGAGTTCCTCGCCAACAAAGTGACGATCCTCCGTGGCGGATCCATCGATCCTGAAGGGCATTCCTTGTTTTGCCGCCAGCCCCTCCGAGACCTCGGCGAGTATGCGTGCCCGATCCTCGGAGGCCAGATCGACGTTGGATTTCTCCTTGATGATCTTGGCGGGTACGCCAGCGGCCAGCACACCGGCCGGCAGGCTCTTCGTCACCACCGCGCAGGCACCGACGATCGCTCCACTGCCAATCGTCACGTTCGGCATGACGAAGCACCCCCACGGCAACCACACATCGTCTTCGATGACAATGTCGCCGTACGCCACTGGGAAGCCGTCGAGCTTCGAGAGCCACATCCCGTGCGTGAACAGGTAGCTTCCACCGCCGACACCCACGTTCCGTCCCAGATGGACGCGGCGCGCCACATTGACGTAGCACATCGGCAGTATCCAGCTGGCCGGTCCCAGATGGATCGTGCTACGCGGATCGGACGGGTCGCCGGCAATCTGATTCTGGCTGCACACGGTGCTCTGGCTCTTCATCGTCAGCGAATGCGCGGCGATCCGGACGAGGTTCTGGATTACAGCTCGCTTGCCCATCTCGATGGTCCGTACGCGTATGAGGCAGAAGTGCCCGATGCTCGCCCCATCCTTGATCTCGCCGGTCCCGCATACGATGACGGTACCGAAACCGATGCGGACCCCCCTGCCGATCCTGATACCCTGGCGTCGGTACGCCCAGCGCTTGATCGGCCCGGGAAGAAGGGCCACGGCGACCGCCGCCAGCAGTTTCATGAAAACGCGAGTTCAATGTGGTGGGTTGCCATATTTTCCAAGAACCTTCCCGGTTTCCGGCTGATCGCACGGTGAAATCACTCGATATGCAACTGCGCCCACTGCTCGGACACATCGTTTTGGCGGCACTCGTGTCGGCGGTGTACCTGTACTGCTATATCGTCTTTCTGAACCCGTTCTTCGAGTACGCGGGCTTCGCCTTGTACCGGCGCGAACCAGGTTTTCTCGCCCTCGCACTGGTGTTCGCGATCCTCCCTGTCCTGCTCTACACCGGCGTGCGACAACTCTCGAGCATTCTCGCGGCGTTCGTGTATGTGATGCTCTACATACCGATAATCTTGACCTTCGCGATAGGCAGCGCGCAACCGACGAATCACATCGTGCTGGTGCAGATCGTGTTCATGGTCGGGATGGCGCTCATTTTTCTCGTCGATCGTGTGGCAATCGAGAACCCCTTCAATTTCGAGATCGACGTCGACCTGTTTCGCTGGCTGCTGGCGCTGACGGCCGCGGCGACGGCGTACATGCTCTTCGTCTACCGAGGGAATCTCCGGCTTGTGTCATTCGACGCCGCCGTCTATGAACTCCGGTCCGCCAATGCGGACCTCGGCGCCGGCATGCTCACTCGGTACCTGTCCTCCTGGCTCAGCAACGTCATGGTGCCGCTGTGCCTCGCGTACGGCCTGTTCGCGCGGCGGTTCATCTATTTCCTGCTGGGCAGCGCCGCCTGCGTCATTCTGTACATGGCGACGGCCGCGAAGATCATGATCCTGCTACCCGTGGTCTACCTCGCGTTCTATGTGGTCTTCTCCAGCGGGCGGATATACAGCTTCTATCCGCTGCTCGCGGGCGGCCTCTCGGTATTCATCGCCGCGATGACGGCGCTCGGCAGTCTCGGCGGGCTGAGCTTCATCGTAGCGTCCATCCTTCTGAACAGAACCATCGGTAGCGGCGGCCAGGTGACAGTCGCGTACTATGACTTCTTCTCCTTCTTTCCTCAGACGAATTTCTCGCACATCAACCTCGTCCAGATGGTGACTGGAGCGTATCCATACGTGGGCCGAGGGGTGGGACAGGTGGTGGGCCAGTACGTGTACGACCCGTTGATGAACGCCAACGCGAACTTCTGGGCGACCGATGGCATCGCCGCTCTGGGGCTGGTCGGAGTCCTGGTCGCGAGCGTGGCATTCGCGGCAGTGCTCGCTGTCATGAACACGCTCACCCGCGAAGTGAACCCGTTGTTTGTGCTGCTGTGTTTCGTGCCCTTCATCACGCAGATCCTGAATACGTCGCTGTTTTCGTCCCTCTGGTCCGGGGGGGGCTTCTTCGTGCTTCTATTTTTTGTATTGCACGGGCGAAAGCAGGTTGCGCCGCGTAGCGAGCGCCGCGCCGTCCTCGAGGTGGCGGCGCCTGCTACTTGAATGCGGCTCGTCATTGGGTGATGGAACGCGCTCCCTGAACGCGCGATGGTGTTGGATCCTATTGCGCTCCTGGACGTTGCCCGCCGCTTCGCTCAGCCCCGGATAAGTGTAGATCTATGAAAATCGTGATGCTCACGGACGTGTACGACGAGCGAATGCAGTACCAGGACAATCTGTTCGCGAAGTACTACTGCAAGCATGGTCACGAGGTGACCGTGGTGGCGTCCACCATCAACAACACCTTCGACTACTACGCCGGGCGCGAGCGATACGATCCCCGCGCGCCTGCTCGCGAGTACCGCGACGGGAACGCCACCGTGATCAAGCAGCCGTACGCCTACAACGTCCTGAACCGGTTGAGAAAACTGAAAGACGTTCGTCCGATTCTTGAACGCGAGCGTCCCGACCTGATCTTCAGCCACGACATCCATCTGAATCTGCCGGATGCCGTCTGGTACCGCCGGCGCCATCCGCACTGCCGCATCATCCTCGATTATCACGCGGATTTCAGCAACTCGGGACGCAACTGGGTCTCCATTCTCCTGCTGCACAAGCTCACACGCAAACGGGTGCTGGATCGCTGCGCTTCCTACATCGATCGCATCTTCCCGGTGGTGCCCGCCAGCGCGGACTTCTTGCACAGCGTCTACGGTGTGCCGCATGACCGCATGGAGCTGCTTCCCCTGGGCGCCGACACCGACCTCGCGCGCGCGACCAGGGAGGGCGGCTATCGGAAGGAAATACGCCAACGACTCGGTATACCGAAGGACGCGTGGGTCGTTTTCACCGGCGGGAAGCTGACGCCGGCCAAGCGTACGCACCTGCTCCTCGAAGCCGTCCGCTCATCCGGCACGCCGAACCTGCATGTGTTGGTCGTCGGCGAGGTGGACGCGGACGCATCACACCGGCACACCCTGACCAATGCGGCCGCGGGCGATCCGCGAATCCACTTCGTCGGATGGGTCGGGGGCGACGAGGTCTATCAGTACATGTCGGCGTGCGACCTCGCGGTGTTCCCCGCCAGTCAGTCGGTGCTGTGGCAACAGGCACTCAGCATGGGACTGCCATTGATCGTCGGGCGGGTCGGCGTCCAGGACCCGTCGTACATGAACGTGTACGACAACATGATCATCCTCGATGAGGCGCGCATCACCGCGGACGAGATCGCACGCGCCGTGCGCTCGCTGATCGACGATCCGGCGAAGCTGGCCCAACGCCAGGCGGCCGCGCTGCGCACGGCGGATGAGTTGCTCAACTACCACCGCTTGGTCGAACAGACGCTTCGGCCGGTCAACGCTCCGCCAGGGCCGGCCTGATGCAGGCCGCACTCAAGAAACTGTTCCGCGCCGTGTTGCCGCGTCCCCTCTTTGACCGCGCCAAGATGTTGCAGCGTCGCGTGCATTTCAGCCGACAGACCGGTTTCTCCGACGAGGAGCCGTTGATCGCCCGCCATCTGGAAGCGCTGCCCCTGAAGAACCGGTTCGCGGTGGACATCGCGGCGCAGGATGGTATCGGAGGGTCCCAGACACTGGCGCTCTACAAACGCGACTGGCAAGGGATCGCCGTCGAATACGATCCCGAAATGTTCGTGATTCTGTCGGCATTCTACCGGGCGTTCCCGGAGGTCAGCCTCGTCCGAGGCAAGGTCACCCCGGACAATGTCGTGGACATGCTGCGGGGGTGTGGATGCCCCAGAGAGTTCGCGTTCCTCAGCCTGGACATCGACAGCTACGATCATTTCGTCCTGGAGCGAATTCTCGACGCCTACCGACCATCGCTGATGTGCGTCGAGATCAACGAGATCATCCCGCCGCCGCTGCGTTTCACGGTGAAGTACGACCCCGATTTCCGGTGGGAGGGAAATCATTTCCAGGGACAGAGCATCGCCCAGTGCCACGCGCTTTGTGACGTCCATCAGTACGACATTCTCGAGCTCCATTACAACAACCTCCTGCTGGCGCCGCGCGAATTGCACAGGTCGCGCGCCTTGAGCCCCATGGAGGCGTATGACGAGGGCTACCGCAATCGCACGGACCGAAAAACGAAATTTCCGTGGAATGCCGACGTCGAGCCCGTGCACCAGATGTCGCGGGACGACGCAATGGCATTTCTCAACGGCAAGTTCGCGCGGTACGCCGGAAAGTACGTCCTCGAATGACGCAGCCGGGGCTGAAATCGCTGTTGCTCATCGATTCCGCGACTTCGGGGTGCGCAGGCGCGTACATCGACGCGCTCCATGCCAACCTCGACGGGCAGGAAGCCGTCGAAGTGGCGGTGAGCCACTACTTCCCGCATCCCTATGGGAAGAAGATCTTCTACAAATTCTCCGAGCTGGCCGCGCAGCAGAGGTACCGCCTGGGACGCGCCCGCCTGTACGTCCGATTTGCAGAACTGGTGTGGACGTTCCTGCGCTTGTTGCTCTACGTGCGACGAGCGCGCATCCGCGTGGTATGCTACGCGTTGTCGTCGAACCTCCTCCTGGAGTATCTGTTTCTTGCAGCCGTCCAGT
>JANNJV010000096.1:0-2471 GCA_031395945.1 Gemmatimonadota bacterium | reverse complement strand
AGCATGAGTTGGTGAAGCGCATTATCGATCCAGTATCCGTACTCGCCGTTACCGTCACCACAGTCCCGGGTTACCCACCAACGCTGCTCCGCTATCGCCTGAGCGATGGCGATAACGTCCATCCAGGTCGCCGCCCCGCCGAAACCATTATCGAAGTTGTGTACCGGAAATACGTGACGTACCCCCATGTCATAGATCACATCGACCGCTTCTTCGAGCGTCGTTGGCTGCGGCAGATTTGTCAGTGGTTCAATACGAGCTGTGGACAGCCCAAAATCCGTCGGGCAACCGTCCGCCTTGCAGTTGAACAGCTTGTCCACCTCTATCCCGAGCACTACCGCGAGCTTGCCGGCACGCACTACCTCACGGGCCTGCTGCGGCGTCGTGACAATACGAAACCAGCCTTGGCCAGGGCCACCGGATCTATCGTCGACAAAACGCTGAAAATCCCGCACCGCTTTCAACTGCTCCACAATATGGAGCATTGAATCTTCACAGAAGGCCCAAGACCCCTCGAATCGTGTGCTCTTGAGAGAAGTCTTGCACAGCGATTCGACGTGCGAAACAAGCATCGTGGTCGTGCGTAGACCGCCGCGCCATGCACGTTCCAGCCACACGTAATACGTTTGCTGGTGGGTAGTGCTGGTCCACTTGGGCCAGCCGCTGAAATACGGTGCGCCATACCACGACCGCGACCCGTCCTGGGTGCCATCGCCGGACGTGTCATTCAAGAGGCCGTGGGAAAGAGTCTTGTGGATTGCCAGATCTTTCGCTGGGGACAAGGCGGTATTGATGTTGTAGGTGTTGTCCAGCACGAACCTGCCGTCGGCACCCACGGGTGCCGGTTCGCCGGATAGGTTCTTGCCGCCATGCGCCATGTGGCCAAGCAGGTGCAAATGCATATCCAGGTAGCCACGCATCACACCGCGTGGCTCCGTCGCCGCAGTCCAGCCGGTGCCGGGCTCCGGGATGTTGCTCTCGCTCGGCGGGTCGGATTGAACGACGCAAGTTCCCCGGGAGCGATTGGTGCGCGAGCCATCGAGCACGACGTTGCTGCAGGTGGCGTCGCCGCTGTTGGCTTCGAACAAATCGAAGGGCAAAGCGTCGGTCTGCTCGAAGAGACCCTCGTCGCAAGTCAAAGCCAAGCGCTCGCCCAGACAGCAGTTGCGCTGCCCTTCCCCACCGCAGGCGGTTGTTGGTGTGAGCGGCAGGCAGGTTCCTGCACCCAATGGAATGCCAAGAAATGGACAGGCACTGGGATACTCGCCCTTCGGAACATCCACCAGGCCGGCATCACAGGAGGGTGAGCGCTCAGAAGCGCAGCACGCGCGCTGGTTCAGACCGCCACAGGCGAGGGCCTGCGCCTGAGCCGAAGGGGCGAGCAATCCGCCCCAGAGGATCGATAACGCGCCCAGGCGCATAGACAGAGCTAATTGCTTCATCTTGATTGTTGTCTCCGTGGGCGCTCTCCGCCTAGCACCAGACTCTCCGCACGTAATGTCCCGAATTCCGGCCGAACCATTGAATCCACAGCGGGCCGCGTCACGCAGCGCAAACGATGAGGGGGTTCATCCGTGACGACGGGCTACGGACGCACCGTCACGGGAGAACAGAGCGTCCATCCATCCGACCCTCGAGGTCGCGCTGCCTCCGTTGGCGGAGATACTACTTTCTTTCGCGGGCAAGCGCCAAGATTGAAGCTGGCTCGCAGCCTCGCGGCGAATGTTGCGCGGTTGCAGCGGATGGCGAACCGGCATAGCGTCCGCTCACCATGAAGATGAGACCCACGGCGGCGATGCTGTGCGTCGCCTTCGGCGCACTCGGGGTAGCCGTTCCGGCCCTCGCCGGAGCAACCGCGACCGCCCCCGAAGACTGGACGACGCCCGCCGAGGCCGCCGGCTATCGCACCACGCCCCGCTATGACGAGACCATGGCCTACCTGCGACGACTGGCCGCCGCCGCGCCGGGTCAGGTGAGGATCGAGCGGTTCGGACGCAGCGGCCAGGGGCGCGATCTCTGGGCGGTCGTGGTGTCCCGGGACGGCCGTTTCGATCCCGCCACCCTGCGGCGCGCGTCCGGGGTCGCCGGGGGCCGGCCCGTGGTCCTCGTGCAGAACGCCATCCACGCCGGTGAGATGGACGGCAAGGATTCGTCCCTGGCCCTGCTGCGGGAGATCGTGATCACGAAGACCCTTGCCCGCCTGATCGACCGCGCGGTGCTGGTCTTCATCCCGGTCTACAACGTCGACGGCCACGAGCGCGTCGGCCGCTACAACCGGATCAACCAGAACGGTCCCGAGGAGATGGGCTGGCGGACGACCGGCGTCAACTTGAACCTCAACCGCGACTACATGAAAGCGGACACCGTGGAAACGCGGGCCTTCCTCCGCCTCTTCGACCGCTGGCGGCCGGATCTCCTCATCGACAACCACGTAAGCGACGGCGCCGACTACCAGTACGACACGACCTACC
>JANNJV010000089.1:0-15819 GCA_031395945.1 Gemmatimonadota bacterium | reverse complement strand
CACGGCCCGCGAGCAGGCGGGGCCGCGAGCAGGAAGATGGCCTGCGCGCCGTCCAGCGCGGCGATGGTGCCGGTCATGCTGTGCCACGCGTCTTCACACACCAGCACAGCCGCACGACCCCAGGACGTATCGAATGCGCGTAACTCGAGGCCGCGCTCGACGAATCGCTCTTCGTCGAACATGCCATACGTGGGCAGGAACATCTTCCGGTGCACATGACGGACTTCGGCGTCGCCGCCGCCGAGCGTGACGTACAGCGCGCTGTTGTACAGCTTGTTCTGGAATTCCTCGTAGAAGCCGAGGGCAACATCCAACATGCGCGGACCACCTACCCGCGACCGATAGAGCTCGTTCAGGTCGCGAGCCAGTGTACCGGCGGTGACGGCCACCTCGCGGACGCCCCCCTCCAGGAAGTAGCCAGTCAGTGCCGACTCAGGGAGGACGAGCAGCTGCGGCCTGGGGTCGATCGCATCGACCTGGGCAAGCAAATCGCCCACGCGGGCGAGATTGGCTTTGTAGTCGCCCTTCTTGGGGCTGAACTGGGCAACCGCCAGCTGTATGCTCATACCTTAAAGAAGCCCGGTAGTGGCGTCTCTAGGAAGGGCACCGCACATAGTCATCATTCCGGTGTAACCAGCCCATGCGCGTAATTGCATTTCTTCTCACCATGGCCGTCAGCCTCAGCGCACAGCAGACTGTTGAGGCGTGGCAGATCATTCTGCCTCCACAGTCCACCATGTTTCTCGCGCGCGACGGGACCATGATCGGCACGGTGGGGAAGGAGATCCGGTTCAGCGTTTCGCTGCGCACGCTGCCGAGATACGTGGGGCAGGCCTTCGTGGCGGTCGAGGATCAACGCTTCTACCAGCATGATGGCGTCGACCTTCAGGGCATTGCCGCCGCCATCAAGGACAACCTCTTTGGCGAGCGGCGCGGCGCCAGCACCATCACACAGCAGCTGGTGGGCAACATGCATCCGGACCTCATTGACCGCAGCGACCGAAGCATAGGCCGCAAGCTCAAAGAGCAGTCCGCCGCCCGCGAGATGGAGAAGCATTACTCCAAGGAGCAGATCCTCGAGGCCTATCTCAATCAGATCGAGTACGGGCACGGATGGTTCGGCATCGAAATGGCGGCCAGGCACTACTTCGGAAAAAGCGCCGCGCAGCTCTCGCTCGCCGAGGCCGCGTCGCTTGCCGCAGTGCCGAAAGGGCCGGCGCTGTACGATCCTCTCAAATTCCCGGACCGCGTGCGTACGCGCCGCAACATCATTCTGGGTCTGATGGCGGGACAGGGTTACATCACTCGCGCCCAGGCCGAGCAAGCACAGCGTGAGCCAATCGTCACCGCGACGAATCTGGGCCGTTCGGTTTCGGCGCCGTATTTCGTCGACGCCGCGCGCTCCATCGCCGAAGCGGCGGGGATCGCCGTCGCCAATGGCGGATACCGTGTCTACACGACGCTCGAACCATCTCTGCAGCGCGCGGCTAACGACGCGCTGACAGAGGGCGTCACCGCCGTCGAGGCGCGCGAGAACTACCGTCATCCCACGTTCGCGGCGCTTCCGCGCACCAGCAACGACTACCTGCAAGGCCTGGTGGTGGCGGTGGATCCGTTCACGGGCGACGTGCGCGCGCTCGTGGGAGGCCGCGACTACGGCCGGTCGTCCTTCAATCGTGCGACGCTCGCGCAGCGGCAACCGGGATCGTCCATCAAGCCATTCGTCTACGCTCGCGCCATCGAGGATGGTATCCCGGCAAACGAGATCATCCCGGATACGGCGCTGTCCATCGCCATGCCGAACGGCGACATATACAGTCCGGACAATTCCGACAACCAGTTCATGGGCCCGATCACGATGCGGGACGCGCTGGTGTTCTCGCGAAACACGGTGGCGGTCCAGCTGGGACTGCGCGTGACGATGGATTCTGTCGCCGCGCTCGTGAGCGAAGCGGGGATCGAGTCGCCGATGTTGCCGTATCCGTCCAGCGCGATCGGCGCGTCCGTGGTGCGGCCGGCGGATTTCGTCGCCGCATATTCGGTGTTTGCCGCGAACGGGCGCGCGGTGGAACCGCGTTATGTCACGCGCATCGACGATCGCGCCGGCCGTCCCGTGTACACCGCGGCGGCAGTCGAGCCGCGGCAGGTCCTGGACGCGCGCACGGCGTTCATCGTGCGCGACATTCTTCGCGACGCCGTCGAGCGCGGGACCGGTGCGTCGGCGCGCCGCATCGTACCCGCACATATCGCCATCGCGGGCAAGACAGGAACGACGAACGACAACGCGGACGTCTGGTTCATGGGCATGACACCCACACTGGTCGCGGGTGTCTGGCTCGGTTTCGACCGCCCCAAGACCATCATGCCTGGCGCAGGGGGCGGGAGCCTTGCAGCGCCAATATGGGCCAACATGATCGCTCGGTACTACGGCCGTAGCGGCGCAGGGGACTGGTTCGCGCCCGCCGATGTCAGCAACGGCGAACTGGACCGCCTCACCGGCCAGCTCTCGGACAGCACCACGCCGCCAGAGCGGCGTTACGTCGAGTTTTTCATCCCCGGCACCGAGCCGGCGCTCCTGCGGGTGAATCCCTGGAAGATCCCGCAATGGGGAGGGTTCATTGCCCGCTAGTTGCCTTGCGCGATTCGGAGTGGCAGCGCGCGCGTCAATTTCCTAACTTGGCCGCCGTGACTTCCAAACTTGCAGTCGTCCTGTTGCTCGTGGCGGCGCCACTTATTGCCCAGAGCAACGGTACCAGCGCGGATCGCTCCGTGGCCACGGGCGTCTATGCCGACGACCAGGCTGTCCGTGGCAGGATTGCGTTCGAGTCCTACTGCGCCTCATGCCACGAGCCCAGCTTTCACAGCGGCGATCAATTCCGCATGGGGTGGTTCGGGCGCAGCGTCTACGATCTGTTCCGCGTCATCAAGACCACGATGCCCGAAGACAATATCGGTGGACTGAGCGACGATGAGTATACGCGCATCATCGCCTACATTCTGCAGCTCAACGGATTCCCGGCCGGCAAGGATTCCCTGGCGGCCGATTCCGTGTCCATGCGTCGGTTACGCATCGGTCCGCCATCCGCCTCCGCGGACAGCAGCAGAAAACGCCGATGACCACCCTTGATCGGCGCGAATTCCTGAAAGTGGCCGGAGTGGGTGCCGGGGCGCTCCTCACCGGATGCGCCACCGCTCCAGGTTTCGCGCGGTCAGGGCTGGCAAGCGCGAACGTCGTCGTGATCGGCGCCGGAGCATTTGGCGGATGGACCGCGCTGAATCTGCAGCGCATGGGCGCGCGCGTGACGCTGGTGGACATGTTTGGCCCGGGCAATTCGCGCTCGACGTCAGGCGATGAAACGCGCGGCATCCGCACCTCCTATGGCGACCGCACGCACGGAGAGCTCTGGATGCAGTGGGCCAACCTGGCCATCGATCGCTGGAAACAGTGGGACGCCGAGTTTTCCAGTCCGCAGAAGATGCGCCTCTTCTTCACCACCGGCGATCTCATCATGCGCCCGGACTGGGAGCCGTTCCTGACGCAGACGCGAACCTGGTGGGAGAAGAACAAGATCGCGCACGAAACACTGTCGGTGGACGAAGTACGGAAGCGCTGGCCAGTGTTCGCAGTGGATGACATCAAGGCTGTGCTCTACGAGCCGAACGCGGGAGTCGTTCGTGCCCGGCGTTCCATGGAGTCGGTCGCCGAGGTGTTCCGGCACGAGGGCGGCCGCATCGTCATCGCGCGGGTAGTGCCGCCGGAGCCGGGCACTTTTGATGGGCACACACTGCGGACGACCACGGGCGAGACGATTACCGGCGACACGTTCGTATTCGCGGTCGGTCCCTGGTTGGGCAAGACTTTTCCGCTAATGCAGAATCGCATGCGGACACCACTGGGCACGGTGCTGTATTTCGGGACGCCGGTAGGTGATCAGCGCTTCACGTATCCCAACCTGCCCAGTTGGAATTTTCCCGGCACCACCGGGTGGGCTGCGCTGCCGGTGGACAACCGCGGCTTTCGTGTTCGAGGCGGCGGGGGTGGCGGCGCCAACACCGCGCGCGCGGCGGGAGCCGGCACCACGGGGACCCCCGGCACCGCTGGCACTCCACCCGCCGCGCCCAGCAATGCCCCCGCGGCGTCACAAGCAGGCTTGTCCGATCCGGATTTCAGCGTGCGTTGGATCGAGCCCGATCGACTCACGCGCACCGTGCAGTTCACTGGCCAGCGGTTCCCGGCGCTGAAGGACGCGCCGATTCTTCAGACCTGGGCGTGCCACTATGAGAGCACGTCGAGCCGCAACTTCATCGTGGACCGCCACCCCAACCTGCGCAACGTGTGGATCGCCGGCGGCGGGAACGCCGAGGGTTTCAAAATGGGCCCGGTGATGGGCGAGTACATCGCCAAGCGTGTGCTCGGCGACGACGGCGATCCCGCAATCGCCAGGCAATTCAGAATCCCTGAGACCGAGTTCTCTCCCACAGCGCAGCGCTCGGGCGACGACGACTGAAAGTGGGGAGTGTGTGGTGCCACGCCCCAGCGTTCTTAAGCGCCCGCGGCGGCGACCCGTTTCTCCGCGACCTCCATCATGGTCTGACCCGATGGCACATCGTCCGTGTCCGGAGCCGGCAGCAGCGCAATCGCAAAGACTTCGTCCAGCGTCGCGACCGCGTGGAAGCTCAGCGTCTTACGCACATCCTCGGGAATGTCCTCGAGGTCGCCCTCGTTGTCCTTGGGCAGCACGATGTGCTTGATCCCCGCGCGATGGGCGCCCAACACCTTTTCCTTGAGTCCGCCGATTGGCATGACGCGGCCACGCAACGTGATCTCCCCGGTCATCGCCACGTCCTTGCGCACCGGGCGCCCGGACATCGCGCTCACCAGCGCTGTAGACATCGTTACCCCCGCTGAAGGGCCGTCTTTGGGAATAGCGCCAGCGGGCACGTGGACGTGCACTTCGATCGAGCCCAAACGGTCTTCAGGAATATTGAGCGTGCTGGCGTGTGTCGCCGCGTAGGTGAGCGCGGCGCGCGCAGACTCCTTCATTACGTCGCCCAACTGGCCAGTGAGAATGAGCGACACGTTGCCCCAGCCGCTCACCTGGGTCTTGGTCTCGTTGTCCGCCAGACGCTGGCCAAAGCCGTACATCCGCCGGATTGCCGCTTCGACGAACATGATGTCGCCGCCGGCAGGGGTGTAGTACATCCCCGTCGCCACGCCGACTTCGTGCTCTTCTGCCGCGCGTTCCGGGTGCACCTTCGGCCGTCCGAGCAGTTCGCGGACTTCCGCCTCGTCGATCTTGCCGTCGGCGATGACGCCGCCATTTCCACCAGCGACCAGGCGGGCCACCTTGCGTGCTACCGCGCCAATCTGACGCTCCAGTTGACGCACACCGCTCTCGCGCGTGTACTCGGAGACGATCCGTTCGACGGCCGCGTCGGTGAATTCGACGTTCTTTCCCTTGAGCCCCGCGTCCTCGAGTTGTCTGGGAATGAGATACCGCTTCGCGATCTCGGCCTTCTCACGCTCGGTATATCCGGCGAAGTCCACGACTTCCATGCGGTCCAGCAGCGGGCCCGGGATGTTCTGGACGAAGTTACCCGTGCAAACGAACAACACTTCGCTGAGGTCGAACGGCACGCCCAGATAGTGATCGGTGAAGGTGTCGTTCTGCGCGGGGTCCAGCACCTCGAGGAGTGCGCTGGCCGGATCGCCCTGAAAGCCCACGCCAAGCTTGTCGATTTCGTCCAGCAGAAATACCGGGTTCTTCGTGCCGGCCTGCTTCATACCCTGAATGACGCGACCGGGCATGGCGCCCACATAGGTACGCCGATGTCCTCGGATATCGGCTTCGTCACGAACGCCACCCAGCGCCGCGCGGACGTACTTGCGTCCCAGTGAGCGGGCGATGGACTTCGCGATCGACGTTTTTCCCACGCCCGGCGGGCCGATGAACAGCAGGATGGGTCCCTTCGCCATGGCGCGGGCCTTTGCTTCCTTGGTGTCCTTGATCGCCTTTTTCTCGTCGCGGGCCAGATGCAGGGTGGGCGTTGCATCGTCGCGCGAGGCCTTGAGGCGGTCGATGGAAAGCTCGCCAGTCTTCTTGAGCTCTTCCTCCAGTTCCTGCGCCCGCAACTGACGCACGGCAAGAAATTCCAGCACCCGGTCTTTCACGTCGGGCAGCCCGTAATGGTCCTCGTCCAGGACCTTTTGCGCGTTCGTGAGATCGAGGCTGTCGTCCGACCGCTCGTTCCACGGCAGCTCGCTCACCCACTCGAGGTACGTGCGGATGACCTGCGCCTCCATGGATTCGCGACCTGAGCGTTCCAGACGCCCCAGCTCGCGGTCCACTTCCCGGCGAGCCTCGTCCGGCAGCACCAGCTTCGAGAGCTTATCGCGCAGCTCCGTGATCTCCTTGCTCTGGTCGTCTTCGCCCAGCTCCTTCTGAATGGCCTTCATTTGCTCGCGCAGATACATCTCGCGCTGCCGCTCGCCCAGTTCTTCCTGGACCTGCGATTTGATCTCTTCCTGCGTCTCGATCATGGTGATCTGACGCTGCACGTGGACCAGGACTTTGCGCAGCCGCTCTTCGACGGACAGCGTCTCGAGCATCCCCTGCTTTTCCGCGACCGGCAGCTCGATGTATCCCGCCACGAGATCGGCAAACCGGCCGGGATCGGTGACGGCGTCGAGCACCTGATGCACCACTTCCTCCGGCAACCCGCGGCGTTCGCCCAACTCGGCGGCGCGCTCGCGAATCTCCTTGTGGAGGGCGATGAACGCGGGATCGGTCTCGCTCACCGGCTTCATCTCGTCCACCGGCATGACCACGGCGCTGAGATAGCCCTCTGACGTGGTGTATTGCAACGCGGTTGCCCGCATCTCGCCCTGCAACAACAACTGCACGCCCCCAAGACCGCGCTGGATCTGACCGATCCGCGCGATGACGCCCATCTGATACAGAATGTCGGGGGTCGGTTCGTCGGTGTTGTCGCGCTGGGCGACGGCAAAGACCAGTCGCTCGCCACGGAGCGCTGCCTCAATCGCCCGCAACGTTCCCGGACGACCGGCAGCGATAGGCGCGGTCAGTCCTGGGAAAATCACCGTGCCCCGCAGCGGGAGGACCGGCAGGGTCTGGCGCTGAGCCATTGATGTCCTTTCGAAATTGTGAACCCAATCTGCAGCGCGCCACGTTGTGTGCAGCGTGCTCTCGCTGCCGAATCGCACACTCCATTCCAGCCACGGGCTCGCTGCCTAACTCATGGGACACCAAAGCTTAGCCCATTGTTGCTCCGACAAGCCTGTGTTGTCGTCTGTCTCGCGTCCATTTGTTCTACGACACCCTGGCAGGAAATGCAACCTGAGGCGGCGCTTCTGACGTGGTGCTCATGCCGAAAGGGCGTTTGGGCTTTCAAGGGCTACGGGCTTTGGGTCATGGGCTTCGCGCGGCAACCAATCGCGACAGCGGGGAGCGAAAAACGTATTCCCACGGCCCACAGCCCAAAGCCCACAGCCCTCCGCAACCGCGTCCTTTCCATAGGGTTGCATGCGTAGTACTATCTTCCGAGCCGAGCGTCATTATCGCTCGCAACCTCGACTCAGCCGATTGCCTCCCCAGCATCCTCTAGACCCTTCCGTTTCGGCCTCGAGTTCCGAGCTCCGCGCGCATATCGATCGGGTTCTTAACGCGCACTACGAGCTGGACAGCGAAATTGGCCGTGGCGGCATGGGCGTCGTCTACCGCGCGCGCGACCGGCGGCTCAAGCGGCACATCGCCATCAAGGTGCTGCCGCCGGAACTGGCGTTTCAAAGCGCGATCAAGACGAGGTTCCTGCGGGAAGCGGAGACCGCTGCGCAGTTGAGCCACCCGAACATCGTCCCCATCTACAGCGTTGACGAGCTCGAGGGCCTGGTCTTCTTCGTGATGGCGTACATAAGCGGCGACAACCTGGCAAAACGCCTGCACGACACAGGCGTCCTCGCGACCGACGATGTCCGGCGGATCACACGCGAGGTCGCCGATGCGCTCGCATACGCCCACGAGCGCGGCGTGGTGCACCGTGACATCAAGCCGGACAACATTCTGCTCGACGCCAGTACGGGTCGCACGATGGTCACCGATTTCGGTATCGCGCGTGCCGCCAGCGAAGGCGACGTGGGACGTCTGACAGCGACGGGCGTGGCGATCGGAACGCCGGCGTATATGTCCCCCGAACAGGCGGCGGGCGATCGCGAAATCGATGGGCGCAGTGATCTGTATTCGCTGGGCGTCGTCGCGTACCAGATGCTGGTGGGTGAGCCGCCATTCGTTGCCAACAGCACGCCGGCCATGCTGGTCAAGCACATCTCGGAACGCCCCACGCCCATCTCGCAGCGTCGCAGCGATGTCCCCAAGGACCTGACGCGCGCCGTGATGATGCTGCTGGAGAAGGATCCGGAAATGCGCTTTCCGACCGCAGGCGCGCTGGTCAATGCGCTGGATACGGGACATGTGCCGGAGATCCTGCGGCCCGCTGCCCCCGAGGGCGGAGCGCTCGTGTCGGCGCAAGCGCCGCTTCCGGTCGGCGTCGACTACTACGGACAACAGGGCGAGTACATCCCGACGGCAACGGAACGCGATCGTTGGAGCGCGCCGGACGTCGTCAAGTTCCGCAAGAAGCTGGCGCCCTATCTCTTCGTGAACGCGGTCATCATCGTCGCGTCGATTTTCGGCGACCGCGACTTCATTGGCCTCACCGTACTCTGGAGCATCTACATGGCGTTCAAGTACGCCCGGCTCTGGAGTGAAGGGTACGACTGGCGCGACGTCTTCCGTCAGCCAAAGGAACGCGAGTTGATCGATGTGGCCGACGAGTTCCTGGAGTACGTCCGCGCGATGTTCGACCGCGACAAGCGCCGGCAGCTGCGCGATCGCAGTCGGGCGCGGCTGGCCGCTCGCCGGTCGGGTTCGTCGTCTTCCATGACCTTTGAGCCGTCAGGGTTCGCCACCGACCGGAGCTCCGCTCTCGAAGCGGCGGGAACGCACGCGGACCGCATTCGGCAAGCGGCCACTGACCGCGATGAGATCGCGCGACTCGTGAATACCTTGCCCGATCGCGACCGCGAGCGGGTGGGCGACGTCATGAAGTCAGCGAGCGCGCTGCACGAACGCATTCAGTCGCTGGCCATCGGGCTCAACGATCTCGAGCGGAGCGTCGTGGGCGGAGGCGGCGACGGCCTGGAGTCCGAGATTCTTCGACTCGAAGAGCAGGCGAATCCGCTGGATCGTGGCAGCGAGGAGCGTGTGCGCCGGTTGGCGTACCTCAAGCGGCAGCGGCGCGCGGTGAAGGACGTGCAGGACCGGCGTGACACGGTGGCCGCCAAGCTCGAGACCTGCTCGCTTGCCCTGCGCCAGCTCAAGCTCGACATGCTGCGGCTCCGCGCTGGATCGCAAACCCATCAGCGCGTTACCTCGCTGGCGCTCGAGGCCATGGCGCTGGCCGAGGATGTGGACAGCGCGCTGTACGTCGCCGATGAAGTCGCGCGCGCCACCGAGCGGCCCGGCCGCTCCAGCCAGCGGCAGTCCGCGAGACCCGGGTGACAGACTATCTCCGCGACCGGCTTGTCGCGGCGGTCGGCGATCACTACCTGGTCGAAGCGGAGCTCGGTCGCGGCGGCATGGCCGCCGTGTTTCGTGCGCTCGATCTGCGGCTGAACCGCCGCGTTGCCATCAAGCTCCTGCCACCCGAGCTGGCGTTCAATGCGAACGTCAAATCGCGATTCATGCGCGAAGCGCAGATGGCGGCGCAGCTCACACACCCGAACATCGTTCCCATCTTTAGCGTAGACGAGCGCGAGGGGCTCGTGTACTTCGTGATGGCGCTCGTGGATGGGGAAAGCGTCGCCGCGCGGCTGGGGCGCGAGGGGTCCATGCACGCGGACGACGTCCGCACGATCGTGAGCGAGGTGGCCGACGCCCTGGATTACGCGCATCGGCAGGGCGTTGTGCATCGCGACATCAAGCCGGATAACATCCTCGTGGATCGGGCCTCGCGGCGCGCCATGGTCATGGATTTCGGCATCGCGCGCGCCGCGGCTGAGGAGCAGCGCCTGACCGTTACCGGGATGGCGGTCGGCACTCCAGCATACATGAGTCCCGAGCAGGCCATGGGGGAGCGCGACGTGGATGGGCGCTCTGACCTCTACTCGCTGGGCATTGTCGCCTATCAGATGCTTGTGGGCGAAACGCCGTTTCGCGCGACGAACACGCCGGCGATGCTCATGAAGCACGTGTCGGAGCCGCCGCCACCCCTGCGTGGCAGACGCGCCGACGTTCCGGCTGCTCTGGCGGGCGCGATCGAGCGCGCGCTCGCGAAGCGGCCTGAGGATCGTTGGCGGTCGGGCGCCGAAATGCGGGATGCACTGCTGGTCCGCAGCATCGCCAGACTGGACGTAGCGCCCGCGCGGCCCGAGCCGCTACCCGCACCTCGCCCGCCAGCTCCCATGTTCGAGCTGCCGCCGGCGCCACGGGCATTCCCCCCGGGATACCCTGAGCCGGCCATGCGTGAGGCGCAGCGCCGCATGGTGCCGCTGCCGCCGGTCTTTGATGATCCGCCCGAACATCTCTCTCGCGGTGAACGCCGGGAATGGTATCGGCAGCGCCGCCGTGCGCAGCGTGACGCCGGCCAGTATGACACGCCAGAGTCGGCCACGAACAGAATCGCTGCCAAGGTCTCCCGTTTCCGGCGCTCGTTGCTGGGCTACCTGGGTACGAGCGTCATGCTGTTCGTCATCAACGCGGCAACCGGCGGGTTTCCGTGGTTCTTGTTTCCCGTGCTCGGCATGATGGTGGGCTTGATGTACAAGCTTGGGTCGCTCTGGGGGGATGGCGTCACCCTCCGCCAGATCTTTTTCGGACCCGTGCGCATGGATGCCTCGCGCATCTCGCACGTGCCTGAGGCACAGGTCGTGGGCGATGCGGCCGAGGCGTTGGTGGGCAGAGAGATCCTGCAGGGACCGCACGGCGCCGCCATACGGCGGGCGGTGGCCAGCCGGCAGATCATCACCGACATGCTCAAGCGCATGACGCCGAAGGAGCGTGAGATGCTGCCGAGCGATCTCGATGCCACCGTCACGGCCCTGGTGGATCGCGTGGTCGCAGTGGGCACCACACTGCATCGCCTGGACGCAGACGCGAACGGCGGCTCCCTGGGAACACTCGACCAGCGCATCGACGCACTGAAACGGGAGGCACAGACGCCGGAGCACGAGCGCCGCCTGACGCTGCTCGAGCGGCAGCGAGCCACGCTGCGCGACCTGCTCGAACGCCGGTCGGCGCTCCTATTGCAGTTGGAGAGCGCCAGCCTGGCGCTCGAGAATCTGAAGCTTGACCTCGTGCGCTTCCGTTCCGCCGGAGTCTCGAGTGCGCTCGAGGACGTGACCAGCGCCACGCGGGAAGCGCGAGCCGTATCGCGCGACATCGGGCACATGCTTGATGCGCAGGACGAAGTCAAACGGCTCTGAGTTGGCTTGGCACATCGTAATGGCGTTTCTCGGGCCTGACAGCCGACGCCGACGTCCGATTCCCAGATGGGCCTTTCCAGCGATGATCGCTATTAGACGGGCACTCAAGTGGTTGACCGTGCTGCCGTGGCTCGCGGCGTGTACCGACGCGAGACAGGACTCGATCCGGCGCGCAGACTCCGTGCGCGGCACAGCGACGTCGACCGCGGTGGCAGCGCGCGATTCGCAATCAGTGCCCCTCATCCGACCCTCGGTCGCCCTCGTCCCGACCCCCGACACGCTGCGCGGCCTCTACGTAAATCGCTGGGCGGCGATCGGATCATCCATGTGGCGGCTGATCGAAACCGCCAGGACCACCGAAATCAACGCCCTCGTGATCGACGTGAAGGACGACCGCGGTCTGATGCTGTATCGCAGCGACGTGCCGCTGGCTCGCGAGATACTGGCGGACACCACGTATCCCATGACGTACACCCGGTTGCGTTCGGTGCTCGACTCCATGCGCGCCCTGAGCATCTATCCCATCGCTCGGATTGTCGTGGCCAAGGACCCGCTGCTCGCGGAGAAAAGGCGGGAGTGGGCCATCCGTCGCCGCGACGATTCGACAAGCGTGTGGCTCGACAAGGACGGCAAGCCATGGCTCGATCCCACGCATCCGGAGATCTGGCGCTATGCCGCTGACATTTCAGCCGAGGCGGTGAAGCTGGGCTTCAGCGAGTTGCAGTTCGACTACGTCCGGTTTCCTGATGAGGACCGCGTGATCGAGGAAGGCCGATACGCCAAACTGGACGGACGCCTGCGCGCGCAGGTCATCAGAGACCAACTGACGTATCTCCGGGCGCTGGTGAAGCCGCTCAAGGTGCCCATGACCATCGACGTCTTTGGGCTGACCGCCACGGATTCCACCGACATGGGCATCGGGCAACGTTGGGAAATGTTCATCGACCGCGCCGACGTCGTACTCCCGATGAACTATCCATCGCATTTTGCCCCGGGCACCTATGGACTCGCCAACCCCAACGGGAAACCCTACGAGACCATTGGCCGCGCCCTGGAGGACGCCAAGCGTCGAACGCAGGGTGTCGCCGGCGCCGCGAAGATCATCCCGTGGTATCAGGACTTCACCTCCGGCGCGCCGCGCTATACGGCGGAGCAGGTGCGTGCGCAGATTCGCTCCGGCTATTCCAGCGGATTCATGAGCTGGATCCTCTGGAACCCGCGCAGCAGGTACACCATCGACGCGTTGCTGCCCGATTCCGCGCGCTGAGCCTGGCGCGCTACTGCGATTTTATCGCAGCAGCAGCTCCGATACACATGCGGCCACTCCATGCGCCGCTTCTGTCGGAAGGAAGTGCCGGGCATCGGGCATCACGTTCAATGTGCTGTGCGCGATGGCCTGCTGGAGACGCTCGCCAAGCGCAGCCGGGAGAAAGGGATCGCGCTGCCCCCAGAGAATGGCGGTCGGGGACACGATGTCCTTCATGCGCGGCGTGAGCGCCTGCGTCTCCCCGTGATCCAGCGCCTCCAGGTGCCTCACGAACGCGTCTCGACCGGCGTCCTCCAGAAACGGGCGGAGAAACAGGTCGACGTCGTGGGATCCCTTGTCACGATCCACATACCCGCGCAGCAGGTCCGCCCGAACCGCCGACAACATCCAGCTTGGCGGCAGGTGCCGCGTGAGCGGCAGCATCGCACGAGCAAGCCGCACTTCGCGTGGCGGCCAGCCATCGAACGCAACGCTGCTGATGAGACATAGCTTCGAGACGCGATGCGGATGCCGGACCGCCATCAGTTGCGCGACCCCGCCGCCGATATCGTGTCCGACCAGACATGCGAAGTTGATCCCGAGGTGATCCAGCACCGCGATGACACGGTCGGCATGCGACCGAAGATCCACCTTAGCCGACGTCGCGGGATCGCTGCGTCCGTACCCCAGAAGATCGAGCACCACGACTCGGTGTCCCGCCGGCAGCAGCGGTACCACGCCGGTCCAGAGATGGCTCGAGGTGGGGAACCCGTGAAGCAGCACGATGGGCTCACCGGCGCCGCGTGTTCCCGCGGCATAGCAGTAGAGTCTTACGCCGTTCAGGTCCAAAAACTCGCCGCGCATCTTGAAAGCTAGGGAACTGGAAGGGAGAAGAGGGAAGAGAGACCGTGCAACAGCGGGAAGGGCGAGGAAAGCGGTAGCGGGAAAGGAAAGCGGGAAGAGTTGACCTCTTCCCGCTTTTCTCAGTGGACAGCCTGGGACGTTACCGTTGCGGCGGGCGCTGGCCGCCGCCCTGCATGCGTGCCTGCATATCCGCCTGATTCTTCTCGAACACCTTTTTCTGCTCGTCGGTAAGAAGTGCCTTCACCTCGTCCGACTGCTTGGTCATCATCTCCCGGCCCTTGGCGCGCCGAGCATCCTGATCGAGATTCTGGTCCTGCATCAGCGCCTGACGCTCATCCTGGTACTTCTTGACGAGCGCGTCCACCTTGACCTGTTGCTCGGCGCTCAGGGTGATGCCCTGCATGAGCGCAGCGATCCCGCGGCCGCCCTGACGCTGGCCGCCCTGCGGCTGCGCGTCCTGCCCCGTGGCGACGGTGGCAGTTCCCGTTAGCAGCGCCGCTACCAGAACCAGCTGAAGCTTCTTCATGTGTTTCTACTCCTGAGATGTGGTAAGTGTGGAATTTCGAACGCGTTGTGCACCCTCTAGCGCAAATCACAAAACCCTTTATGCTTACGCCCCCAAACCGCCGGGTCTGTCGCGATAACCTGTTGCGGCCCAAAGGGAGACCGAATCGATAGGCCCGTGACCGTTCCACCCACTTTGCCGGCGATCGTTACCCCGGCCACAGCTCCAGCGCCGCCGGCCCCAGTTCGCTTTCCGCTGAGCTGGCTGCTGGAGCACGCGGCAGCACCGATTCAGTACCGCGCGATCACCGATGTGGCCCGCCTCGGCGAGCAGGTAGGGAGTAGCGTACTCGCACTTCCGTATACGTATCGGCCGGCTTTGATGTTGGCGCTCCAGCAAAGGCTCGACGGTACATGGAACCAGTCGATGCTGGCTCTTCCGTCGAGCAAGTCCGAGCATTTCGAGGGGATCGGAACCATCAGCGCCGTTCGGCGACTGCTGGAATACGGTTGGGACAAGGATTCGCCACCCTTGGTACACGCCAGGCGGACCTTGTTCCGCCTGCTGGCGGAGGACACCTCTCCGGAGTTTCTGTACGAGCTTGCGTCCAAGAACATGGACGAAGACCTCGTCCGGCGCGGTCGCTCTATCCTTCGCGAGGCGGCGGGCGCAGCCCTCGCGCAAGCCGGTTATGAGGACGATCCTCGCCTGCGCGGGGTGGCGCGACGCGTTCTGGAGCGCCTTGGGACTTTCCTGAAGTCCCCGCTGGCGCAGAAGCCGTGGATGCGGGTGGGCAATCAGCACGTCCTGGCGCCCGAAGCGGCGCCACCCTCGATGTACACGCTGATCATGATTGCCCACATGCCGTTGTTCCGCACCGAATACCACGACGCGATGGATCGCCTCTATCACTTCCTGACGCAGCCGCTACCGCGCCAGGAGCCGCTCCAGATGTGCGGGCGCAAGGTGGTGACGCAGCCGCATCTGGTGCTTGGCGATCATCTGCCAAACCGGAATGCCGCAGACGCCGACGCGCCCAGCGCGATCATCTGGCTCGAACTCATGGCGCGGTTGGGATTCCTGCGCCGGAACGAGAATTGGTCCAGGCTCCTGGATCGGTTCCTGGATGACCGCGACGAGCAGGGCGTGTGGCATCCACACAAAGGGATGGCGGCCATGCGAACCACGAATCCCTTCGTGTGGCCTCAGTACCCGCTCGAAAACGCGCTCTCGGGCGACGAGCGCTGGACCGACGCCACGTTCCGCCTGGGCCTCATCGCGAGGATTCTGGGACGCCCCATCGAGCCGGTTTAGTCAGCGACGAGCCTCGCGCGGGGCGGATGCCGCCGGACCGCATGTACCCAGCGGGAGTGCCGGGTGTGACCGTTCGGATGCTTACGCTGCAGAGTGGCGTGGCCGTACGCGTTGTCGAGAGCGGTCCTGCGAAAGACGACGCTGTCGTCCTCGTGCACGGGTGGGCCGGCAACATTTACTCGTTTGCCGAAACGATACCAGCATTGGCGGCTGCGGGATACCGCGTAATTGCGATCGACCTCCCCGGCCACGGCCTGAGCGACAAGCCGCTGAATCCGGCGATGTACACGACAGCCTCTTTGTGCGACGCGGTGCTCGGCGTCGTCGTGGCCGCGGGCCTGCAACGTTTTGCATTCGTGGGGCATTCGATGGGCGGTTCGCTTGGACTCG
>JANNJV010000033.1:0-3940 GCA_031395945.1 Gemmatimonadota bacterium | reverse complement strand
GCGTGGAGGGCGTGGAGAGCGTGGCCTTTCGCAATGAGGACGATGGCTCGATTGCCTTGATTGTGGTCAACACCAACACCCAGGCGAAGCCGGTAGCGGTGCGAACACGCGGGCGCGTGTTTCGCTACGCGCTGGCGGCGGGATCCGTCGCGACGTTCGTCTGGCGTTAGTCGCGATCTATTTGCGGCGGCACTAGCCGCCGATTCATGTACGCATGCGACGATAAAGAGCTGGCTGGCTCACGGCGCAGGCTGATTCATTGCTAGATTGTCGCCCTCCGGCTTCTGTCCAACCCAGGAAGAAAGTCTATCGTATGCGCATGCGATCACGGTACCTGCTGCTCTTCCTTGCCGGCTGCAGCGGAGATCGTCCGTTGTTCAGGCTCCTGCCCCCCGAACAGACCGGCGTCACGTTCGCGAATACGGTCACGACCGGCGATACGCTGAACGTGCAGTCCGACGTCTACGTCTATAACGGCGCCGGCGTCGCCGTGGGCGATATCGATAACGACGGACTGGCCGACATCTTCTTCGCCGGCAACATGGTCTCGAGCCGGTTGTACCTGAACAAGGGGCAGATGCGCTTCGAGGACATCACGGAGCGCGCCCGCGTAGGGACAACACGATGGGCCACCGGCGCCACGATGGCGGACGTCAATGACGATGGATATCTGGATATCTACGTCTCCGTGTCCGGACCTGGTGCCACTCGATCCAGGCCGGAGGAGCGCGCGAACCTGCTGTTCATCAACAACCGCGATCGGACGTTCACGGAGGCGGCCGCGCAGTACGGCATCGCGGATACCAGTTTCACCACCCAGGCCGCGTTCCTGGATTACGACGGCGACGGCTGCCTGGACCTCTTCCTGCTCAACAATTCTCCGGCGGATTTCTCGCGCGGCGACATGGCTATTCATCCGTCGGGGGCGCGGGGTGAGACGCCCGGCAGTCTCAATCAGCTCTATCGGAACAGCTGCCAGGGAACTCCCCGTTTCACCAACGTGTCCAGCCAGGCAGGCATCCTCCGCATCTCCGGGTACGGACTCGGCGTGGCCGTCAGCGACCTGAATAATGATGGATGGCCTGACATCTACGTGTCCAACGATGGCGAGCCGAATGACGTCCTGTACGTCAACAACGGAGACGGAACGTTCACCGACAGGGCCGGCCGATGGCTGAAGCACGCGAGTTACGCGGGAATGGGCGTTGACATCGCCGATTTCAGCAACGACGGCTGGCCCGACATCCTGCAGGTGGACATGATGCCGAGCACGTTGAGCGGCCGGAAGAAAGTGAGCGGGTATCTCACTTATCGCAGTCTCCAGGCGTGGCGCAGCCGTGGATTTCGCGATGACTACTCGGTCAACACGTTGCAGTTGAGCAACGGCATCACGAACTCGGGGGACGTCCTCTTCAGCGAAGTGGCGCGAATAGCCGGCGTGGCGAATACCGACTGGAGCTGGAGTGCGCTCTTTGCGGACTTCGACAATGACGGCCTCAAGGACATCTTCATCGGCAATGGCTATCCCAAAGCGGTCAACGATTTCGACTATCAGACCGCCATCGCCGGCGTGCGTCGCGGGCGCGACTCGACCGCGTCACGCAAGGCAGCACTGGACATCCTGAACAAGCTGGACGCGTACGAGCCGTCCAACCATGTCTTTCGGAACGCGGGCGACCTGACGTTCACCGACAAGACTGCCGCCTGGGGGATGGACCGACCCAGCTTGTCGTACGGCGCGGCGTACGCCGACCTCAATAACGACGGCAAGCTGGACCTCGTGGTCAACAACCTCGACGCGCCGGCATTCATCTACGAGAACGTGTTGCCCGACGATGAGGCGCATCACTATCTCCAGGTCAGGCTGCAGGGACAGTCTCCGCAACGCGCGATCGGGTCGAAGCTGATTCTCACGGCGGGCGGGACAAAGCAGCACCTCTACTACTCCCCCTACCGCGGCTACATGTCCAGCATGGATGACCGCGCGCATTTCGGTTTGGCGCGCGCACGCCGCGTTGACAGCCTGGAGGTGGTGTGGCCGGACGGCCGCTATCAACTGCTCACGAATCTCGAGGTCGACCGCCTTGTTGTCGTGAAGCAGGTCGATGCCACCGCCACGAGGCCACCCAACCCCAACACCACAACCCGGAGCCGCACCTTTCATCCGGACACCAGCCCCTCGCTGGCGTACATGCATCAGACACCGACGTCCATCGACTACGGCGTACAGCCGCTGCTGCCCTACATGATCTCCAGGCAGGGTCCCGCAATCGCCGTCGCCGACATTACCGGCGATAGCCTGGACGACGTGTTCGTGGGAGGTGGATCGGGGGCCGCGGGCCAGCTGTTCATTCAGCAGAAGGATGGCCGCTTCGTGGCGTCCAGCGAGAGCCAGCCCTGGGAAGCCGACAAGGCGTACGAGGATTGGGGTGCGCTGTTCTTCGACGCCACTGGCGACGGACTTCCCGACCTGTATGTCGCAAGCGGCGGATATCAGTTGCCGCCCAGCTCGCGCCTGCTGCAGGATCGCCTCTACATCAACAAGGGAGGCGGCAGGTTTGTCAGGGATAGCGCAGCGCTGCCGGACATGTTAGCCAGCACGTCCACGGTTCGCGCCGCGGACTTCACTGGCGACGGCAGACCCGATCTATTCGTTGGCGGCCGCCTCACGCCTCGGCAGTATCCGTATCCCACGCGAAGTTATCTCCTGCGCAACGACGGGGGCCGATTCACCGATGTCACCGAGCAAGTCGTCCCGGAGCTGGGCTTTCCCGGCGGGATGATCACTGATGCGGTGTGGATCGACTTCGATGGCGACAAGCGCCTGGATCTCGTCACGGCCGGTGAGTGGATGCCGATCCAGTTCTTCAAGAACGACGGGAAACGGCTGCGCGACGTCACGCGATCCACAGGCCTGCCGCCGATGCGAGGTTGGTGGTACAGCCTTGCCACGGGAGACTTCGACAACGACGGACGTCCTGACCTCGTCGCCGGGAATCTCGGGCTGAATTACACGTACACTACGTCCAAGGAAAGCAGGTTCGGAGTCTACGCAGCCGACTTCATGACGCACCAGACCACCGACGTCGTGTTCACGCAGGAGGTGGACGGGATTGAATACCCGTTCGCCGGCAAGGTGCCTCTTGGCCGCGAGATGTACTCGCTGGCGTTGCGATTCGGGACGTACGCGTCGTTCGCCAGTGCCACTGCGCGTGACCTGTTCACTGCCGCGCAGCTAAAGCAGGCCCTGCACTACCAGGTGGATACCTTCGCCAGCGTATACCTGCGCAACGACGGCGGCGGCAACTTCAGCGCATTCGCGTTGCCGAACTTCGCGCAAATCGCGCCGATCAAGGCAATCATTCCTCACGACGTGGACGGCGACGGTCACCTGGATATGATCGTGGCGGGCAATATTTACGACGCCGAGCCGAATACGACACGCGCGGACGCGGGCAATGGGCTCTGGCTCAAGGGCGTCGGGGCAGCAAAGCAAAGAGGCCACTTCATTCCCGTACCGGCGAGTGAAAGTGGCCTCCTGACGCCCCTCAATGTTTCTGGTCTGGCACTGATTCGCACGCCCGCAGGTCTTGCACTGCTCGTCGCCAATACCGGCGACTCCCTGCAGACATTCCTGATCGGGCGACGCTAGCGCGGCACTGGTGTCGCAGCACCAGTGCCGTCACCAGCTTGCCGCTTACCACCCCGGATTCTGAGTCAGCCTGGGTGTTCCGTCCACTTTGCTCAATTCGACCTGTAGCGCGGGAATCGGATACAGGTAGCGGCGGTCTGTCGCGCCCGCCCAGCGGTCCGCCGAGGCCAGGTAGGGTCGCCGAGCCGCCTCGTTCCCGCCCCCGACACCGTCGATGAACCCGTTGAGTACTGCGTCGGCGATGCCCCAGCGGCGTAAATCAAAGAACCGCTGGCCTTCCATCGCCAA
>JANNJV010000531.1:0-7195 GCA_031395945.1 Gemmatimonadota bacterium | reverse complement strand
GCGAAGAAGGGCTGCGCGTACAGCTCCAGCGTCATCCGCGGTGAGAATGTCCAGCTGACGCGCGTGTCGAGCCCCAGGAGGCGCTGGTCCAACGAGCCGAGCACGTAGCGATTTCCGTAGAAGTTCGTGGCCGTTGGGTCGACGACGGGCGTCACGAACTGCCGCATGCTCCGCGACACGCTCCAGGACGGGCCCGAGGTAATACTGAGGTTCGAGACCGGGCGATACGTCGCACTCACATTGACGCTGGGATTGCTCCCGCCCAGCTCGTCCCGGTAGTACGACACCCCGCCGTCCGCGCGCACGACGTGGCGCGAGTTGGTGGACATGTCGAAGTTGACGAAGGTGTTCGCGGGCTGGATGACCGCCGGCCCACCCCGCAGCAGCTTGTCGTCTACCGCGCGTGGGCGGTGAATGATGAACTGATTGAAATTCCAGAAATTCTTCGTATTGACTCCGGCGTACGCGTGCAGCTGCGTGCCAGTGCGGTCGCCCGAATAGTTGTGGTGCTGCTGGGCGCCCACGACGCTATAGATGGTCTGGTACCATGGCCCGGGCTTGGAGAAGTAGCGCACCAGGTTCGCATTGTACCAGGTGTAGTCGGCGTTGCGCTGGAAGGCGAAGTCGTTGGTCTCGTACCCCGGCGTGCGCGTGTTGACGGCCCCCTCCCACCACCAGTCACCCGTCTCCTTCGCGAAGCGCGCGTACGCCCCCAGCCCGCGGAGGGTTGCCACCGTTGTGTCGTAGCGGTTCGACAGGAAACCGCCCGATCCCGCTCCGCGGTCCGGGCGTTGAAAGTATCGCGCGCTGCTGCGCTGCCGGCTCGCGATCGCGCGCGGGTCGCCGAACACATTTGTCAGCGCGGCGCTCGCGGCGAACGAATATTTCTTGTCCTTCGACGTCCACTGCATATCGTTCCCGTACATCTCGGCGTGGGTCGCGAGCCGCGGCGCGAACGCGCCGTCCAGGTCGCGCTGCACCCCGCTCACGACCCCCCCTACGATCAGGTTGCCGTTGTTGAAGTCCTTCTTCACACGGCCAACGAAGAAGTTCGAGAGCGGCTCCACCAGTTGTTCTCCCGCGGGCGAACCGACGTCCTGCACGCGCGCATGCGCACGGTTGGTCACCGCGTCCATGAAGCCGATCGTGAACCCCTTCTTGGTGCGCCCGGTGAGCTTGGCGGCGCCGAGGATGGTCGTCGCCTCAGGCACATCCGCGTAATCGAAGTTGCCGAAGGCAAGTCCGGCGCCCGTAGGCGCACGTCCCACTCGCCGGCTGTAGAGCGCGCTCATCCCTTCGACGTTGCTGCAGAAGTGGCAGCTGAAACTTCCGAAGTTGAACACCTGCGAGCCCTCCACGAAGAAGGGCCGTTTCTCTGGGAAGAATGTCTCGAATGCCGACAGGTTCAGCACCGCGGGATCGACTTCCACCTGCCCGAAGTCAGGATTGATCGTCGCGTTGAGGGTGAGGTTCGACGTGACGCGATACCGGAGATCCAGCCCCGCGCTCGGTTCGGGGCGGGCGCGGGTATCGAATGGGCTGCCGACCTCTGAGGCGAACGAGGCCGACTTTGCGCTCACGTATGGCATGAGCTCGAGCCCCGCGGGCTGGGACGAAATACGCAGCCCCTCGAGGTGACCGAACTGCGATGGCCCACCCGCCTCGTTCTTGCGCCAGAACGACCAGTCCTGCTGCTCGTCGCGCCGCTTGATGATGCGCCGGATCTGGAGTCCCCAGGTCTGCGCGCTGTCCCGGGAGAATCGCAGCTGGCTGTAGGGAATGCGAATCTCCGCCGTCCAGCCGTCGGTGTCGATGCTGGTCGCGGCTTCCCAAACGGGATCCCAGGAATAATCGCAGCACGATGTGCCAATGCCGATGGCGTCGCTCTTGGAGCCAGCCGGATTGACCTCGAAGAATGCCCGGCTCAGGTGATCGTGATAGCTGTCGATGACGATCTGGAAGAAATCGGAGTCGAAGCTCGCGTCGCGTCGCACCAGCCGAGTGGTGACACCGCGCGCGCCGGTCGTGTCGTACATCTTCGCGCCCACATACAACGCTTCATTGTCGAATAGAAACCGCACTTCCGTACGCTGCGACCCTGGCTTCCCCTCCTCAGGATCCTGTTGCGTGAATTCCGTGATGCGGCTCGCGCTGTTCCACGCGGCCTCGTCCAGCTTCGCGTCGAGCAGCACGGGGCCGGTCCGTCGTGCGGCGACTGCGATCGGAACGGGGGTCGCGTGCCCCTGCGTCGTCGTCTGAGGCGCGGACGCTGGCGCGGGTTGCGCGATCAGGGCGGGGGCTGCAAAGAAGGTCAAAAGGAGCAGGCGCACGCGGTCCACAGAGTTAGGGGGAAGCGACAGGCCACGAGAACTTTGACACCGTCCCATCGAATACGGTTGGCTTGTCCCGAAAGTCATTGTGACATCCCTTTTTCCGTCTCCGACTGACGCAGCCGCTAATGAAAGCCCTCAAGGGGGTTCGCACCCCACTCGACCATTCAGTAAAGTGGCGCCGGTCGACAGTCGTCTGTGCTCCCATACGTCAGCGCTTATCCAACGGTTTCCCGAGTCGCTGAGCGGGGGAAGGACATCTCCACGTTCATTGTGTGAGGCGCGATCTCCCGGAGGCGGGCGAAATATGCCTGCGATGACAAGGAATGTTTCGATTCGAACTTGCACCATATGAAACCAGCGGATAATTCTGGTCATAGGTGCCGCACGCTCCCAGCCACCAACCACCCACCCGCCGCCGTCATGTCGCATCCTGCGTTCCTTCGTTCGTCGCTCGCTGCCCTGCTATTCGTAACCGTATCAGTCAGCGCCGCAGCGCAGTCCAGCAGAGACGCGCTCGTGAAGAAGCTCGACTCCCTGACCGGCGCGCCGGTGGTCGAAGGACGCGCGGTCGGCATCGCCGTCGCCGTCGTGAAGGGCAACGACACCCTTCTATTGAAGGGCTACGGCAAGGCCGACGTTGAATGGAACGTCGCGATGCCACCGGACGCGATGTTCGAGATCGGTTCTGTTACCAAGCAGTTCACCGCCGCCGCCATCCTCCAGCTGCGAGACGAAGGGAAGCTCAGCCTCGACGACGACATCACGAAATACCTGCCCGATTTCCCGACGCGCGGGAACAAGGTCACGATCCGGCGACTGCTGGACCACACCTCCGGCATCAAGGGACTTACCGAGATGCAGGAATTCGGGGCTCTGTCGGTCAGCGCCTACCCGCGCGACTCGGCATACGCGCTCATCAAGCGCTACCCGTTCGAGTTCGCCACCGGCGACGCGCAGATCTACAACAACTCGGCGTTCTGGCTCCTGGGCATGGTGATCGAGAAAGTGAGCGGCGGGACGTATGAGGACTATGTCGAGAAGAAGATCTTCGCGCCGCTGGGGATGAATCGCTCGAGCTACTGCAACAGCGGCGAGATGGTCGAGCGTCGCGCGCACGGTTATGGCTATCAGCAAGCGGGACTCCGGCGCGCGCCCAACAACGTCCACACCTGGCCGTTCTCGGCGGGCTCGCTGTGCTCTATCGCGGGCGATATCGTCACCTGGCTCAAGGCGCTGCACGGCGGCAAGGTGCTCTTGCCCAAGTCGTACGCCGAGATGACGACCCAGTCGAAGCTCAACGACGGGACGCCGCTGCGATACGGGATGGGTATTAGCGTCGGTAGCGACGTCCGAGGCCTGAAGTACATCGGCCACGGGGGCGGGATCGCCGGCTTCGTCTCCGAAGCCTCCTGGTATCCCGACGCACAGCTCGCAGTGGTGGTGCTGATGAACAGCAACGGCCCCGTCAGCCCCGGCGCCCTGGCCAGCGAGCTGGCGGGCGAGATTCTTCCGGTCACGCGTCCCAACGTGGTGCCATTCGTTGGCGACGCGGCGTCGCTGGTGGGGAAGTACAGCGGCCCATCGCGCGGACGCGAGATGACCGTCGAGATCACGCCGTTAGCGCAGGGGATCGCGCTGTCGGTGAACGGCGCGGCTGCGCGCCCGCTGCCATGGGTGGCAGACTGGACGTTCCGTCAGGGGAATACGTATCTCACCTTCAAGCGCGCCGGGAACAATGGTCCAGCGAGCGAGCTGCGGTTCGATACCGGTGGCGGTCATTACGTCCTCAAGCGGAAGTAAGGCGCTGCGCCGTCTTGTTGTCTGCGCTGCCTGGGGGACGCTACTCGCCGCGCCCAGGCAAGCGTTGGCGCAAGTCGTCGCGATCCGCGACGTCAGCGTCATTGCGATGACTGGAGCTGCCACCGGCGCTGTCAGTGGGCAAACAGTGATCGTGCGCGACGGACGAATCGCCGAGGTCGGGGCCGCGAGCAGCGTTCGGATTCCGGCGGACGCCTACGTCATCGAGGGTCGCGGCAAGTTCCTGATCCCCGGGCTCATCGAGATGCATGCGCACATGTCCAAAACACGTGCCTCGGCTCTGGGTCTTTATGTCGCCCACGGCGTGACCACCATCCGTGACCAGGGGAGCGAGCACGCCGAAGTGGTGCGCTGGCGGCGCGAGGTGCGCGCGGGTGAGCGTCTCGGGCCACGCATGCTGATCGCCGGTCCGTATCTGGAGTCCCTGCGCAACATCGAGCGGATGCGGGGCGACCCGCCGGAAGAACGCGTGGAGCCGTTCGAGCGCGCGCGCATTCCCATCGGGACCCCGGCCGATGCACGTCGCGTCATCGATTCGCTGTCCAAGCTGGAGATCGATCACTTCAAGGTGCGGACCGTGCAGGACGACTCGACCTACGTGGCGCTGGGACGCGCTGCCCGCGCGAACGGAAAGCGACTCGTCGGACACATCGTGAGCTCGTCCATGACCGCGTTCCTCGAGTCGGGGCAGAGCGGCGTGGAGCACGGGTTTCCGCCGACGCTGGATGCGCTGCCACTCGAGCGGCGGCTGGAGCTGTGGCGCGAGCTCGTGCGACGTGACGTCGGCGTTGTGCCCACACTCGTCGTAGCCACGGAAGCGGGGATGCGCCCGCTGGGCTACTTCCAGAGCCTCGTCGCAGACACGGCGACGCACCCGCTTCGCCCGTACCTGTCCGCGTTCATGATCCTCGATTGGCGGGAACAGGTGCTGGAAGCGACTCCGGAGCGCCGCGCCTACTTCGAGCGGGCGTGGCCGGTCGCGCTCAAACACATGCGCGAAATGCGTGAAGCCGGCGTGCGCATCATGGCTGGAAGCGACGTCGCTGTGCTCAACATTTTCCCGGGCTTGTCGCTGCACGAGGAGCTGCGGCTCTTTGTGGACTCGCTCGGGATGACCCCGATGGAAGCACTGGCCAGCGCCACGCGAAGCCCCGCGCAGTGGCTGGGTATCGCGGATTCAGTGGGCACGATCGCGCGCGGACAGGTGGCCGATCTCGTGCTGCTGGACGCCAACCCGCTCACCGACATCCGGAACACTCGGCGGATCTCGACGGTGTTGGTGCGGGGCAACCCGATTCAGCCAGCCGATGTTCTGCGCAGTGTTCGTGCGATGCCCGACATCCGCACGAACGACTGGCTCCGTTAAGTGCAGAGGAACGCAAGGTTACCGCGGCCGCGGAACGACGTTGTACGTCGTCCCGCCGCCGGGCCCGAGTGCACAGCTTCACTCAGGTATTCTTGTAACGCGACTGCGAGTACCACGCTGGGTCCGGGACGCAGCGTCAGGTGTGCTCGTTCTTGCTGGCGTGGTCGCCTGAGCTCTGGCTGGAGTTCTTGCCTGCACTCGTGCCGGCGCTCTCGACGATGCAGCGGCCGGTGTTCTCGCCTGGACTCGGGCCGGCGCCCTGGCGATCGCGCCCGCAGCGCCGCGCTGCGTGCGGGTGCTGCCAATGACAACTGTCTGCCTGGCGCTGGAGCGCGCCGATGAGCGACCGTAGACGCGCGCTGCTGGACGAGCGGCGGCTGGCACCGAGACGACTGGCTGGCTAGCCGCCACGACCACCGTGGTGCCCGACGTGCGTGGTCTCCGCTCTGGCGGACGTTGGAGAATCACCGCCTGTTGGGACTCCTGCACCGGCGCAGGCTCGGACTCCACATACACCACTTGCGGCTCGGCCGCGGGAGCCGGCTGCACGACAACCACTTGCGGGGACGCAGGCGCTGGCGTCACCACGTACTCCACGTCCTGCTCGCCCTCGGAAACTTCCATGCGGTGACGCCGGCGCGGCTGGGGCACACCACGCGACGGACCACTGGAACCTCCGCCAACGTGAAACGAAAGGCCAAATCGCATCGAGCTCCTTGCATCAGGCGCGCCTTCGGAGGTGGGAAGGACATACTGCGACATGCGCCAGCGTGCTTCGGCAAAGATGTCCGCGTCGAAACCGAGAGGGATGGCCGCGCCCAGGCCGTAGCTCCAGCTGTGGCGGACGACATTCGAACCCGCGCTGTCGCCTCCGGTCATACCGATTCCGGCGAAGCCGTACGGTGAAAGCGCGCGACTGAACACCGTCGCGCCGCCACCAAGCCCACCGAGGAAGAGCATGACGTCGGCATCGGCACCCCACGGGCGATACCCGCCTGGTGCGCCCAGCGCGCTGTCAGCTGGCGGATTCGAGATCGACATCTCGGCGCCGCTCCGGAGCGCGAGTCCCGTGGTCCCGCCGAACGTCAGCGCGAATCCCGCATTGGGGTTGGTCGCCGCGCTCGGGATGTACGAGACGAACGGACTGACCGCGAATGAAGATTGGCCGGCCGCAGCAAAAACCGGCGACAGCGTGAGCGAAACGGCTGCGATGAAACGAACAGCACGAGAGGACGGCACAAGGGCCTCCGAAAAGGATGTGTGCGAAGGGTCACGCATAGGCGTGGCCATACCGGAGGTCGTTTGCTAACTGCTTGTGTCGCGTGCAGTTCTGCAGTTCGCAGCGTTTCGTGCCGGCGTCGACTGTGTCCAAAGGTGGACACGAGAATGTCCTAATTCAAAACCGTTCTCGGCCCGGCGGCGGGATGTTGACTAGTACTGCGATCGCATCATTTCTTGGCGACCGCGGGGCCGAGGAACGGCTTTCGCGCGTTGGCGCAACGCGGTACCAAGCTTCATTTTACCAACACTGTCGATTTCTTAGCTCCCCAATCGACCATTGTCGAACCCTCACCCACCATGGGAGCAAGCCAAACATGCGCTACCTCTGCCTCATCTACGACGAAGAGAAGAAGATCGCCGCCATGTCCCAGGCCGATCAGGAAAAGTTCATGGGCGA
>JANNJV010000518.1:0-2079 GCA_031395945.1 Gemmatimonadota bacterium | reverse complement strand
GGCACACGCTGAAATCACACATAGGCTCCGTGGTGATGACGGAGCGTTGGGCGCTTGGCGTGTGGCGTTGTGGCGTAGGGCGTTGGAAGTTCGAAGTTGGAAGTTCGAAGTTCGAGGTTCGAAGTTCGAGGTTCGAAGTTCGATAGTTCGATGCTAGAAGTTGGAAGCGTGTTAGCCGCGGTAGAGGGCGAGCGCGATGATCCCGAGCCCAACCACGATCCGGTACGCCGCGAACACGCCATAGCTGTTCCGGGCGATGAACTTGAGCAGCACGGAGATCGCCAGCCATCCGCTGGCCGCCGATGCGATGACACCCGCGACCAGTGGCGCGGAGATACCGTCCTCGATGGCGTGCCGGCCCTCGAACACCACCGCCGCCGTAATGATGGGAAGGCTCATGAGAAAACTGAACACGGCGGCGGCATCGCGCGAATAGCCGAGCGCGCGCGCGGCCGTGATCGTGCTTCCCGAGCGCGACACGCCGGGGACGATGGCGAACATCTGGGCCAGTCCAATTGCCACGGCGTCCTTCCAGGTCATGGTCTCGATCCCGCGATCCTGGCGCGCTTTCCGATCGACCAGCCACAGAATCAGACCCATGAGGATGAGCATGGTGCCTGTGAGCGCAGGCGTTCGGAAAATGGTCTTGGCGTACTCCTGCAACAGGTAGCCCGCAGCGGCCCCGGGTATGGTGGCGATCACGACCCATGTGAAGCGTCGCTCGCTCTCGGTCTCGACACGCCGCTTGCGCACGATGGAGAAGAACGCCCGCGCCAGCCTGACCCACTCCTGCCAGAAAAACCACACCAGTGCGATGAGCGTTCCCAGGTGCAGCGCCACGTCGAAAGACAACCCGGGTTGCGGCCATCCCAGCACCCACGGTGTCAACGCGAGGTGCGCCGAACTGCTGATGGGAAGAAACTCAGACAATCCCTGGATGATGCCGAGGATGATGGCCTGGAAGACGGTCAACGGGAAGTGGGGAGTGATGAGTAGGAAGTGAACGAGCGGGAAGTGGAGCGTGGAAAATGAAACGCCTGTTAGCGCAGTGCCTGGGCGTATACGTCTTCATAGCGCTGCACCACGTCGTTCATGGCAAAGCGCTCGCGTGCGTCGTTCGCCGCCGCGGTGCTCATGGCGTTCCATTTCGTGGAGTCACTCAGGAGCGAGACCGCGGCGCTCGACATGCCGGCGACGTCGCCGACGCCGCACAGCACGCCGGTCTCGCCATTGCGAACCACTTCGGGCAATCCGCCGACGTTCGCGCCAATCACGGGCGTGCCCGAGGCCAGCGCTTCCAGCGCGCTGAGTCCGAAGGACTCCGCGTCCGACGGCAGCAGGAACAGGTGGGCTGCCGCGAGCAGGGGCGCCACCGAATCGATCTTGCCCAGGAACTGCACGTGCTTGTCCACGCCCAGCTGCCGCGCCTCGTGCTCAGCGGTCTGCCGCTCGGGCCCATCGCCGACCATGATGAGCGTGCTCGGGACGCTCTTGTTCACTTCCGCGAAGACGCGCACCACGTCGGTGATGCGCTTCACTGGCCGGAAGTTGGAGATGTGCATTAGCACTTTGCGGTCGCCGTTGAACCGCGGGAGGAGCTGCCCCGCATACTTCGAGCGGTTATAGACGTCGGGATCGATGAAGTTGGGAATGATGTCGATGCGGCACGCCGTGCACCCAAAAGCGTTGAGCGTTTCCTTCTGCAGGTAGCGCGACACGGCGGTGAGCGCGTCCGACTTCTCGATCGAGAATTTCGTGATGCTGTGGTACGATGGGTCCTGGCCGACGATGGTGATGTCGGTGCCGTGCAGCGTGGTCACCACCTTGATGTCGCGTTTCTCCTCGAGGAGCATCTGCTTGGTGATCCACGCGCTGGTGGCGTGCGGGATGGCGTAATGGCAGTGCAGCAAATCGAGCTTATGCTCGCGCACCACCTCGTGCATACGGACGGCCAGTGCCAGATCGTAGGGCGGAAACTCGAACAGCGGGTAGCGTCCCACGTCCACTTCATGGAAGAAGACGCGCGGCAGAAACGTCGGCAGCCGGAACGGCTGCTTGTATGTGACGAAGTGCACTTCG
>JANNJV010000510.1:0-3264 GCA_031395945.1 Gemmatimonadota bacterium | reverse complement strand
TGCGACGCTGCCCTTGGTGTTCGGCGAAGCGGTGCGCGTCGCGATGGACTCCATCCCGGTCGGCACGTGGGTGCGCGGCGGCGCGATGCTGGTGGACCTCCCGGCGCGCGGCATTCCGCTCAAGCTGGGCGATCAGTCACTGCGGGTCTGGCCGGTGACCCGCGAGGGACGTGATGGGCCGCTCGTGATCGGGTACCGCGCGTCCGCGGACCGCTAGCCGCGCGTCTGAAGTGGCTCCTCTTGCACTTCTACAGGAAGAGTTTCCGCGCCACGCGCGTGGACCCCACGGTCGCTCTCCGTAGCGACTAGGAGAACTTCTCACCTCCAACGTCACACCTCCAACTTCAAACGCGTTTGAAGCTGGAAGCTGGAAGCTGGAAGCTGGAAGTTGGAGGTTGGAAGCTGGCGACTACTGCCAGAACCCGGTGACCCACTCGATCTTACCGGTGGGCCCGAAGACGAAGACGTTGGTGCCGGTGCCGCGCTGTTGGCCGTCGAGGCCAGCCACAACCCAGTCCGCAAGCACCATCCCCTGACAGTGCCGCACGTCGCCCGCGCGCCGCATTCGCAACCCGGGCATGAACCGCTGCGACGCGGCGATGTGCGGCAGCACGTCGTCGATGCCATCGAGGTTGCTGAAGCGGTCCTGCATGCGCACCTCCGGAGTCGCCACCTCGGTGAGCATTACCTTGCGTGCGATCGCATCCGGTTCAGCCCACGCCTCGAACCACAGATCTACGTAGCGGCTGGAGTTCGCCGTGACTTCATCCGACACGATGTTGGCGAACAAGGAGAGCTGAAACCGCCAGCCTTGCACATGTTCGTCGCGCGCGGCCGCCTCGGGCAGCTCGTGGGTGAGCACCAGTCGCGTGCCTTCGCGCACCGGTTGCAGCACGATGGTGACGCGTGAACTGCCCAGCGGAATCGGATTGCCGCTCACGAAACCGTAGCTGAACACCAGTCGCGTCGGCGCGTCGATCTCGATCACTTCACCGGCCGACTCGATGCCGCCGGGATGCTTCACGTAGATCGCACCGCCGATGCGCGGATCGATGGTGGAACCCGCCCCCCACCATTTGGCCCAGCGCGTGGTATCGGTAAAGAACCGGAACACGGTCTCCGGGGGCGCCTGGATGGTGACCGTGCGGTCCAGGCGATGTGGCATCGTGGTGGTGGTCGTCATGATCGGGTTCCTCGGCGATTTCTGCGTGGTGCGCGTCGCGACGCTGGGAGGGGGCCACGCCGGGTGTGCTCGAGCTCCGCCGCCAGCTTCAGCCGCCAGAGCGCGTCGTCCCACATACGAGAGAGCACCCCCGCCATGGGCCCCAACGCCTCCTTCCTCGCTCGATAGTAACGCCGCTTTCCCTCCGCGCGAGCCTGAACCAATCCTGCCTGCGACAGCGCGCGCAGCTGCAGGGAGACAGCGCCGAAGGAGACGGCATCGGGCATGGCTGCGTGGATATCTCCGGCGCTGCGTTCCGCCGTCCAGACGAGACGCAGGATTTCCTGTCGCCGGGGCGACGCGATGGCGGTGAGTAGCGCAGGGTCCATGAAGTCATTTTAGATGTAACTAAAATGAAACGCAAGGGGGTTGCGCGTTGACGCCCCCCCACGCCCATCTTCTCCTTCATGTCCGAGCTCAAGCGCACGCTGTCGCAACGCGACCTCATTTTCATCGTCATCGGAACCGTCATCGGGTCCGGCATTTTCCTCACCCCCGGCGCCGTGGTGCGCAATAGCGGCTCTGGCGGCATGGCCCTGGTCGTCTGGGCCGTGGGGGGAATCCTCTCACTCCTGGGCGCGCTCACCTTCGCCGAGCTGGGAGCGGCGAAGCCGCAGAGCGGTGGCCTGTACGTCTACCTGAGGGATGCCTTCGGCCCCGCACTCGCGTTTCTGTTCGGCTGGACGATGTTCCTGGTGATCGGCGCCGGCTCGCTGGCGACGCTCGCGGCGGCCTTTCCGCGGTACGTCGCGGTCTTTATTCCGCTCTCGCCGATGGGAACGCGCGCATTCTCGCTGCTCGTGATCGCGGCGGTGACGGTGCTGAACATCCGCGGCACACGCGGAAGCGCCAATGCCCAGGGAGTGGCCACCGCGATCAAGGCGGGCGTCATCATCCTGCTGGCTATCGCGTTCATCGTCTCCCACCCGGCCGACCTCTCCGGCGTTGTCTGGTGGCCCGCGACGTTCTCGATGGCCACCTTCGTGGGCGCCATCACAGGCATGATCGGTGTCCTCTGGGCGTACGAAGGCTGGCAGTACGTCACCTTCTCCGCCGGTGAAACGGCGGACCCGCAGCGCACCTTCGCTCGAGGAATCGTCATCGGCACGGTGGCGCTCATCGTCATCTACGTGTTGGCGAACATCGGCTATTTCAGCGCGCTCGGCGTTGACGGAGTGGCATCGAGCAATCGCGTCGCGTCGGACGCGGCCACCGCGGTGCTGGGCCCGTGGGCCGGAAAGACCGTTGCAGTCGTCATCCTGATTTCGATCGCCAGCGCGGCCAACGGCATGATGCTGACACTGCCCCGCCTGTTCTTCGCGATGGCGCGCGATCGCCTGTTTTTCGAACGCCTGGCCCAGGTGCATCCGCGATTTGGAACACCTGCCGCGGCGATTCTCGGCACGGCCATCTGGGGAGCGGTGCTGGTGCTGTCCGGCACCTTCGAGCAGCTGCTCACGTACGTCGTCTTCATGTCCTGGCTGTGGTTCGCGCTCGCCGCGCTCGCGATCTTCGCCTATCGCAAACGCGAGCCGGATGCCGTGCGTCCCTTCCGCACGCCCGGCTACCCGATCACGCCAATTCTGTTCGTGTTGTCGGCGCTGGTGATCGTGGGCAACACCGTGATCGCGCAGCCGAGACAGTCGCTCATCGGGCTGGCCATCACTCTGGCCGGGATTCCTGCGTATCTGTGGTGGAGGAGCCGGGCACCGGCGCCGTAGGCTATCCGGCAGCGGACGCGACGTATCGCGCCGATCTGCGTGCGTTGAACGAAATGAACTTCGCGAGGCTCGATGCGAAGTGACATCAAGGCATAGTCGGGAATTTCGCGGAGTGTTGCTTGAGCCAGGAACGCACCGAGTTCCCCACATTGTCTCCGACGGATGGCAACTTCACCCCGGTGCCGTCCTTGAGTTTCAACGCTGGTGCTACTCCCCTGGCTTCTTCAATGCCTTCGATGTCCGCGATGTCGTAGCGTCGCCGGCCCCGCAGATCGGTGACGATCAGCGCCTCGTCCGTCAGTTCGATGCGCAGCACAAGGG
>JANNJV010000467.1:0-5369 GCA_031395945.1 Gemmatimonadota bacterium | reverse complement strand
GCCAGGCGACGCCGATTGGGGGTGGTTCGACTTCGCCGATTTCCTCGTGTATCCCGCCGCCGTGAAGAAGGCGGCCACCGCGGCGCGGGAGCTTGTGCAGCTGTCCTGGAAACGTCATCGGGGCGCTAAGCTAGGACGCGGACCAGCGTCGCGCCACGCTCGTAGCGCCCGCGCGGTGCAGCGGACTAGCCGAACGCGGTTCGAGAACTCCCAAGGGCTCGCGCTTCGACCCCGCTACTCGGCGCGCTGAGCCCGCGTGCCGTGCCCAGACTGCGTGGCGGTTCGCCAAGTCGCAGAAAGATTCCCGATTTCTCGGTCGCCTCGTCGGACGCGCGGTTTTTCTGCTGCCCCCAGTAATCGCCGTGCGTCGCCCCGGATGCCACCGAATCAGTCAAGGTCGCCCCGAATCCGGGCATCGATGCGTTGGGCCCCACTCGGCCGAGCGCGCGATTCGACCCTTCCCCAGCCAACTTCTGCCCCGGCGGAAAGGCGCGATGCAGCACGGGGTCGCGCGTGGAATGCAACACATACATCCGGGTGCCGATCATCTGAAGCCGCTGCATGAGAGAATGGTATAGCCCGCGGGGCTCCAGCATCTCCGCGGGCACGGCCGCCGCCATGAGACACACGGCGTCCACCACCGGCAGTGCGCGCTCCTGCAGCCGCTGCAGCGCTTCCATCACCACGCGGCAGCCGAGGGAATGGCCGACGAAGCTCACGCGCTCGAGATTGGGCATGCTCCAGAGCAGCTGCACAAGCTCCCGCGCCGCGGTGGCCGCCTTCTTCACGGCGGCGGGATACACGAGGAAATCGGCGAAGTCGAACCGCCCCCAATCGGCGTCGCCTGGCCAGAAGGCATCGCCGAAATATCTGTCGAAGTAGTCCCGCGTCGCCCCCGTCAGCTCCGTCTGGCGTGTGCGGTAACCGAAGTACGCCTCCGCCGCTTCGACCTCGCTGTTGTTGAATCCGTGGACCAGCACAAGACACGACGTTCGGGCGCGCGCGTCAACCGGGCCCTGGAACCTGGCGGGAGCCAGGACGTCGCCTCCTTCGCTCTTGCGCCGGAGGTACAGCTCCAGAAACGGGGCGTACCCCTGCGGCCGTTTCTTGCTAGCCACCGCTCTTGACCCGCTTCAGGGAGCCAACGAGGTCCTTGGCGATCGGAGACAGGACGCCTCCGAGGATGGAGAGCACCAGTATCTCAGGGAGGTCGAGTAAGTCGTTCCGCTCACCGCTGGACCAGAACAGCAACACGAACATCAGGCCGTACCCAATGACGATGGCGGCCGCCTGATTCCACGACGCCCAGCGGCTCCCGGTAAACAACTGAAATCCGTCGAGCTTGCGTTTCATCACCTGGCGCAGCCGCGCAGTGGCATCGGTAAGATCCTTCACCTGCTGGCGTTCGAGGGCACCGGGTTGCTGGATCCCCGCGATTTCCGCGAATCCTGACTCCGCGTTGTCGAACCAGAGGTCCACGTCGTCGCGATGGCCACCAGTGGTCATGAATGCGTACAGCGCCGGAAACCGCTGCGGCGCTGTGAGCGCGGCGTCGCCCGCGTCCTGGATGGCGCCCATCATCCGTTCGAGCTCCAGCGCGAAGATGGCATTCGCTGGATCAGGACTGAACGCGTGGAACATGGGCAGCCGTCCTTCCTTTCCCGACAGTCGCTTCGCCGAGTTGGTCGCTTCGATGCGCGAGACTCCGGTGCAGAGTTGCAGGACGTCCGCGATCGCCTCGACCGGATCCGGCTTGCCGGGGAGCCGGGTGATCACCGATTCGACGATGCTTTTCTGCACCCAGGCGGTGAACCGCTTCGCGTGGAACTTGGTGCGCGAATCAAAGACTTTCTTCCAAGCTTCGATGAGCGCCATGGCCAAGGCGCCCACCGCCGCCAGCGCAATCACATAGGACAGCAAATAGTCCGTGAACGCATTCACGGTGTTCAGCAGGCCCGAGGCCAATGCGGAATCGGGGGTGGCCTGGAAAGGCATAGGGCTGTGGGCTGTGGGTTCTGGGCTTGGGGCTACGTTATCGTTTTTGTATGGCCTTAACAAGTATTAATAGGCGGTGGGTATTCGACTCTGGCGCGGCCACGGCGATGTCCATATGCTAAGCCCGCAGCCCAAAGCCCAAGACGCTCAGCCCACCGTTCAAGCCCACAGCCCTCTATGAATGTCTTCAAAGGCTCCATCGCCGCCGGCGCGCTCTCGGCGCGCTTCGCGTCAGATTCCGGCAACGTCGATAGCGACCTGCTCGTGATGAGCTACGCCACCAACGGCGGAAGCGGTGCGCAGGTCGATCAGGCCACCGCCTCACCGGGTGGTTGTCCCCGTCAACCTTTCTTAAGGCGCGCGCTCACTCGGGATCGTTGCCGGTTATCGATTGTGCCTTTTTATGACACCGAATGTGCGGTTTTATGACATCCCGTCACGCTCGCATCGAATGGCCTCACCGCAGACGAACTTCGTCCACGACGATCTCGAATGCCCCCGCTGCGGGTCCGCCAACGATCAGTAGCAGCAACAGGTCCTTGCCATCGGTGCCAAACGATTCCAGCGGAAATACGAACTCCTTCCACTCGCCTGTCGTCTGAAACGTCTTGAAGAGCGGCACCATCCCCTTGCTCTGCGCGAAGAGCATCACGCGATAGGGCTTGCCATCCCCGCGTGCCCAGAACACGATCTCCTTCTTTCCCGACAAATTCGCCGGCTGCATCGGCGCGCTTCCAGGCCCGAACGCCGCCCCCGCCCATGCATATGGAAGGGCGGCGTCGATGGTGCCAGTGACGCGCAGCGCCTTCGGCGTGCCATTCGCGCCACCGTCCACGACCTCCACCTTGCCCACGGACTTCCCGCCGGCCATCTGATCGGTGGTCGTCTCCCAGGAGGAGCCGAACCTGGCGCGTGTGGTCCCGTCGTCAAAGTTGCTGATCTCGCCGGACTCTGACCCCGGCGGCGGGGCGCCGACGGTGGCCACGACGCGAGTGGCCGCGGCGCGCTTCACGTAGGCGGCACGATCGAACACGACCCCGGCTTTCCATATATGGGTGAGCGCTCGCGTGACGGTGATGTCGGCCGTCGGGTCACCGTCCACCAACAGCAAGTCGGCTCGCAGCCCAGGCGCGATGCGCCCACGATCGCTCAGGCGGAAGGCGCGCGCTGGAACACTCGTCGCCGACGCGAGCGCCTGTGTAGGCGACAGGCCGGCGCGTACCAGCAACTCCAATTCGCCGTGCATCGATGCGCCGTGCGTCGTGCCCGGGTTCGGCGCATCCGTGCCCGCGAGGATCGGTATGCCGGCTGCGTGCAGCTTCGTCACCGAGCTTTCGGCATAGGCATACCGCGCCTTCGAAGCCGGACGCGTCGGGAACGACTGGTTCAGTTGCGACATATCGGTCTGGGTGAGCGCCGGCTCGACTCTCGGATCCTTGGCCAGCTCCGCTCCCCCAGCCTTTCCGCTCACGCTCATGTTGACCGACAGCGTCGGAATGACAAATGGGCGCCGCGCCGTCGCCAACCTCATGAACTCGGCGTCGGCCTCGATGTCGCGATCGACATGAATGTGCACCAGCCCGTCGGCGCCACTGGCGATCGCGTCGCGCGCTCCGGTCGCAGACCCCACGTGCACCACCGCGAGTTTGCCGCGCTTGTGGGCCGCGTCGATCACCGCGCGCATGGTCGCCTTGTCGATTGTGGGGCGGCTCAGCGCGTACGCGGAGCCGTCGTCGTACACGATCTTGATCCAGTCCGACCCCTCGGCGATGCGCGCGTCCACGAAACTCTGCGCCGAGTCGGGGGACGCGATAGTTGGAATGGGCAGCCCGAACTGGGTACCGTGTCCACCGGGCGATGTGACCAGGATGCCGGCGGAGAATACGTCGGCCCGATCGTTCGCGCGGCCGGTGATCTGCTCGTCACGCCATGTCGCGGCCGTCTTGTGGTCCGTGAACATCTCGAGCTGCGTGGTGACGCCGAAGGCAAGCGCCTGGCGCAACACATCCTGGAATGTGTGCGTGTGCGCGTCGATGAAGCCTGGGAGGAGCGTCTTTCCTCGTGCGTCAACAACCGTCGCTCCAGCGGGTGCGGTGATAAAAGGCGCGACGCGCGCAATGCGTCCGGCGCGAACGAGCACGTCCCGGACGCCGATGATGGCGGTGCCGTCGAAGACACGCGCGCCACGGATGAGGAGCGGTTGGTCCTGACCGGAAGCCGTGGAGGCGATGCTGACAAAGAGAGCGAGAACAAGGATGGGTAGGCGCATGGGATAAATATGTCTCGGAAGCTGGATTCTGGCCCTCCCACGTATCTGTGCGTCGCTCACGACGTCCTACTGCGTATCGGATAGCACCTAGCCCGGTCGTCCTTGGCGCGGGCCAGTCCGTCGCTCTGGCGGCACACGTACACCAGTGATGCGTGCGGCGAATTGATGCGGGGGGAACGCTGCGGTAGAATCATCTCGTGCGCGCGCTCCTCCCCATCATCGCAGTCCTTGGCGTCGCTTGCATTCCGGGGCGTCAGGCGCCCGGCTATCCGCCCAAGGTCGAAGCCGTGGCGCCGGACTCGTTCGACGTCGAGATGGTGACGACGAAAGGAACCATGTTCGTGCGCGTGCATCGCGCCTGGGCGCCGCGCGGCGCGGACCGCTTTCACGCACTGGTGCGGGCGCGATTCTTCGACGACGTCGCCTTCCACCGCACGATCCGCAACTACGTCGCGCAGTTCGGGATTCACGGCGACACGGCGGTGTCGAAGGCCTGGACGGGCCGAGCCATTCAAGACGATACGGTGCGCGCGCGCAACCAGCGCGGGACACTCTCGTTTGCGCGCGGCGGGCCGAACACGCGTGGCACGCAGCTCTTCTTCAACCTCGTGGACAACACACCCCGCCTCGACACACTGAACAGGTTTGGCTTTCCGCCCATCGGGCGGATCATCGATGGGATGGCCGTGCTGGATTCGCTCCATTGGCAGTACTCGGGCACGCGCGGCGGGCAGACGTTCCCGGGGCCAAGCCAGGACTCGATCAGGCTGCAGGGGAATGCGTACCTGCGGCGCTTGTTTCCGAACCTCGACTACATCGTGCGGGCGCGGGTCAAGTGTTCCTGGCCGTGACAGTTACGGCCAGCCGCTGGCCGTTCTGGCACCCTTGATCGCTCGAATCGGATTCGAGATTAACGCTCGAAGAACAAAGAACGAACGAGTCGAAGTGTGTCAGTTCGCCGAGGCGTAGTACCTCAGCGTCGATATTTGGCGAGTAACGCCAGGAAGCGGGGGTGCTCGCGCATCGGGTCCCAGATCGGCATCAGTCGAAGCTCGTGAATGCTTATCGCAGGCGCTCGATCCGCCAGCAGCCCCTCGAGATCATC
>JANNJV010000450.1:0-8513 GCA_031395945.1 Gemmatimonadota bacterium | reverse complement strand
TCAGCAGCCCGTACTTGAAGCCGCTGCATCCGCCAGGCTGCACACTTACGCGCAGGCCACCGCGAGCCGGATCCACGTTCTCGGCGTCCATGAACTTCTTGACTTCTACGCTGGCGGCGGGGGAAACCGACACCATCACGTCGGGCTGCTGAGTCGTGCTCATCCATCCTCCAATTCGTTGCGCGGCAAGCATTTCGGTGCCGCGATCGATAGCGCAATATAGGGTTAAATGCGGTCTGCTTCAAGCCGTGCGTCGGTAACCTGGTCCTCGAGCTTCAGCGCCTTGGCAATCCACAGGAACGCTCCCAACGCAATGCCCAGGAGCAACAGCCCTACCAGCCACTCTCCAAAGATGATCTTGCCAATGCCGAATAAGGTCGCATACACAGCCACAACTCCGGCGATCCAGTTGATCCAGGCCAACTTGCCTCCCGGAATCGACTCTTTACCGAACCCAATCGTTTCAGAGATTCGGCGCCACCCCGGTCCGCCGGGCCGTACGCGCCGATAAAAGGCCTCGAGCACGGCTGTGGGCTCGGCCTTGGTGACGTACGTCGCCACCATCCACGCGATCGTGGTCGTCACGACTGTCGCCAGCAGCACCACGGCGTCTGCGTTGGCGCCGGCATTCCGGATGAACGCTGGAGTAAAGGCGTCCGCCGACGAAACCAGTCCGAACTTGTGGGCGACCTGTCCGACGGCTCCCCCGAAAAAGATGAACGTCAGGAAGGAGGCGACCATCGCCGAGATCTCGCTCCACGCGTTAATCCGCCACCAATACCAGCGGAGGATGTAGACCAATCCGGTTCCGGCGCCGAGCCCGATCAGGAACTTCCAGGCCTGTTCCACGGAGTTCAGTTGCCAGGTCACGAAAATCGACAAGGCGAACAGGACGACGGTGGCCATTCTGGACATGGCGACGAAATGCTTTTCCGATGCTTCCTTTCGAATGAACCGCCGGTAGAAATCGTTGACGAGGTACGAGGCGCCCCAGTTCAGCTGAGTGGCGACGGTGGACATGTAGGCGGCAGCAAAGCCGGCCATCATGAATCCGCGCCAAGGCGTCGGCAGCAAGTCCACGAACGCCTGGACATACGCGCCTTCCCTGTCGCCGGTGGGGCCCACGCCCTGCGGGTACAGAATCACGGTGCACAATCCCGTGATGATCCAGGGCCACGGACGCAACGCGTAGTGCGCTACCTGGAAGGACAGCGTGGCGAGCACACCGTCGCGCTCCGTTTTCGCGGAGAAAATTCGTTGCGCCACGTACCCGCCGCCTCCCGGCTCTGCACCGGGATACCACGCGGCCCACCACTGAACGAAGAGGAAGACTCCGAGCGTGAGTAACGGCATCCAGAGATATCCCGTGAGGCCGTCAGGCCCGTTGGCGACCGGAAGTACGGAGATCGCGGCGGACTCACTACCGAAGCGTTCGGCGACTTTGACTTTCAATACGTCCATGCCGCCCACGGCGCGCACTGAAAACACCGCCAGTACGATGACCGCCGTCATCTTGATGACGAACTGCACGAGATCCGTCCACAACACGGCCCACATGCCCGCCGCCACGGAATACGCGACGGTGATTACGAAGCAGATCCCGACCGCGACGTACGGGTTGATCCCCAGCGAGATGGTGAGAATCTTGATCATCGCCTTCGTCACCCAGCCGAGGATGATGAGGTTGACGAAGACGCCGAGATAGATGGCGCGAAAGCCGCGCAGAAACGACGCCGGCTTTCCGCTATACCGAATTTCCGCGAACTCGATGTCCGTCATGACGTGCGCGCGTCGCCACAGTCGAGCGAAGAAAAAGACCGTGAGCATCCCGCTCATCACGAAGCACCACCAGAGCCAGTTGCCGGCGACGCCCTTGGTGGCGACAAGGCCGGTCACGACCAGCGGCGTATCGGCGGCGAAGGTCGTGGCGACCATCGAAGCGCCGGCCAGCCACCAGGGCACCTGACGGCCGGAGAGGAAATACTCATTGAGGCTCTCTCCGCCCTTTTTCGTGAAGGCGAAGCCGATCCCCGCGGACAGGACGAAGTATGCCGCTACGATCGCCCAATCGATCCAGGTGAGAGTCATCGAGTCCTGGCGTTAGAGGTGTTGGCGCGGTGCTGTCGAACGACGGGAACTATGGCATCCGCGAGGCGTGAGCGCACGGCGCCGATCTTGTTGTTGCTGCGCGTGGGATTTACGCGATTCGACAGCAGGATGATGTACAGATCGAGATCTGGATCGATGGCGATGGACGTGCCGGTGAAGCCGGTATGCCCGAACGCGCGCGGTGACATGAACTGTCCGGCCCATGCGGAACTCGTCCGATAGGGCATCTCCTGACGCTCCGCCTTTTGCCAGCCCAACGCCCGGTTCGAAAACGTGGAGTCCGCATACGCCGTGAACATCGCAATGGTCGCCGGAGTCAGGATGCGCGCGCCATCAAGCGCACCGCCTCGCAGCATCATGGTCGCGAACCGTGACAGATCGGCCGCGCTGCTGAACAAGCCCGCGTGCGCGGCGACGCCACCCAGGTAGTAAGCGCGTTCGTCGTGGACGGCTCCGCGCACCAACCCCCCTCGCAACGTGTCGATCTCCGTCGGCGCGATGCGCTTGCGCAGCGAGCGCGGAGGGTTGAAGCGCGTGTCAATCAATCTCAAGGGTCGGACGAGGTTCACGCGCACGTACTGATCCAGCGACAGGCCGGAGACGCGCTCGATCACGCGACCCAACACAAAGGCCCCGATGTCCGAATAGACCATCCGTTCGCCGGCGGACCGCTCGAGCTCCGTCTCGAAAATCAGTATCGCGACGGAATCACGATTGGTGGTCTGCTTGTCGTAGTTGCGGAACGCGGGAAGTCCGCTTGTGTGGGTGAGCAGGTGGCGCACGGTGACGGAATCCTTGCCGGGACCGACCCACGCTGGCAGGTAGCGTTGCACCGGCGCATCCAGAGCAATCTTGCCGCGCTCCACCAGTTGCGCCGCTGCGGTCGTCGTCGCGATGACCTTGGTGAGCGACGCCAGGTCCCAGATGGTGCGCCGATCGGGCTTGGGCGAGGCGGCCCAGTCCAGATGTCCCACGCCGACCTCCGCGAAGACTCCGCGCGAGTCGCCCACGATTGCATACGCCCCGGGAAAGGCGCGATCGTCAGCCGCCCAACGCAGCACGGTGCCCAACGACTCGGCGATCTGACGTGTCACCGCCGCTCGCGACGATGGCCGCGGGTGGGCGGGCGTTTGCTGCGACTGCGCGTCCACGCGAGCACTGGCAAACGCGAGTGCTGCTGCGCACACTACTTGCATCGTCGAGGTCGCCAGATATCTCATTGTCAGATATCGCATGGTTGATCGCCGCAGTGTGCGCGAAACGCACGCAGGTGATAATACACGCCAGACCAGGAGAGAAGCATGCGAATCCTCGCCACCGCAGCCGCCTTGATGTTCGTCGCCGCCTGCGGGCCACGGCAAGTCGAAGTGCGAAGCGCTCCGACACAGACGTCTGAAGTCGCCATTCATTTCACGAATAATCTTTCGAAGGCAGTGAATGTGTACGTGAACACCGGAGAGAGCGATCTTTTCGTACGCCAGGTGGGGCCGAACGCGACGGAGCATCTGCCGGTGGCAGGCGTGACGTCGGGTACCCGGGTCACTCTGAAAGCCAAGCCCATCGATGGTTCGGCCGGCTACGAACGTCAGGGTGTGACGATGACTGACATGACGACGTGGCGCGTGCCATGACCACGTGATTCGGTTGAGCTGTGCGCCAGATTGCCGTGGCGCGCGCGCTCACCTTCGGTTGCTACAAGTCCGTGACGCGGATACTTTTACGGGCCGGAGCGATGCTCCGGCCTTTGTGTTTCTACGGGCCACATCGGCCGTCAACGGAGCGGCATGAAGATCTTGCCGGACTGGCTGAAAAACGGATACCTCCGCCTGATGGAGCCGATCGCCGAGCTCTTGGTTCGGCATCGTGTGCATCCCAACAGCATTACCATCTGGGGTACCATTTTCATGGTGGCCGGCGGCGTGTTGTACGGGACCGGCCACATCTCGATTGGTGGGTGGCTGCTCGGCATCACCGCACTTACGGATGTGCTGGATGGCATGGTGGCCCGGCGTAGCAACACGACCTCCGTCTTCGGCGCCTTTCTCGATTCGACGCTCGACCGTGTGGCCGACGGGGCAACGCTTGGCGGACTCGCCGTGTTTTATGCGCTCGACCCGGTGCACAACAGCGTGCCCATGGTCGTAGTCTGTCTTGCCGGGCTGATTGGCGCATTCCTCACGTCATACACCCGCGCCCGTGCTGAAGCGTTGGGGCTCGACGCCAAGGTCGGCATGCTGCAGCGACCCGAGCGCGTCGTGTTGCTTTCGGCGCCGCAGGCTTTTTTCGGGTTGGCACTGAATGGGTGGGTGCTGGCGACTATCATCATCATCCTGACAATCACCGCGTGGATCACGGTCGTGCAGCGGATCAAGTACGTGTATGACCGCACGCGGACCCCGGCGGCCGCTCCTGACGTGGCGGTCGAGGACAAACCCGCCGACTACCGACTATGGGATCGCCAGTCACGTCGAGAGACGAGCGCGCGACCCGCCCTCAAAGGAGAATGACCTAAGTGCAGGGAAAGAATCCATCAGCCAGTCGCGCCCCAACCATCAAACCGGCGACGGGCCGGCTCGGCATTCTCACGCCGGGGCTTGGTGCCGTCGCCACCACATTCATCGCCGGCGTCGAGAGCATCCGCCGCGGCCACTCGAGGCCCATCGGCTCGCTGACGCAGATGGCCACGATCCGGCTGGGCAAGCGCACGGAGAATCGGTCGCCGCTCATCAAGGACTTCGTTCCGCTCGCGAGTCTCGACGACCTGGTGTTTGGCGCGTGGGATCCCATTCCGGATGATGCGCTCACGGCCGCCAAGAAGGCGGGCGTTCTCGAGGAGCGTGATCTGGCGCCTGTGGCGGATTTCCTCAGCGGCATCAAGCCGATGCCCGCGGTCTTCGACAACCGGTATGTCACCCGTTTGCACGGCGAGAACGTCAAGAAGGGGAAGAACAAGCGCGATTTGGCGGAACAGCTGCGCCAGGACATCCGCGACTTCAAGAGCAAGCATTCGCTCGATCGCATGGTCGCCGTTTGGTGCGCGTCCACCGAAACCTTCATCAAGCCCGGCCCGCAGCACGCGACCATCGAACAGTTTGAAAAGGCCATGGAGCGGAACGACGACGCCATCGCGCCCTCGATGCTCTATGCCTGGGCATGCATCATGGAAGGTGTGCCGTACTGCAATGGCGCCCCCAATCTCGCCGTGGATACGTCCGCGCTGATCCAGCTGGCCAACGATCGCGGCGTCCCGCTTTCCGGAAAGGATTTCAAGACGGGCCAGACCTGGATGAAAACCGTCATCGCGCCGGGACTCAAGGCACGCATGCTCGGCCTCGCCGGATGGTATTCCACCAACATTCTCGGAAATCGCGACGGTGAAGTCCTGGATGACCCCGCGTCCTTCAAGACGAAGGAAGAATCCAAGCTCAGCGTCCTGCACACCATCCTGCAGCCGGAGATCTACCCGGAGTTGTACAAGGACTTCGCCCACGTCGTCCGGATCAACTATTACCCGCCGCGTGGCGACAACAAGGAAGGATGGGACAACATCGACATCTTCGGGTGGATGGGGTACCCGATGCAGATCAAGGTGAACTTCCTGTGCCGCGATTCGATTCTCGCGGCGCCTATCGTGCTCGATTTGGCGCTGTTCAGCGACTTCGCTCAGCGCGCCGGCATGAAGGGTATCCAGGAATGGTTAAGCTTCTATTACAAATCGCCTATGGCCGCTCCCGGATTGCAGCCGGAGCACGATCTTTTCATCCAACAGACGAAGTTGAAGAACACGCTCCGGCATCTCATGGGTGAGGATCAGATCACGCACCTGGGGCTGGAGTACTACCAGTCATAGGGCTGTGGTCACATCGTCCAGGGTGAGGTGTGCAGCGCGGTCCTGGGAGCGGCACGACATGCGCGTTCTGGTTCTGGCTGCGTCGGTCATCGCGGTGGCGGCGTGCGGGCCGCGTGAACGTCGCGTGGCCGAGTTGCGGATGCTGAGCGACAGCTATGCGTTCAGCATCAGTCCGAGTCAATCACCGCCACACGCCCGCGAAGCCACGCTCTACAAGGTCGTTATTCGTGATCGCGAGAGCCGTCAACCCATCGAAACGGGAGAGGGACAAATCTTCGCGAGCAACGCCGAGCGGGCCAACACGTGGGACGGCTTCGCGAAAGGGGCGGAGCTCGGCACGTATTACGGCAAGCTGAACTTCGTGACCGCCGGTCTCTGGGCGGTCGCGATCCGGTTCCGCCGAGACTCGCTCCATGGACTTGAAAAAGTGGAGTGGATGCAGGACGTCCTCAACGAACGCCAGGCGGCTGTTCCCTAATGCGACACTTCTATCGTTCCCAGTTGCCCCCACACCAGGTCCTCGACCGCGCGGATAGTTTCTTTCCGGAAATCGCGTTGATTCCGCTGTCCACCGCTGCTCGTGCCCGCACGTTCTCCGGGCCGCTCGGCGTGATGAAGCTGAGCGTGAGGGCGGAAGGCGGCCACTACACCTTCGTCGAGGTGCAGACGGATCAGATGGGAGAGAGCCGTCTCGACCGGAACGTGAAACGATTCTTCGTGTCGCTGCATCGCAAAGAAGACCCCCGTCACATGCTCGAAGCGTCGTACTGATGACGACGAGTGGGAAGCGAGCAGTGGGGAGTGGGAAGGGCGAACGTGCGCTCCGCGGCGGTTCCCACTCCCCACCGCTCACCCGCCACTTATCCAGAGAGCAGCTGCTGGAGCTGTATTACTGGATGCGTCTCACGCGCACCCTCGAGGAGCGGCTCGTAGCGCTGTATCGCCAGACGAAGGTGGTCGGCGGCCTCTTTCGCTCCCTGGGTCAGGAGGCCGACGCGGTGGGTGCCTGTTTCGCGCTCGAGCGCCGCGACATCATGTCGCCCCTGATTCGCAACCTCGGGGCGATGCTCGTCAAAGGCGCGACGCCGGTCGAGGTGCTGAAGCAGTACATGGCGAAGGCTGATTCGCCCACGCGCGGACGCGAGCTCAACATCCATTTTGGCGATTTGGAGCGCGGGTTTATCGGTCAGATCTCTCCGCTGGGAGACATGGTGCCGGTCATGACCGGCGTTACGATGACCTTCAAGATGCGAAAACAGGATCGGGTCGGCCTCGTTTTCGTCGGCGACGGCGCGACGTCCACAGGGGCGTTTCACGAGGGCATCAACTTCGCGGCCGTGCAGCGGTGCCCCTTGGTGGTCATCGTCGAGAACAATGGCTATGCCTACTCCACGCCAACGGCCCGTCAGACGGCGGCCAAGCAATTCGTGGACAAGGCCATCGGCTACGGCGTGCCGGGCGAGCAGGCCGACGGTAACGACGTGCTTGCAGTGTACGACGTGACGAAGCGCGCCGTGGACCGTGCGCGCGCAGGCGGTGGCGTGACACTCGTCGAGCTCCTGACGTACCGGCGCAAGGGACACGCTGAGCACGACAACCAGTCGTACGTTCCTGTTGGCGAGATCGAGCGCTGGGAGCGGGAGAACGATCCTATCGATCGGTACGCCGCTCGGCTCACGAGTGAATTCAGCTTCGACGGCGAAGAGCTTGCCACGATCGACGAACGCGTGCGCGCCGAGATCGACCGAGCGACTGACGAGGCGGAGAAATCGCCGGCCCCGGCAGCGCTGGATGCGCTTGAAGGCGTGTACGCCGATCCGCCCCGCGAGATGCCCCTGTGGTTCCGCCAGGGCGGCGCCGTCGTGCAAGCGCATGAACGTCCGGAGGGTTGGGGAACGTACTCGGCCACCAGGACGGCGGATGCCTGAGATCACCTATCTCGAGGCTATCCGCGAGGCACACTTCGAGGAAATGGAGCGCGATCCGAATGTCTTCTGCATGGGCGAAGACATCGGTGCCTACGGTGGCGCGTTCAAGGTCACCGAAGGCCTCATGGCCAGGTTCGGCGAAGGGCGCGTCATCGATTCACCAATTTCCGAGATCGCGCTTGTGGGTGCCGCCGCGGGCGCGGGCCACCTGGGAATGCGGCCCATCGTCGAGATGCAGTTCATCGACTTCCTGGCCAATGCCTACGACATGCTCACGAACTATGTCGCCACTGCCCGGTACCGCGCGTTCCTGCCATGTCCCATGGTCGTGCGGGGACCCAGCGGCGGGTACGTTCGCGGCGGGCCGTTCCATTCGCAGAATCCGGAAGCGGGCTTCATCCACACGCCCGGTCTCAAGGTGGTCTACCCCGCGACGGCGTCCGACGCCAAGGGGTTGTTCAAGTCGGCGGTTCGCGACGACGACTGCGTGCTGTTTTTCGAACACAAGTATCTCTATCGCCGCATCAAGGAAGAGATGCCGGCGGGCGACCACCTGGTGCCTCTCGGCAAGGCGCGTACTGCCCGGGAGGGGAAGGATCTTTCGATCATCACCTACGCCGCCACGG
>JANNJV010000432.1:0-2572 GCA_031395945.1 Gemmatimonadota bacterium | reverse complement strand
AGTCATCTTCGGGATGCCCGATCAGAGACTCAGCATGCGACACGACTCGGGGAGCAGCGCTCGACCGTACGTTGATGGGGCGTTGCTAGCAATCCGGCGCGTATCCGGCCTCGTCGGCGTGCACCGCGGCTTGGACACAGTCCTGGACCTTTAGATAGTGGCTTCTACTCTACCGACACCGACACCATCGTTGTCGTCATTCGAGCGATTGCGCGAGTGCGCGTCGCATCGAAGACCGTGCCCTCGCAGACTGTCAGCGTGCGCCCCGCCTGAAGTACCTGGCCAACTATGACGAGTCGTTCCATCTTCGCAGGTTTCAGGAAGGTGATCTTGAACTCCACCGTGAAGACTTCGCGCTCCGGCGCATCATCGAAGGTGCTGCGTAGCCGCAGGCTACATCGGGCAGGCTCGCAAGGACCCCGCCGTGCAGCAGGCCGTGCTGCTGGATCAGACCCTCGGCGAAAGCGCACCTCAGCGTAACCTTCCCAGACTCGACCGACTCGATCCCGGCGCCGAGCGTTTTTATGAAGCCTTGACGGCTAAAGCTCCTGGTGAATGCGTTCCACTGTGTACTTCAGTTCGCGCAGTTTCGCCATGTGATGATCGTCGTGCTTGGCGACGAAGAACGCTAATTCGATCAAACGCATCGGCGTGCCCAAGCGAGGGTGTTTCGAAGCACGCGCAAGATCTTCGGCCGAGGCTCCTCTTAACCTGGAGACCAACGCCGTGCGATGCCGCTCAAAACGGTTGATGTGCTCTGGGAGCGGCCCGCGATCGTGATCTGACGATCCGTCTTCCGGTTCGAGAGATCCGCTACAGTCAGATCCGTTTTGCCATCAACGATGTCGCCAGCGCGTTGCAGCCAGAGAGGTTGGAGATCGTTGAGATGCCCCAGCTCCTGAGCGAGGCTCCAGCCACTCTCGACTTCACTCGAGCGATCGACATCGGCCAACAACGCCCTCAGTCGAGGCGGCGTGCCCTCAAGCCGCTCGAGGATTCCCGGCAAGAGCCCGTTGTCCTCGACGGCAAGAAAGGTGCGCTCGAACCAGGGTGTGCGTTTCATCGTTTCCTCCTCACGGGCGAAATGCTGAACGAGATCGCTCAGCTTCTCGGCCCTGGCGATTTGCGCCAGAAGACCGCGACTCTCAAGAGTATTGAGGATTTGCGAGAGCGCCTCGACGTCGATCGCGAGTTGAACCATCAGGCCTCCGCTGACGACGCCGGAGAGATCGATCGAGGAGCCGCCTTGCTCGACTCTGCTGCGTCACCCAGGAGTAAGATCTCTGAGCGGCAACCGTGGCTTGCTGCGAACCGACTCGAGCCCCAGGAGGCTCGGCGCACATGATGAAGGTTTGCATCGTCGGGGCCGCAGGGAAGCTCGGGAAGTACATGGTGCAGCACGCGCTGGCTCGTGGCTACGAAGTGGTTGGCGTGTGTCGCGAGCGCAGCGTGGAGAAGCTCGATGCCTTCAAGAAGCGCATTACTGTCATTCCGGGAGCGACGAACGACCCCGACGTCATCAAGCAAGCCGTAGCCGGGTGCGACGGCGTGCTCGTCGTGCTCGCCCCGATGGGCGTGCGCCATTACGCGTCGGGAACGGCGCAGGCGGTTCTCGACTACGCCCGTCCGGGGACGCGCCTCGTCTTCTCGTGCGGGTGGCACATCACGCGCGACGGCAAGGACGTGTACTCGTGGAAGATCAAAGTGCTCGTGAACGTCGTCGGCCGGCTCGCGCGTCTCGCGCGCGTGGTGGACCTCGACGATCAGGTCGAGGCGTGCCGGCGGGTGTTTGAAAGCGACACGCAGTGGACTGTCGTGCGGGGGAGCGACCTCGAGGAGGGCGAGGGCCAAGGCCTGCCCGCGTGGAGCCGGCACGTGGGCGACCCGATCCTCGAGAGCAACATCACGCGACGTGTCGACTTTGCCCTCTTCATGGTGGCGGCCCTCGAGAACGACGAGCTCGTCCGCGAGGCTCCGGCGATTGTCGGCTGCAAGACGCCCTCTGCGCTCGCGCATGCTGCCGGAGAATAAGCTTCAGAGGCCACGGTACGACGTCGGCCCCGGCGAGTTCTTCCTTATCAGCGCGGTGCCGGACGGGACCTCACCCCTCGTATCAGGCTTCTGACGCAACGGAATCCCGAGCCGACGAGGTAGCACACGCGCCTAGCAGGTTGCTGAAAAAGTGACAACCTGAAGGCAAAAGGTAGAAGGTAGAAGGCAAAACACTCTGAATTGCCCCGCAATTGATAATTCTGCCTTCTGCCTTCTGTCTTCTGCCTTCTGCCTTTTACCTTCTACCTTGACACTGACGGATTTTTCATCAGCCTGCCCGCTGGCGGCGCCGGATCGAGCTGTGAGAGTATGGCGCGCCATGATCCAGCGCCCCACGCATGCACGGTATACCACGACGGCGTTCGCCATGGCGCTCGCCGTCGTCATGTACATCGACCGCATCGCCATCTCGCAGGCCGCGCCGGCGATCAGCGCGGATCTGGGCCTCTCCAAGATCCAACTGGGCTGGGCGCTCTCGGCCTTCGGCTGGGCGTATGCGGTGTTTGAAATCCCCGGCGGC
>JANNJV010000390.1:0-19110 GCA_031395945.1 Gemmatimonadota bacterium | reverse complement strand
CAGCGCGCGCAGAATCTCGTTGGTGCCCTCGAAGATCAGATTGATGCGCGCGTCGCGCACCGACTGCTCGTAGGGGTACTCCTTGGAGTAGCCGATGCCGCCCGCAATCTGCAGCGCTTCGTTGGCGGCGCGAAAAACCATCTCGCTGCCAAACACCTTGGCGCATGCGGTCTCGAGCGAAAAGTCCACACCGCCGCGATCCACCATGTCCGAGGCCACCATCCATCCCGCGTCCGCGGCGTAACACTCCGCCGCGAACTGAGCAAACTTGCGCTGGATCATTTCGAACGATCCGATCGGGCGCCCGAACTGCTGCCGCTGTTTGGCGTAGGCAAGCGCCTCGCGCATGATGCCACGCGTCCCGTGTGCGGCGGCCGACGCCAGCCCCAGGCGTCCGGAGTTCAGTACCTCGAGCGCGATCTTGAACCCCTGCCCTACGTCGCCAAGCCGATCGTTGGTCGGGACCTTGACGTCCTGAAAGAACACAGGCCGAGTGTCGCTGGCCTTGATGCCCATCTTGTCTTCGAGCTTGCCCAGTCGGATGCCGGCTGCCTTCGCATCCACGATGAACGCCGTCACGCGCTGCTTTTTCTTGCCGCCTTCGTCCACCGGCACTTTGGCGAACACGGTGAACAATCCCGCGAAGCCGGCGTTGGAGATCCAGATCTTTTCGCCATTGAGCACGTAGTGGGAAGCATCCGCGCTCGGGATAGCGGTTGCTTTCATGGCCTGCGCATCCGACCCCGATCCTGGCTCGGTAAGGCAGAACGCCGCCACGATTTCACCGCTGGCGCATTTTGGTAGCCAGCGCTGTTTTTGATCTTCGGTGCCGAAAAGAACGATTCCTTTGCATCCGATGGATTGGTGAGCCCCGAAGTACACCGCGAGGGCGCCGTCAGTCGCGCCGACCTCACCGAACATCCGGTTGAAAACCTTGGCGCTGGCACCGAAACCACCGTACGCCTCGGGGATGTTCAGGCCCATGAGTCCGAGCTCCGCCATGCCTTCTCGCACGCCATCGGCGAACTTGCCGTCATGATCGTGCTTCTTTCGATCCACCGCCTGCGACGCCCAGGACCGGAACGAGTCGAGGATCATGCGCTGCGCCTCCGCGTCCTCCGGCGTAAGCTTCGGAAACGGAAAGATGAGATCCTCGCGCAGCTCGCCGCGGAAGATGCTCTTGGTAAATGATGGATTGACATCCGGTTCGGCCAGGTGGGGCGTATCGCGGGTGGGCGCCATGCTGAACAAGTTATTCGCCGTGCCCCGCCATTGCGCGGCTAGTCGGACTCCGTACTATTGACGCGCTGCAACACACCGGCGCGCCGCCTTCCCACGCGTCAGGCGCTGTCTCTCTCTACTCTTTCCCACCTTAGCAGGAGCGCGGCATGGCCATCAATACGTCGAAGGTCGTCATCGGCGGGCTCGTGGCAGGGGTCGTGATGAACGCATTCGGATTTGTCGTGAACGGCATGTTGCTGGGCAAGCGCATGGAAGCCGAGATGCTCGCCGTGGCACCTTCGCTTCAAGGCAAGGGCATGGGCTCCGGCGCCATGACCGGGAGGGTGCTGACGCAGTTCGCGGTGGGGCTCCTGCTGGTCTGGCTGTACGCGGCGATGCGACCACGCTTCGGGCCGGGCATGAAGACGGCGACGTATGCCGCGCTGGTGGTGTGGTTGTGCGGCTTCTTGTTCTACCTGGACTGGCTGTACGTGGACATGATGACGCCGGTCACCTACGCGATCGTCTCGTGCGTCATGCTCGTCTCACTGCTGATCGCCGCGGGAATCGGCGCAATGCTCTATAAGGAAGAGGGCATGTCGACGATGTAGGTCACCTGCACGTCCTCGACCGCGACCGCGATCGTTCCGTAGATCGGTCACCGCCGCTTGAAACCCTCCACCAATTGCGCGGCGGTGGCCCCGTCGGTTCCGCTGACGACGAACTCGAGTCGCACGGCATTGAACACGGTCACTTCCGTGCGCTTCTGATTCCCCCGGTCCACGGTGCCATGCACGGCCACGGACACCTTCCCCACCTTGGCGCCCTGATCCTTCGCAATCACGTGCACCAGCTCCACGCCGCACGACGCCACTGCCGACAGAAATAATTCCGGCGGCGTCAGCTCCTCACCCGGACAACCGTTCTGCACCGGGCCATCCACGATGAAGTGATGCTCGCGCGCGCTGCAGAGCACCCGTCCGAACACATTCGTGGATTGCGCATCCACGCGATACTGCCGAACCTGCACCGGCGCGGAAGTCATCGCACCCTCGGCAGCGTCCCTTCCATGTTCGCGGCCACGTTCGCCACCACCGCGAAGATGGCGACATTTCGCGCAAGATCCACGGGGTCGAGCTTGTCGATCATGTCCGCTTCCGAATGGTGGTACCAGAAATAGCGCGACGGGTCCGTATCGATGGTCGCCACGGGAACGCCCAGCGCGTACAACGGTGAAATATCCGCCTGCGGTCCACCCACGCGAGCGCTGTCTACACCGGCGGCGGACAGGAGCAACGCAATCCGCTGCCCCATCGCCAACCCGCCCTCCCCGGCGCCGATCTGCAAGGCACGCGGCCGGAATACGCCGTTGTCGCTCTCCATCGCCAGCACGTGCTTGTCCACTTCGGCGCGATGTGCGTCGCGATACGCGGTGGCGCCCATCAGGCCAATTTCCTCTGCGGTCCACAGCACCACACGGATGGTGCGTTTTGGACGTACGCCTGACTCCTTGATGAGGCGCAGCGCTTCCCACGCGGCCACGCAGCCGCCGGCGTCGTCCATCGCGCCCTGGCCGACATCCCAGGAGTCGATGTGGCCGCCCATCACGATCACCTCGTCCGGCTTCTCGGCGCCACGAATCTCCGCGACGACATTGTGCGAGCGCATCGGCGCCAACGTTCTGGCGGCCATCTTCAGGCGAACCGTGATACGCTCTCGGCGGTCCTGCATGCGCTGCAACATGTCCGCGTCCTCCACGGAGATGGCCGCTGCGGGAATGCGACGTAACCGACCCGTCGAGTCGTACGGCGCCATGCCGCCCGTATGCGGCGAGCGCAGCGACCGCGGCGTCACGGACCGCACCAGCACCGCGACGGCCCCCACCGCGGACGCCGAGTCTGCGCCGAGCGCCCGATACTGCACGGCACGGCCGTACGCGGTGTTGGGACTGATGGTTGAATCGAACGGCACGTTGTACAGCACGATCCTGCCGCGCGCCTGAGGCGCGCGGGCGCGCAGGTCCGCGAAGCTCTGGACCACGAGCACCTGCGCTGTGATGCCTTGCGGCGGTGTCCCAACGCTGCGCCCGAGTCCGAGCATGTGCAGCGGCGCGCGGCGGGGACTCACCAGCTCGGCCGACTCGACGCCCCGGACCCACTGGGGGACGGTCACCGGTTCCTTGCGGACATTTTCGAGCCCGTCGCGTTTCATCTCGGCGACAATCCAATCGATGGCTCGCTCGAGACTCGCTGATCCGGCCAGCCGATGGCCATGGCCATCGACCAGCCGCGCGAGTCGCAGGTACGCGGCGCTATCCCGGAGTGCCGCCGAGATCAACTGCGCGGACGACGCGCGATGTGGCTCGATGTCGAGCTGCGCGTGAGCGAACTCCGGCACAACGCACAACCCGACGACCCCCGCCCACAACGCGCGTCTCATGCGATGGCTATCTCCCGAAAGCCCGCCGGTTCAAGAGGAGTGACCGGCGTTCCGTGCGAGCACTCGGATCGCCATCCCGTCGCAACAGTGTAACGGAAGACGACCTGCCTGCCCAGCGCACGGTGGCGCCTTCGGTAGGTGTGGACCCGATGAAGTCCGCCAGCGATCCGCCGAACGCTTCGACGAACCACTGCGTGCCCTGTCCGCTCACCAACCCTGCCGTCGCGGGAAAACCTCCAGCGCCGGTGACATCCGGAATCTCCAGCGCCCAGGAGCCCGGCGTCCCGCCATTGTAGCCGGCCGTCTGGGTGACATAGACGCTGCGCGTGACGGCTGTTCCTTGAATGAAATAGGCGGTGGCAAATGAGCCGTAGTCGAGTTGCGACGCCACCGACGCGCGCAGGCGCAGGTAGGGCGATGCACCAGCCGAGCTGACAGTCGGCACGTTCAACGCGGCACCCAGGGCCAGCGACTTGTTCGCGGCATCGCGATACCAATGGCGAACCGTGCGATAGTTCGCATTGCTCCCCTCAGCTTGCAGATCGATCTGGTGGAAATCTCCCGCTTGCGTCAGCGTGCTCGGCACGCCGTACAGCGCCTGAGTATTGGTGCTGAAGAAGGGCGCGAGATAGAGCGTATGCCGGGTCCCGCTCGCGGTGCGAAAATACACGTCCAGGTAGTTGGTCTCGCTTGCCGACAGGCCCGTGATGGTGGCCGTCGTGCCCGTCGTCGCCACACCCTCGGTGTCGAACGCCAAAGTGCTGATCGTGGAGCCATTGGTGGGATTCTGCGCCCGCCGCACAATCACACGATCAGGAATGAGTCCGGCGACCGAGTTGACGTCGCGATGCGCGATGAGATCCTGCGGCCCGTCGGCTATCCCCACAAGCGAAAACGTGCTGGGCGGCGGCTCGACGAATTGCTCGACGCCGCTCATCGTCACATACGCCTGCTCCGTGACCGCGACGTTGGAGACCGAGCCATTGATCGTCCTGGCGCCGACTACCTCGGTGCAGGCCTTGTCCGACAACGGGCCGAGTTCGGCGGCCGTGGCGTAGTAGATATCCGTGAGCGTATTCGATCCGAACTGGAACGTCATGGCAATGCCGACACGCTCGGTCACGTCGAACGAGAACGAATTGTCGGCGGCGGCGTTGACCCGGGTCCAATTGCCACCTTCGTTCTGATACGCGAAGAACACCGGCGCGTCACTCGCGCAGAAATCGAGCACAAGATTGTCCACGATCGCGCGACTGGGGCCGGTGCCTTCGGAGCAGGCGGCGATGGAAAGGACGAAGCAGGCAACGATGGCAGCGGTCCAGCGAGCACGCATGGGAACCTCGACGGCTGGGTGTTGTACGGGGATACCAAACGAATTGTATACACCCAGTGCCCTGGACCGTTCCTAGCGCCTCCGGCGCAGTGATCCCGGCCGCACGAGCCCACCTGGTTCGAGCGCACTCAAGGCCGGGGTCTGAGATTGCCGGGTGGCGTAGCGGGCGAACTCCCCGTCGTTCGGCCTCGCGCCGAACAGCAGCTCGGCACGTCCGCCCAGCGCCGTCACCGTCCAATCGATGTTCGAGCCGGTCTTCAGTCCCCAGGCGTCCTGCCATCCTTCGGCGCCCGAAAGGTTTGGGATATCCAGCGTCCAGTCTCCGATCACCCGTCGGACGTAGCCGAAGGTGAGCGTGACACTGACCGTAGTGACTGAAAACTGCAATTGCTGCAGGTACGCGACACTGACCACATCGTCATATGAAGCCTGCGCCGGCAGCTGCATTCGCAGTCTCACGTACGGAATATGCGGAAGGACGCTCACCACCGGGGGCGCCAGCGTGGGGCCCAATGCCAGCGTTTGATTCGACGGTGCGCGAAAGAAATTCTCGGCTCCACGCACGCTGCCGATCCCGTCGTCAACCGATAGCAGTATGAGATCGTGGTACTCACCGGCCGCCAACGATGCCGTTGGAAGAGAAGCGAACGCATAAGAGGCGTTCGTGATGTCCTCGACGTACGACAGCGAGTGAGATGTCTCGAGCTGCGAGAAGAAGTTGTTCTGGAGGTAGGCGAACTCGTTCGTGAGAATGCCGCTGACGGTTGCATTAGTGCTGGCCGCCTGAACCGCTTCCCCACCCAGGGTGCTGAAGTCGATCACCGGCACTGTACCGTTGTTCACGAAGCTCTGTGTCCGGCGCATGACGATCCGGTCAGCCGAGCGACCGCCGGAGGTCAGGTTCTGGCGGCTGGCGACGAGGTCAAGCGGCCTTTCCGGCAGATTGGTGAGCGAGTACAACGTGTTCGCCGACTGCAGCGGAGCGCTGGCGAAGCCCATTCCCACCACCGCAATCTGGCCCGCGCCAAATCCGGCCACCGTTCCGTTCACGGTCTTGGTGCCACGCTCCTCCAGACAGGAAACCCCTGAAATCGCTTCGAGCTCACGGTTCGTGGCGTAGATGATTTCCGTGTGGTAGTCCGAGCCATCCTGACGAACGAATCCGACGACCACCTTGTTGGTGGCAGTGAACCTGAACGTGCCTTCGGCATCCGGAAGCACCCGCGTGGTAACGCCTTCCTGGTTGAGATACGCCAGCCAGACCGGAACGTCGTTCGAGCAGAAGTCCAGGGAAAGATCCACGGGATCCTGAACCTCGGGATTGGTGACCGACAAGTCACAGGCGGCCAGCGCCAGGACGCCTAGCGCAGCGCCAGCGCTGCGTCGGAAGTGCGAAAATGGCATCGCGCAATATGGCGCCAATGCAAACACGACGCCATTTTGTGACCGAGGTCCCAGTCACAGTCATGAGCCATGCTCCCTGGAGGATGTATGCGTTTCCCGCGCTACCTGATCGTTGCTTTCACGCTCGCCGCGTTGGCCGCGCCGACACCGGTCCGGGCGCAAAAGGCGATCGACCTCACCGTCGATATGCTCGACCGCTGGTTCACCGGGCGTGAACAGCAGAAGTCCGAAGAGAAGAACGTGGCGCCGCATCTCGCCGACGCCGACGCCAAAATCAACAAGTTCGAGCAGTGCAAACGAGACTTCGAGGCGGCGGGTTCGGCCACTGGCAGCCGGATGGGCGGGCTGGCCGCTCGCATGGCCATCAAGGCCAAGTGTGGCTCGTCGGATGCCGACGGGTTTCGCAAGGATCGCCAGAAGATCATGGACGGACCCGAGAGCGCGGGTGCCATGGCCGGCAAGTTCAAGCTCGACGAATACCGCCTGTTGACGTCGCGGCTGGAAGCCTGGGTCGGCGGCGATGAGTCTGGCTTCTCGAAGAGCGGATTGGATCTGCTCAAGTCGCGCCAAAAGCAGCTGGCGATGGCGTTCGGCATGCCGGCGGCAGTCGCCGAACTCGCCGGATCTGCGCGTTCAGCGGGCGGAGGTCGCGGACGTGGTCCCGAGGTGTGGAACACCGACTACGCGTGGATCTGGATTTCCCAGATGTTCACGGTGCAGTACCTCTCGGGCGCGACGATGTTCGAGACGGACTACAAACCGGGCGAGTGGACTCGCTGGCAGGTGCTCACCGCCGACGAAGACGGCGCCGTCCAGACGAGCGAGCGCGCCTTCCTGGGCAAGACGTCCGACGGCGGCGAATGGTGGCGCATGAAGACGATCTCGCACTACAAGGACGGCGACAAGATCGTGGACGCCGACACCGTGGTTCTCGAAGCGCTGTTCAAGCCGGAGGACGCCGATGGCTACATGCAGAAGCTGGTGCGCATGCGCGGCAAGCTTCCCGGCAACGCGGAAGCGCAGGAGATGATGGTGCCAGAGCAGTGGTCCATGTGGAACATGCGCGGCGCGTTCTCGATGAAACCAACGAAGGAAAGCATCGAGGGTGCGACCATCGGTGTCGAGGATGTGAAGACACCGGCTGGCAGCTTCAAGGCAAAGCATGTGCGCTTCGGCCAGGGCAACGGCACCATCGACTGGTGGCTGGATGAGTCGGCGGTCGGCGGGTGGGTCAAGTTCGCCGCGATGGATAACGAGAAGAAGCCCATGTACACGATGGAGCTGATCGGCAAGGGGTTGGGCGCGAAGAGCGAGCTCGGGGTGACGATCAAGTAGGCGCTGCAGGCGCGACCTCGAACTTCGAACTTCGAACATCCCACCTCGAGCGCCGTTTCCCGACCAGCGTTTGAGGTGGGATGTTTGAAGTTGGAGGTTTGACGTTCAACGTTGCTGCTGTTGTTAGAGCGTGTCACCCTGCGGAAGCCAAGGAGCGAGGCGAGAGCGCATGATGCGCAGCGCCTTTCCCATCTGGGCCTCGACGGTTTTCTGGGAGATCCCCAGCGCTTCGGCGATTTCGGCGTACTTCAGGCCGTGCAGCCGGTTCATCTCGAAGATCTCGCGGCAGCGCGGCGGCAGGGCCGCGAACGCGAGCTGGATGGCAGCGCTCAGCTCCTTCGCCACGACGGGTTGGTCGGACGCCGTCGGCTGGTCGTAGAGCGCCTGGACCGCCGCTTCCGATTCCCGCCGCACCTTGAGATGACGCAGATGGTTCAGGGCCCGGTTTCTGACGGATCGGAGCAGGTAAGCCCGGATGGAGATATCTGGCTCCACCAGGTGCCGGCGGCGCCACAGCTCGTGCATCACGTCCTGGGCGACTTCCTCCGCAGCGTCCGCATCGCGCAGCAGCGCGCTGGCCACGCGCACGAGCACGGGATACCACGTCCGGAACACCGCGTCGTACGCCCCCTCGTCGCCTGCCCGTACTTTGTGGAGGAGGTCCCGGTCGTCCATGGCTGGCGAAGCTAAACTGCGGCGTCGCAAGCGGGATAGGGGTTTGTCCACAGACCCGTGTCCCTACCATATATGAGCAGCGCATCATGACCGGACCTTCAGCGGATTGGGACAAGCTCGGTCGTTACTTGGCCGGTGAATCGTCGCCCGGCGAAGCCGCCGAGGTGCGCCGCTGGCTCGAAACACATCCGTCGGACGCGCAGGTGCTCGCGGCGCTCGACGCCGCGACGCGGAAGATCTCGTCCGAACGGGTCGTAGACGTGGAGGCCGCGCTTCGACAGGTAAAGGCGCGTCCCGCGTCGGCCGCACCGAAATCACCGGCGCGCTTCGCGCGATACGGCATGCGGCTGGAAGCCATTGTGGCGGCGGCAGCGATCCTGCTCGTCGCCGGGACGTTGCTGTTCCGGCGGATCGAAACGGCGCGCCAGCCCGCTGCCGAGATTACCTACTCGACCGACATTGGACAGCGCGAAACCGTTCAGCTGGACGATGGCTCCACCGTGCTGTTGGGCCCCGCGAGCCGCGTGGCGGTCCGCGACCGTCACGTGGAGCTCACTGGCGAGGCGTACTTCAAGGTCGTGCACGACGCGGCGCGGCCGTTCACAGTGCGCGCAGGCGAAGCGACCATGCGTGACATGGGCACTGAGTTCTCGGTGCACAGCGACGCTTCGGGGGGTGGGCCGGTCCGCGTGGTGGTTCGCGAAGGGTCCGTCGAGCTCACATATGCGGCCGACGCCGTGACACTCAGGCCGGGGGACGTGGGCGTTGTCGCACGCGGTGGACGGGTGCAAGTCAGCCGTGGCACCGCCACCGCGGATGATCTGGCCTGGACGCGCGGCCAACTGGTGTTTCGCGACGCCCCAGTGGGTGAGGTGGCTGAGGACCTTCGCCGCTGGTACGGCGTAGAACTTCGCGTGACTGACTCCGCATTGCTCGCCCGCCATTTCACCGGGACATTCGTCGCGGAACCGCGGGATCGTGTGGTCGACGTGATCGCGCTGGCGCTGGGAGCGCGCGTGGAACGCCGCGGCGATACCACCTACCTCACACCCAAGACGTCGGGACGATGAAACGCGCGGCGCTGCTGGCGGCGCTGTGCCTCTTCGGCGTTCTCCGCGTCGAAGCGCAGTCCTTGTTGGACCGGCGCGTGACGCTGCATGCCCGAGATATCGCACTCCGGGACGCACTGGATCGCCTGGCGATGCAGGCGGGGATCCGGCTGTCCTACAGCGGCGACAACCTTCCGCTGGATCGGCGTGTCTCGGTGTCGCGCGATAGCGCGGCGATCTCCGATGTGCTTGAGGATCTGCTGCGGCCTTTCGCGGTCGATCCCGTGGTCGTCTCCAACGATCACGTGGTGCTGACACCGCGGGGTGACAGCGCCCGAGATTCCACGTCGCCCGGTATCGCCGTGCTGGATCGTGTCGTGGTCACGGGGAGTGTGGTGGCGGCGTCCGAACGCCCGCTTCCCATCGCGCTCGACATAGTGGCAGGCCGTGACATCGAACGTCGTGGCGAAGGGGCGTTGTCGAAAGTATTCAGCGGCTCCGTCCCTGGCGTCTGGCTTTGGGAGCACACGCCGACGTCGATGCTCGCACGCTACGGCAGCATCCGGGGCGCGTCGTCGTTCGGACTGTCCTTCCCCAAAGTGTATGTGGACGGCATCGAGGTCGCCAACCCGTTGCTGTTGACCCAGATCAGCCCGGAACTCGTGGACCGAGTGGAAGTCATTCGCGGACCGCAGGGCGCGGCACTGTACGGCAGCGACGCGATCAGCGGGGTGGTCAACATCGTTTCTCGCCACGAGGGTGTCGGCGTCGACGGCGCGCACGCGTCGCTGCGAAGCACGATGGGCTACACCGCCAGCCGGTATGCACAGAACAGCGTCGCGGTGCAGGAACACGCGCTTACGCTGCGTGCCGGATCGAACATCAAGTCGGCAGGGCTCACCATCGCGGGATCCACTTCCGGTCAGTACATCCCACGGGCATACAGCCGCGAATTGCGCACCACGGCAGATGCGCGGATCATCGGCGCCCGCTCGACGCTGACGGCGAATGCACGCTTCTTCGCCAAGAACGCCGGGGTTCCCGTCAATCCCCTGCTCGCCGCGCTGAATCCGGACGAGACCGCGTCCGCTCGCGATCCGCAACAACTCCGGATGTACTCGATTGGCTCGACGCTCACGCGCGTGCCTACGGATCTCTGGACCTACACCCTGACCGCGGGGCTGGACGGATACCAGCTCTCGAACGTGTCCCATGAACAGGGCCCAATTCCCTCGGTGGCCGACACGGCGCTGCAGGCCGCAAGTGGTTCCGCACATCGAGGAACGCTGCGCGCCAACGCAATCACTACGTTCGGCAATCCGGACCGGATTGGCGGCTCATTCACCGTGGGCGCGGAACAATCAATCCTCTGGGACCGCACCCTGGGTGAAGTGAAGCAGGATGGTTCCGGTTCCGGTTCGGACGATGATCTCCGATACGTGAATGGACGAACCGGGAGTCTCGGCCTGCTCGCGCAAACCACGGTCGCTCTAAGCAATACGGCGTATCTCACGGCAGGTATTCGCCGCGAGAGCATCGAGCAGAGCGAAGGCGCCTCCCAGTTCGCATCGTTGCCGCTGCTGGGACTGTCCGTGGTTCGCGACTACCGGCTATTCTCGCTGAAATGGCGAGTCGCGTACGGCAAGGGCATTCGGGCTCCACGCTCGTCCATGCACCTCGCGACTCGTGAACCGCGACGCACGTTGTCGAACCGCGCGCTCGGCCCCGAGGAACAGGCTGGCATCGAAACCGGCGTCGATGTGCGGCTGGGTCGCTTGCTGGGCGTCCATGTGACTCGCTTCGACCAACTGGTCACCGGGCTCATTCAACCGGTAACAGTTACGGCTCCACCTGGCAGTAACAGCGGCCCGTCGCGCTCCTCATGGTTTCAATTGCAGAATGTAGGCGAGATCAGCAACCGCGGGTGGGAGGCCCAGACGTCACTCGCGTATGGGGCTCTCTCGCTTGGCGGAGCTGCCACGTTCGTGGACAGCAGGGTGCAGCGGCTGTCCACCGGGTATACCGGGGATCTCGCCCCGGGGGACAAGATGCTCGCCGTTCCCGCGCGCACTTTGAGCGGCACCGTTTCCCTGGTGCGACGCACGTATCAGCTATCGTCCACCATCTCGCGGGCATCGGACTGGATCAACTACGACCGGCTCGCCATCGCTCGCGCGCTGATCTCGGACTCCCTGACCGCGGAAGATCTCACCGGCGCCAAGCTGCGGCCCTTCTGGTCACGGTATCCGGGGACCACAAGACTGCGCGCATCGGCTTCGAAGGACCTTTGGCGCGGCCTGGCGGTCAACGTGACCGCGGACAACCTGCTGGGCTACCAGCGTGGTGAGCCCGACACCATCACCATCGTCCCGGGCCGGACCATTACGGTCGGCCTGCGCGCCAGGTTCTAACGTCCCGAACTCAAACTTCGAGCTTCCGACCTCGAGCTTCCGACCTCGAGCTTCAAACGCAGTTCTTGAACGGCGTTGAACGTTTGATGCTTGAGGTTCGATGTTGAAAGTTCGCACAGCTGCAAAACAAACGGCCCCCGACAACGCCGGGGGCCGTTTGTGCATTCTCAGATTACTCGCAGACCAGTTTCTTGCTGGGCAATGTGATCGTGCAGTTCTTGGTCACGTCATCCTGGGTGATCTCGAGCTTCACCACGTTCGTGCCGTCGAATGTCACCTTTTCGCGACGGAACCGGGACTTCGCGACTGCACCATCCTTCGTGATCGTGATGCGCATTCTCCGAATCACGGTACCGGCGCTCGGGAACGTCGGACGTCCGTCGACGAGCGGAATCACGAGACCCGACGTGGTATCTGCCGCATCGCGCTGTGCCGTGAAGGCCACGTTGTCACGCGTGCCGCTCGTCGTCTCGTGCGCTTCGGCCACACCGTTGACCGTGCGCGCCGTGCTTCCGGTTGCCAGGCCGCCCACCGTGCGATCGCTGGTGTGCGACACCGTAGACGTCACATCGTCGTCGTCATCATCGACCTCGTCATCGTCGTCGTCGTCACCATGACGCGACTTTGTACCGCTCACGCTCGTCTGCACGTTGACGGTGTTCGTCGTCCCCGTATCGTACTTGGACTGGACAATGCCGTTCACGTCCCGGAACGCAAAGGACAGATTCACGTCCACGTCGTGCTTCTCGAACGTCGGGCAGACGACGCGCCCCGTTGCGGCATTGAAGACGCACCGGTCTGATACGAGGAAGCTGCCGAATGGACCGCGGCCCTTGCCACTACCGAAGGCGAGCGCGCCGATGAAATCGCGGCCCAGGCCCCCACCCATCAGCAATCCGCGAAGACCGCGGCGACCGAAACCATTGTGGTCGTCATCATCGCCATTGTTGTTGCCGGGGCCACTGTTACCGCCCGGGCCCTGGTTTCCGTCGCCGCCGAACACGCCGCTCCCCATGCTCTCTGGAAGGAACGGCCTGCCGGCGTCGCCACTTTCGTCGAAGCTGTTGCTGTTGGCGCTGAAGCCCACGGGCACGGTCTGGAACGCCGGTGGCAGGTCGATGGAGCCGTCGTTGGAGCCCAGTATGTCGGCGCACGCGGTCACCGCGAGCATCGCCGACAAGCCGAGCATGTTCCTGGTGTACACTGACATGCTTGTCTCCGAGGTATTGGTCCGGACCTCCACGCGCCTGAACGGAGGTGCGGGAGGGCTATATCGGCATGAACACCGGAAGTGAATCCGACCCCTACTGGCTGTCCGGCGGACGAGGCGCGGGGGCCGGCACGCGTTCCGGCTGCCTCAGCCGCATGGGCCGGTCACCGGGTTCCTGGCGCAGCATGGGCGACCGTGCCCGCATGCCGCGACGCATGTCACGTCCCATACCTCTCGGGCCACGCTGCATGTCGCGTCCCATACCTCTCGGACCACGCTGCATGTCGCGTCCCATGCCTCTCGCACCGCGCTGCATGTCGCGTCCGCGGTTGGACACCATGGCCCACGCCTTCGCCTGCTGATCAGGGGTAAGCACCGCGATGGCGTCGCGCTGGTCGGCCTGCATCTGCGTGCGCGCGCGCTCGGCTTCGCCACGCATGCGCTCGCCGAACTGCCGGCGCGCCATGGAATCACCGGGCTGCATGTAGCGTCCACGGGCCGAATCCATGGCGGCGCGGAGAGCGCTGCGCCGGGCCTCCTCACGACGCGCGATGCCGGCCAGGCGCACCACCTGCTGGTCGGTGAGTCCGAGCTCGCCAGTATTCGAGAGCAGGAGCTTTGCGGCGGGGGCGCCCTCTGGAGTACGACCGACGCCAGTACTGGGTTGCTGCGCGCCCACGGTGGCCGAGGTGGCGAATGAAAGAAGGGCGAAAAGAACACGTGTCTTCATGGATGATTCTCTCACGGACAGATTGAGGAACGGCATTGGCTCACGCCACTGCGCTACGATGGGGAGACTCGGGCCGCCGTCGATTGTTAAGAGGAACTGCGCGCGTTATTTGAACGCGTTGCCGCCTGCCCGGTCGTCGCGGACAAACCGATCTCGGGCCGGCATCCGCACCTGCGGGAGCGTACGCGCGTCGAGAACGGCCGACGTGTCGATAATACCGTTCTCCACCAGCAGAAACGCGGTAAGGCTGTACACATCGGCCGGCTTCAGCGAGCCCGGCGAACCGAACGGCATCGCGCGATTGATGTAGTCGAACACGGTCGTTGCGTAAGGCCAGTAATTCCCGATGGTCTTCGGCGTCTTGTAGTCCGCCGCGAACGAGAAGTCGGCCGGCTCGCGCCCCACGAGCCTGGGGTTCGGCGGTATGCCCTCCCCCTTCACGCCGTGGCAACTGGCGCACTGAGCGGCATACAGCACGGCACCGCGCGCAGACGTACCGCTGCCCGCCGGCAGTCCGGCCCCCGCGGAATTTGCATCGATATCCACGGCTCGAATCTCGGACGCCGACGCGCTGTGGCCGATGCCGCCGAACGGTCCCGCTTCGCTGCTGCTTGCCTGCTCCGCACACGCCACGAGCGCGGTGAGACCGAGAAGAGCCAGGTACACCGCCCGCATCGCCTTCACAGGGCCCCCGCGAACGTCACCCGTCCGTCGCCATCCACGCTCCACGCGCGAATGCAGTTGAAGTGGTAGTCGGTGCCTTTGCCACGCGTAGCCTCGAACACCGCGCGCGTGGGTTGTACGGCCCCGGTCTCATCGGTCGCGCGACTCATGAGCGTTGCCGGCTCTCCGTTCCATTTCCACATCAGACTGAAGCGCGTGTGCGCTTTCGGCAGGACTGGTCCCTGCAGTTCGGCGGGCCGCCACGCCACGCCCCCATCCACGCTGACGTCCACGCGCGTCACCTTGCCGCGCCCACTCCACGCGATGCCAGAAATCTCCCGCCATCCGGGTTCGATGAGGTCAGGTACCGAGGGGCGTGTTATCAGCGACTTGGTGTCCATGACGAAACTGAATTGCCGAGCGGTGCCGTTCGGCAGCGGGTCCGTGTATTTGGCGGTTTCGTCCTTGGACATGTTCGGCTGACTGAGCAATTCGAGCCGCCGAAGCCACTTGATGCACGTGTTGGCTTCGTATCCCGGCAGGAACAGGCGCGCGGGAAAACCGTTCGCGGGACGCAGCGGCTCGCCATTGAAAGCATATGCGATCAGCGCATCGTCCCCCGCTTTGTCCAAGGGGATGCTCCTGGAGACCTTGGCGGCGTCGCCACCTTCGGCCAGGAACCAGGACGCCGCGCGCTTCACGCCGACTTCCTTGAAGAGCACGGCGAGGGGCACGCCGGTCCATTCGCCGTTGCTGGTCATCCCGTCAATGACCTGCGCCGTCATCTCTGGCTTGGGGTCGCGATAGGCCACGCGGCCATTGCCAGAGCACTCGATGAAGTGCACGCGCGACACGCTGGGAAACCGCTGAAGATCCGCCAGCGTGAAGCCCATGGGACGATCCACGAGCCCGTGAACCAGCAGCTGGTAGCGGGAAGGATCGATCGCCGGTACGCCCGAATGGTGCCGCTCGAACACCAGATCGTTCGGCGTGATGGTGCCCGTCAATTGATGTAGTGGCGAAAAGGATGCGCCGGTCAGTACACCCGCGGGTGCTCGGGCCGGTGTCACGAACGGCGACCGCGTGCTGGCGGCTGATGTCGGCGCGCCGGGAACTGTGGACGGATCAGCGGCGCCACCCTGGGTCGGCACAACGGCGGGCGGCGCGGCAGGCGCCGACTGCGCGGCTCCAACGCCTTCCGCCGGAAGCTTTCTGAGCAACAACCCGCCGGCGGTCACCGCGGCCCCGGTGATGACCGCCCGCCGACTGATTCTCGTTTCGTCGCTCATCGCTGCGAGCCTCGCGGTTGGGATTTGCCGACCACGCGCGGCGGCGGCACCAGCGCCGCCGCGGCGTTGGCACGCGGCAGGACGGGCGGCGGATCATGCGCGACGCGCCCGGTCGTGGCATACGGCACATCCGACGGCGCGCCGCCTGAGGGCCAGTCGCGTTCTTTCCCCGGTGAGTCTGGCCGCGGCTGTGCCGACACGTAGGCGGCGACATCGAACGCCTGCTGGGGCGTGAGTGATTTGCCCGCGCCCAGCGGCATGTTGTGCCAGATGAACGATGCTGCCTTGCTGTGGCGCGTCATCGATGCTCCGACGCTGAAGGACTTTGCCCCCCACAAGGCGGGAACGGGCGGATGGAGCGCCCGGGTTCCTTCGCCGCTCCGCTGGTGGCACGCCGCGCAGTACTTCGCGTACACCTCCCCACCGCGTGCGCGGTCACCCACGAGCGTCTCGCGCATCTCAGGCAGCCCGTTCGCACCCGCCAGTTTGTCGCCTTCACCCACGGGGACGCCGCGCGACAACCACGCCAGGTACGCGAGAATGTCCTGCATCTCGCGACTGTCCAGCGGCAACCGGCTGCCGGCAAGACTCCGCGTGAAGCAATAGTTCACGCGATCGGCAAGCCCGACGACCGCACCGCTGCGCGCGAGGTACTTGGGAAAGCGCGCGTGTGAGCCCGTCAGCGGAGCGGCATCCGGATTTCGTCCTCCCGCCAGGTGGCAGTTGGAGCAGCTGATGTTCCCGGGCGCGTACAGGGGCAGGCTATCGGCCGTGTGGGTCACCAGCGCGAGCCCGCGTCGGATCGACGCGCCCAGGGAGTCTGCTGGGATCTGCGAATCTGCCGGCGCAGTCCACGCCAGCGGATCGAATCCGGACGCCCGCTCAGTCCCGGCCTGGGACACGCGCTCCGGGCGTTCAGTGCGGCATCCTGCAGCGAGAACGGCGGAAAGGCCCACGAACAACACGGCGCGACGACGGAGCATGGATGTCGGACGAATGGAGGAGCGGGATCCTGCATCGGATTCGTTACAGGAATATGTGCGAGATGTTCGCGCTTCGCTTTTGCGTGACGGGGGCTGGCCGAGTACGTTCGCGCGTCATGGCATTGGACTCTCGACGCATCACCTGGATTGCGCTGCTGTCCCTCGTCGTCGGCCTGCTGGCGGGCGCCGCGCTGGTATCGGCGGGCGACGCCACCGTGGAGCGCATCGTCGACATCATGGAGCCGATCGGGACGCTGTGGGTGAATGCGGTGCGCATGACCATCGTCCCGCTGGTGGTGTCGATGCTGATCGTCGCCATCGCGTCCAGCGACAGCCTGCGCTCCATGGGACGCCTGGGTGGAGCGGCGCTGCTGTTTTTCCTGCTCACCCTGACGGCCATCGGCATCTACACCGCCGTGCTCGCCCCACCGCTGTTAAGCCGCTTGATCATCGATCCCGCCGCCGCCGCGGCGCTGCGCGAAACGGCCACCTCGAGCTCGCAGCGCGTGGTGGAGACGGTGCGCGGCATGGGCGGCTTCTCGCAACGGCTCGTGGAGCTGGTGCCCGCCAACCCTATCCGCGCGGCCGCGGACGGCGCGATGCTGCCGCTCATCGTCTTCACCATGATCTTCGCCGCGGCGCTGTCGCGGTTGCCTGCCGATGTGCGCGACACGCCAGTGCGATTCTTTCGCGCCACCAGCGAAGCCATGCTGGTGGTCATCCGCTGGGTCTTCGTTGCGGCGCCCATCGGCGTGTTCGCCCTTGCGGTAGTCGTGGGTGCGCGGCTGGGCTACACGGCGGTCGCCGCAGTGGGTTACTACGTGGCTGTCTTCGCGATTCTCATGATCGGCGTGATGCTCGGTGTCTACGCTGTGGCAGTCCTCGTTGGCCGCGTGCCGCTGCGACTCTTCGCCACGGCCGTCGCGCCGGCGCAGGTAATCGCGCTGGGCTCGCGGTCATCCTCCGCCGCCCTTCCGACGATGATCGACTCGGCGCGCGACGTATTGGGACTGCCGCCGCAGATCGTGAGCTTCGTGCTGCCCACCGCGGTGGCGATTTTTCGGGTCAGCGCTCCGTTGTCCTTCATCCTGGGCGCGCTGTTCCTGGGCAAGCTGTACGGCGTGGAAATCACGGATGCGCAGGTCGCGTCGCTGGCCGTCCTTTCCGTGCTGTTGAGCTACAGTGTTCCACCGGTGCCCAGCGGGTCGCTGTTCCTCATGGCTCCGGTATTCGCCGAGATGGGCATTCCCGTGGAGGGCATCGCCATTCTCATCGCCATCGACGTCATTCCTGACCTGCTCAAAACGACCACCATCGTGACGGCGCACATGGCCAGCGCCGTCGTCGTCGCGCGGGTGACCAGCCGCGACCGAATACCCCAGGCCAAGCCGTACCCTGCGTGATGCGGTATCCCGATACTGCGGTCTTCTTCCGCAAGTTGCACTGGGACTATCCGCGCATCACACACGGAAAGGGCAGCTGGCTGTATGACGAGGCCGGCAACGCGTACCTGGATGGTTGCGGCGGCGCGTTCGTCAGCAACCTTGGCCACGGCGTCGCCGAGATCGGCCAGGCGATGGCGGCGCAGGCAGCGAAACTCGGCTACGTGAGCGGCATGACGCTCACACACGACGCCGTCGAGGAATTCGCGAGGGAGTTGGTGGCGCTTGCGCCGGGGGATCTGGACAAGGTCTATCCCCTGTCGAGCGGGTCTGACGCCGTGGAGGCCGCGCTCAAGCTCGCGCGACAGTACTGGGCCGAGTTGGGAATGCCGTCCAAGCAGCGCATTGTGGCCCTGACCCCGGCGTATCATGGCAATACGCTGCTGGCGTTGTCGGCGTCGGCCCGGGAGCATTACAGATCACTGTATCACGGCTGGCTGGTGGAGGTGCTCCGCGCGCCCGCATACGACAGCGACGCGCTGGAGGCGGTCATCGCGCGCGACCATGCGAGCATCGCGGCGTTCATCCTGGAGCCGATCGGCGGATCGTCCACCGGCGCGCTGGTTCCCCCGGAGGGCTACCTGCGGCATGCGCGCGACCTCTGCCGCCAGCACGATGTCCTGTTCATCGCGGACGAGATCCTCGTGGGTGCGGGCCGCACCGGCACCTGGTCGGCCGTGGATTCCGAGGGCGTCGTCCCCGACCTGCAGATCCTGGGCAAAGGCATCGCCGGCGGATTTGCACCACTCGCGGCAGTGCTGGCCCCCCGTCGCATCGTGGACGTGTTTGCGGCCGGCTCGGGCGCGCTGAATCACGCACAGACGTTCTCGCATCACGCGGTCTCGTGCGCGGCGGGCACGGCAACGCTGCGTTACATCGCGACTCACGGGTTGGTGGACCGGTGCGCACGCATGGGCGCGACACTC
>JANNJV010000233.1:0-13862 GCA_031395945.1 Gemmatimonadota bacterium | reverse complement strand
CAGTATTCAAGGCTTTGGCCGATCCCACCCGACGAGAAATTCTTCACTTGCTTCGTATGGGGCCGAAATCGTCCGGTGAGATCGCCCAGCGCTTTCCATCCGCGTGGGCAACGATTTCGCGGCATCTGGCGGTGCTCCGTGACGCCGAGCTCGTGACCACGGAACGAAATGGTTCGAGCATCATTTACGAGCTCGACACAACCGTCTTCCAGGACGCCGTAGAGAACCTCCTCAACTGGATTCAACCCAAGGGTGCCAATGGCAAACGTCGATCGTAAGTGGCTTCCACCCGTGCTGATTGCTGTGGCAACAGCGGCCTCAGTCGCCGTCTACAGTAGAGTGCCGCCGCTGGTAGATCTTCAGCTGGCGGGGGTGCTCCCATTCAGCGTGTCGGAGCCCGCACGTCCCGCGCAGCGCGAGTTCGTGCTGTTCCTGATGCCGGTGTTGGCCCTGCTTGTATGGGCCGCCTTTCGCGCCGCTCCCACATCTGCCGGTCAACGGATTGGCCGGCGGCTTTTCCGGAATGCTCCCGAGGCCGTCACGAGTCCCGAGCAGTTCGATCGTTTTGGCAGCACCTATGACACGATCGTGCTCGGCGTCGTGCTCCTGTTCATTGGGCTTCACGCGGCCGTTCTCTCTGCTGTGCTGCAGTACCCGGCCATGGCGTCTCGGATAATCCCCATGGTGCTGGGTGTGTCCCTGGTTCTCATGGGGAATGTCATGCCGCGTCTGCGGCCCAATTGGGTGGCTGGTTTGCGGACAAAGCGGACTTTTGAGGACCCGCAACTGTGGCGATCGGCGCATCGTGCGTTCGGCGCTGCCTTTGTCGTTTCAGGACTTCTCACGATGATCGTGGGCTTCCTGGCGCCCAGGTACGGCCTGGTGACGGGAATCGTATCCGTACTGGCGTCGTGCGCCGTGGGTTTCGTCGCTTCGACACGTCGCTCGCTCCCGCCGCCGCCGGTCGCAGGACAGGGGGTCGAATAGGCTATTGGGCCTTGCATCTCTTGAGGACTGAATCACCACGCTCCGATCTTACGTAGTGCAGGTCAGCCCGTAATGACGCGGTGAGTTGGAGGGGGACCTGATGAGATTGCTCTGGACGTTTCTGAAAGTGGTGATCGTGCTCGCGCTCCTGATTCCTATCTCGATCATCGTGCTGGTGACGGTGCTTGGCCTCTTCGGGGCGCTGCTGGGCCTCGCAATCCTGGCGCTGAAGGTCGCTGTCGCAGGTCTGATTGCCTGGGGCGCGTTCAAGCTGTTCGCGAGACTGTTCCGCGGCCCGACGTCGCGCAACCAGCCAGCAGAGATTCCGAGACTTGCTCCCGCCGATCCGCATTACGAAGCCGCGCTTCGTGAGCTGGATCGAGAACTCGGAGTGCGCTAGCGGCGGTAGAGCAGCTTCCGCGTGCGCGAAACCTGAAAAGGCTTACCAGGTCGACGGCATCGTCGCGTCAAGAAAGACCTCGCCCGTGCCAAGGCACAGGCGAGGTCTTTGTGTGACAGCGGATCCACTAACGAGATTCGCTTACTGGTTGAAGCTCATCCGCACCCCAAACGTGCGCGGCGGGTTGGTCAGGTACCCAACGCGCGCCAGGGTGCCGCGCTCCCGATCGAGCGCGAGGTACGCGACCTCGTTGGTGAGGTTGTTCACGAAGAGCGCGTACTCCCAGATGCCGCGGGTCACGCCGACGCGCATGTTCGCCAGACTGTAGGCCGGCAGCAACGGGTTGAACGCAAAGCTGTTCTGCGAGAGCGGACCGCCGATCGTGTTCGGTAGTGCGTTCAGGTTGACCGTCCCAAAGCCAGTGCTCAGATCGTCGATCAGGGTGTAGCGCGAGCCCACATGACGGAACGACGCGCTCGCAAAGGGTTGCGAGGTGCGCCCGACGCGCCACCGGTAGGTCGCGGCCGCCGACCCTTGCACCTTCGGCACGCTCGGCAGACGGTTGCCAGCCTTGATGCCCGATACGACAGTGACGTTGTTGCTCGCGTCGGTGGAAGTCAGGGTCGAGCGCAGCTGCCCATTGTTCAGGCTCGCGTTCACTGAGAAATCGAAATGGTCGCTGGGCGTTGCACTGAACTCGAACTCCAGTCCGGAGCTACGCGCCTTCGGGACGTTGAACACCAGGCGAGACGTGCACGAGCCAGCGGTCACGGTCAGCTGGAGATCGCTGATGTCCATGTAGTATGCGGACACGTTCAACGATGCGCGTCCGCCCATCAGCGTCGACTTGGTGCCCACCTCGTAGTTCCAGGCGGTCTCGTCCTTCCAGGAATCGCGTCCGCCGAATGTGACGAGGTCCTGCGGCGTGCAGATTGGCACGTTGAGCGGGTCATTGATACCGCCTAGGCGGAATCCCTTCGACGCCTGTGCATTGAACGTGACCTGGTCCGACACCTTGTAGCTGGCCATCAGGCGCGGCGCGAGCCCGTCCGCCTTCGTCGAACCCGGACTCGACACCTGTAGGGTGCCGTTGTCGTCGTTGCCGAAAATGCCGTCGAAGATCTGCGTGCGGTCCTCGTCGAAGTTGTAATAGCGCAGGCCCGCGGTGAGGTTCAGCTGCTCCCCGATGGGCATGGTCCCTTCGCCGAAGAGCGCGAACTGATTCGACGCGTATCCAAGATCGGAGTAGAACAGTTCGTCCGGCGACGCGCGCAGGCCCTGGGTTGGAATGCCGCTTGCCGCTTCGAAGCCGGGGACCATGACGCTTTGGCCGTAGTCGCGCTGGCCCGTGCTGAAAAAGCCGCCCAGCAGCCACTTGCCCTGGCCACCGCCCAGGCGCACCTCCTGCGTGAACACGTGCGTGTTCGTGAGGTCGGTCAGGCCAGCGTTCATCGTGTAGATGGGCTCCGGCAGACCGATGCTGCCGCCGACAATGCTGGCGTAGAGTGCGCCGCCATCGCGCACCACCGTGACATCGCGCGTGCTGTAGGAGCTCACCGACGTCAGGTTCACGCGACCGAAGTCATACGTGGCGTTCACGTCACCGAGTGTGAAGCGATCGGTGAATGGCTCACTGATCTGCGTGAAGAGCTGCCGCTGGCCGAGCGTCACCGCGGGACGCGACGTCGTGTAGGGATTCGCCAGAATGTTGTATGCGTCGTGGCGATTCCACCCGTCGGCGTTTACGGCCTGATAGATGACTCGCGGCGTGATGCTGAACCGCGCCGTGGGCGCCAGCCGCACCGCCGCGCGGACGCCCGACCGGTCGCTGGTGTTGAGTTTTAGTTTGATGCTCAGGTTGGGCTGGACGGCATCCATGTACCCGCCCATGCGATTGTAGTACGCGGCGATGCGGCCGGCGGCATTATCGCCGAGCGGAACGTTCGCGCCGAACTTGAGGTCGCCGCCAAGCGATCCGCCGTCCACCATGGCGGTACCGAACTGGCCGAACGTGCTGCTGACGCCCAGCTCGGGCTGGTTGCTGATGTAGCGCACCGTGCCCGCGAGCGAGCCGGCACCGAACAGGGTGCCCTGCGGTCCGCGAAGGACCTCGACGCGAGAAACGTCGAACAGGTCCATATCAGGGGTGAACAGGGACAACGAGATCGGTACGCCGTCCAGGTACACGCCAACTTCCTCCTTCACGCCGGGTTGGTCTCGAGCCGTCTGGCCGGACGAGGTTCCGCGCATGGCCACCTGGCTCTGGCCTGGTCCCAGGTTCTGCACGCTGAACCCCGCCTGCGTGATGGCGATGTCCTCGATGGTCTCCGCGCCCCGCGAGCGCAGTTCCGACGCGGTCGGAGCGGAGATGGAGAAGGGAACGTCCTTCAATTCCTGCTCACGAAGCGTGGCCGTGACCGTGATCGCGTTGAGCCGAACCGGCTCCAGCACCAGATCCACCGTCGCCTCGCCATCGACGCGAACGTCGTTGCGCGAGGTCCTGCGGTATCCGACCACGGCCGCAGCTACGGTGTAGAGGCCCGGCGTCAGTTGCCCGATGGCGTAACGCCCGTTCGCGTCGGTGGTGCTGGTACGGAGGGAACCGGTGGTCCTGTTCGTGGCGGTCACCCGTGCCGCCGCAACGGCCGCACCGCTTGCCGAACGAACGACGCCGGTGACGCTGCCGGTGGGAGGCTGGGCGCCGGCGGCAGCACCATACAGCACAGCCGCGAGCGTGATGAGGGTCAACAAGGACGTGCGAGAGCGAACCATCGGGAATCTCCTGAGTCGGGGACAACCAGTCGACCGCGGCCCGAGAGGAAGGAGCAGCCCGTTGTCTCGAGGCGCGAGTATACCGGGCGGTGCTTGCGCGACGCAAGACTCAATTCTGGCCAACTTCCTTGTCGCTCCGACAGGAGTAATGAGTCGCGGATCCATGCCTCGCGGGCGTTTCTACCAAAAACACGTGTGGATGAGTACGGATCCGGCGTCTACTTGGGCAGGAACGCGCGAACCGCTCCGATCGTGTCCGCCTCAGAGGCGTGCTTGTCAGGCCGATGCGCTTTGACCCGCGCGAAGCGCAGAGCGACTCCGCCGGGGTATTGTGAACTGCGCTGCACCTCGTTGAAGGCGATCTCGACGACGAGCTCGGGACGCACGTACACCACGTGACCCTCGCGGTGTGTCTCGCGGGCCAACAGCTCCTTCGTCTGCCACTCCAGCATCTCGTCAGTCATCCCCTTGAACGTCTTGCCGAGCATGACAAAACCCCCGGTGACAGGATCGCGAGCACCGAGGTGCAGATTGCTCAACCATCCCTGCCGCCGCCCGGAGCCCCATTCGACGGCGAGCACCACGAGGTCGAGCGTTCGCGCCGTCTTGACCTTGAGCCACGCCGAACCGCGTCGGCCGGCCGCGTACGGCGCTTCGAGGGATTTCACCATGATTCCCTCGTGCCCTCGCTCCAGCGCGTCGGCCTGAAATCTCTTCGCTTCCTCGACGTCGGACGTGACGATGCCGGGCACGCGAAACGGCGCAGGAACGGTAGCCCTGAGCAGCTGCCAGCGCTCCGACAGGGGACGATCGAAGACGTCCTGTCCGTCGTGCAACAGCACGTCGAAGAAGTACGGGGTCAGCGGGATCGTGGCGCGCAGGGCATCGACGTCCAGCCGTCGGCCGAACCGTCGCATCGTTTCCTGAAACGCGAGCGGTCTCCCGTTTTCCGCGAGAGCGATGACCTCACCATCCAGAATCAGGGTGCGCGCCGGGAACGCGAGTACCGCATCGACCACTTCGGGCACCCGGCTGGTGACGTCATTCAGGCTGCGCGTGTAGACGGCGACGCGATCGTCCGCGCGGTGCACCTGGATGCGCGCACCGTCGAGCTTCCATTCGATCGCGGTTGCCATCGCCGAGCCGCTCGTGATCAACGCCTGGACGAGGTCGGACGCCGAATCGGCGAGCATGGGCTGTACGGGCCGAAACAGCTCCAGCCGATAGCTCGCCAGTGCGTCCAGCGCGCCTTCGCCGCCCATGGACACCGCAAGCGCGACTGCACCGAGGTCGCCGGCCAGCATCACCGCGCGCCGCACCCGATCCCTGGGAACGTCGGCGGCCTTTGCCACCGCGTCCAGCAAGATCCCCTCGAGCGCGCCCTGACGTACCTCGCCGATCGCCAGCGCGGTCAGGAATTGTTGCTCGTCCGCCGTGGCACGCGCGAAGAGCTCGCGCAGCAGACGGAGACGTTCGGTCGCAGATCCCTTGCCCTTCGCCGCCAGCAGCGCATCGAACGTCCCATCGACGTCGAGCAGCTCGAGCGTCGGCATTTCCGCCGCCGGCGTGGCGCGTGCGTCGGAGACGGCTGCCCACCCGACGCCGATGCGTCCCTGCCGCGGCCAGCCGACGAAGAATCCGATCGCGATCGCGATCTCGCTCGCCGAGAGCTGCTTCAGGAACGCAGCGAGCTGCGCGATTTTCTCCAGTCGTCCCGGAGTCGCGGCGACCGAGTTTGACGTGTGAACGAGCGTGCCGAGCTTCAGCCGTAATCCTCCATCTCGAACATCTCGGACGTTCCTTCCCAGCTGGGCCAATGTCGGCTGTGCAGCTCCATAAACTTCCTGGAGCTCGCAATCGCGTCAGCCCTGGAATCCATCTTGAGTATCGCCCAGCCGCCCACGACTTCTTTGGCTTCAGTGAACGGGCCGTCGGTTGTCGCGAGCTTGCCCTTCTCGATACGAAAACGTACAGCAGCAGCGCTGGGCTTGAGCCCCCCCGTGTCCACGAGCGTGCCTGACGCAAAGCCCTCCTTGATGAACGCGTCCATCGCCTCCATCAGCGCCGCGGGAGGAGTGTCCGCTCGGTACTTCTCGCTCGACTTGACCAACACCAGAAATTTCATCGCGATGACTCCCTGGGGAATGACGGTTGACCTGTGGGCCGAATGCACCCTCATTGAGACGTCGAACGATCCGGCCGAAAATCGACACACCGCCAAACCGAGCATTCAATGTCCCGACACACCGCACATCTTCTCGCCGCAGTCATCCTCACGACAGCACCCGCCGCGCATGCGCAAACCGCCGACGACCGACACCGCACCGACTGGGCCTGGTTGGCACGGTACAAGGCCGAGAACGCGGCGTTGCCGCCGGTGAGCGCCGAGCGTGTCGTGTTCATGGGGAACTCGATCACGGAGGCGTGGCAGCGTCTCTTTGTCACGCAATTTCCCGGCAAAGACTACATCGGTCGTGGCATCGGCGGGCAGACTACCCCGCAGATGCTGGTGCGATTTCGTCAGGACGTCGTGGCACTCCGGCCAAAGGTCGTCGTGATCCTCGCCGGCACCAACGACATCGCCGGGAACACTGGCCCATCCACCGTCGAGATGATCCAGGACAACATTGCGTCGATGGCGGACATCGCGCGGGCGAACGGCATCCGCGTCGTGCTGGTCTCAGTGCTGCCGGTGGACGACTATCCGTGGCGTCGCGGTCTCGAGCCCGCGCCAAAAATCATGGCGCTCAACGCGTGGATGAAGGAGTACGCCAACAGGCACGGCGCGGTGTATCTCGATCTTCACGCCGTGATGCAGAACGAACGCCACGGCATGAGGGCCGAGCTGGCGTATGACGGTGTGCATCCGAACGAATCCGGATATCGCCTGATGGCGCCGTTGGCAGAACGCGCGATTGCCGCCGCGCTCAAGTGAGGGCTTCGGCTAGGGGTCTTGACGGACACCTTTCTTGGGCGGGCGCGGGCCGCTCGCGTTATCACGCGCACCCTTCGGGAAGGTGGTTCGCGACGCGCCGTCCAGCGTGGGACCTGGGTTCGTTCCATGCCATTGAAAGCCCGACGCGGGAAGCTGATCGTCGCCCAAAAGCTTGGCGCCCAGGTCTCGAAGTTCATCCAGCGAATTGCGCCCAACGCGCCAGAAGCGCTCCTCATCCGTGCCGGCCTCGAAGAGGAATCCGGCGCTCTCCGAGAACCGGAATCGCGCGATGCGTAGCTGCACGCCCTGGGACGTTTCCAGCCCTCCGATGATGGCGGCGTCCTGACCTATGGCGTTGCCCAGCATGACGGCCCGAACGTACAGCTGCGCTTTCGCGTCGTCTCGAAACCAACCCTGTGACCCGGCGGCCAGGCGCAGGGCGACAGAGTTCAACAGCGCGTTCTCGACGTCCGCCGCCGTAACGATGCCGCCATGCACGTGCACAACATTGATGTTCAGGCTCGGCAGCCAGTTCTCGTCCTGCCGCACATTCAGGGTGCGCACCGACCAGTAGTGCTCCACAAGCGCCGGCGCTTCCCGCCCTGCCTCCACCAGGCGGACGTCCGGGTGCACTTTGTAGTCGAGCGTGACATAGCCCACCTGTCCACGATCCAGCACCCACTGTCGCGTCGCGCAGGACGGCACCACGACGTCGAGCTTGTCGGTTTCTCGAAGCGCCGGCCAATCACGGCGCAGTGTGTCAGCGAAATGCATTCGGTCAGTTCGCCGCGAAGCAGTAGAACAGGCCCGCGCCACCCGTGGCCACGAGATCCTGCTGGCCGCATCCGCGACTGGGGTGCGCGGCATTCCACGAGGAGTTCCCGCCGCCCGAACGGTCGTGATGTCCTACCAGCGCGCTTCCCGCCGCATTGCTCGTCCAGTTGTTGCACGTCGTCGATGCGGCACTCCCGAGCACCGTGCGCCCGTGCGAGTCTGATCCCGTGAGAATATCGTGCTGGTTCGGCGTGTCGCCGCGTCCGTTCACGGGCAGTCCCTTCTCACTGAGCGCGAACTCCTTGTTGATGCTGTTCCGGTCGCGATGAATGTCGCCGTGAAGGTCTGCCACGTTCCACGCGATGAGCGCGCCTTTGGCGTTGTACCACGGACCATTCCCGATCCGGTCGCGTGCGTTCACGGGGGGCTGTCCAGCAGCAGCAGCCGCGCTCAGATAGGCCCGCCACACGCGCCCGCCCGCGGCAATTGCCTGCGCCAGCTTCTGGCAGTGGGCGTCCGCACCGGCCAGGCCGCCGAGATTCCCGCCGTCGCCGGGACCGGCGCTCGTGATGAAAAAGCCTACAGGCTGCTGCGGCTGCTGTTGAGGCGCCGCCCCTGCCACCTGTCCTTCGCTTTTGCCCGCAACGCCCAACGCGAGCATGACCAACACGCACGGGACCATCTTCATGAAAGTCCTCCCAGGATGTTTTTCACAAAGGCAGCGTGACGCAGAAATTGACTAGGGCTAACCTGAGCGCATGGTGGCTTCAGCGAAGTGGGTGCTGACGCGCGGCGGCCGTGGCGGCGCTCAGACGCCTGATGTAATTGGCCACGGACTCGTCTGCCGCACGGACCGGCAGGAGAAACTGAGGATCGTCTGGCTGTGCCGCGCCTCTCAGTGGCGGCTCGTCGACCATGAGATCCCCTCCGCGCGACTCCACGACGCGCTCGAACTCTTCGACTGCATCGATCAGCGCGATGACATCTGCCGGCGAATCAGAGTCGTACACCTCAACGCCACGCGTTCGCAGTCGGTTCGCCATTTCCGCAGATACTCTGGCGACGTCAGGATTCCATTCATCCGACGGGCTGTTGAAAGCCGTCATATCAAACCTCGCAACAAAGGACGGAAAGCTGAATCTACGCCGTTGCGCGTAAACCGCTCAGGTTGCCGAACATAGCCTTTTTCGTCTCGAATAGGTGACGAGCTCCGCTATAAAACCTCCTGCCATGGCCCTCGCAGCGATCCTGTTCGCCGGATCGGGCGCTGGCGCACAGGGGTGGGAGGGCGGTGTCAAGACCGGCGTCAGCCGCGTCGAGACCGGGAGCCAGGAATTCGAATGGAGCGCGACGTCGAGCTCCGCGGTGTTCCTCAAGCGTGTCATCGGCGGGCCCTTTGCGATTCAACCGGAGATGGCCTACGTCCGGCGGAGCGGTATCTCGACCGTGCTCGGATCGACGCTGCGGCTTGTCGCCGATTACGTCGAGCTTCCCATCATGCTTCAGGCAGGAGTGCACGCACCGTTCGGATTCGCACCATACGTGACTGTAGGTCCCAGTTTCGCATTTCGGCTGCGTTGCCGGCTGCAATTCGTCGGCGGTGGCTTGAGCACGGACGACAACTGTGAAGACCAGCAGGGCCGGCGCTCGAGCGTCTTCGACCTCAGCATGGCTGCGGGCGCGGGGTTGGGATGGACAGTTGGCGCGACGACCCTCTCCGTGGAATCGCGTCTGACAGGTGGGCTGCTGAAGTCCGTTCTGCCAACCGACGTGGGTGACGCGCGAAGCGGGGGTTGGTCGGTGCTCGCGGGGGTGTCGATCCCGCTGGGCAAACGCCGCACGCTGCCCCCGGTCTGGATGCCCCCACCCGCGCTGGCGGTCACGCCTACCGTCCCACCTGCGCCAGCAGCTCCGGGGATGACGCAGCCGACTGGGCCGACCCTCGGCCTCGACGCGCGCATCACGGCGGCGGGCCGGCGCGTTACCCTGACCGCGGACAATGCGGATGCGCGTGAGGTGCTCATTGCGATCGGGAACATGGCGGGTGTGCCCCTCATCGTGTCATCGCAGATCAGAAGCCGAGTGTCGACAGTGCTGGTTGACATCGCCGCGGAAGACGCGATTCAGGCGATTGCCGCCGTAATCGGGGTCGCGGTCCTCCGACCGGTCGCGCCTGGCCAGGCGACGATCGTATTCCTGCAGGAACCGGTAAACGTGAACTCGGCTACAGCCGGGAAGATCGCCGCGCGCTTCGCTGTCAGCGCCGAGATGGCAAAGTTGCTCGTGGAGAGCCGCACGGCTCCCGCGCCCGTGCCCGCGGTGCCACCAAAGCCCTAGGAGCGACACGGCTCCGGGCTAAAGTTGCACGCAGTCCGGCCGATACTGAGGGCGAGAGAGTTTTGCTCAGAGTATCGAAACGGGCGAGGCGTGTTGCAAGCACCACGGTTCATTCACATTCCGATTGTCGTAGCCACGCTCGGCCTACTGGGCTGTGCGGCCCTGCCTACAACCGCCGGAGATCCGCAGACGTCCATCGAGCCGACGTCCACCGGTGGAACTCGGGCCTACGCGCAGATCGCCGCGGGGTTTGTGCATACATGTGCGCTCGATCAGACCGGGGCGGCGTGGTGTTGGGGCAATAACGACTACAGCCAGTTGGGTTTTCAAACCTCGGGCGCAGAGTGTGGTGGGCGGCCGTGCAGCCGGGACCCGGTCGCAGTCCGCGGACGGCTCCGGTTCATCGTGTTGGCGGCGGGCTGGGTCCACAACTGCGGCATTGCGGCCGACCAGCGCACCTACTGCTGGGGCGGAGGCGCCGTCGAACGCCAAGGCTACCTTGGCGACGGAACACTGCGCCAGAGCGTCGATCCCGTGCAGGTTGCAAGTGACTCGACCTTCGCGAGCGTGACTCTCGGTGATGGTCACACGTGTGCGCTGACGCACGGTGGAACAGCGTTCTGCTGGGGCGAGAACGACTGGGGACAACTCGGGGATGGCACACGCGCCGATCGCGCCAGGCCGGTGGCTGTTGCCACCGAGATGCGTTTCCGGAAACTGTCCGCTGGGGCGTATCACACGTGCGGCATCACGCTTACCAGTGAGGCGTACTGCTGGGGCGACAATCGCTGGGGTCAACTCGGAGCGGGCGACGTGGCGTACAATAGCGTCGGCGCGGCGCAGGCAGTTCCCGTGGCGGTCAGCGGAGAAATGTCCTACACCGAGATAGCAGCGGGATGGGAGCACACCTGCGCGATCGCGATCAGTGCGGTCACCTTCTGCTGGGGACGTAATGAGGACGCGCGGCAGCTCGGCGACGACTCCAACGTCACGCATCGCGGGATCCCGGGGCCAGTGGCTGGAAGCCACAGCTTCGCTGCTCTCACCGCTGGCGCGCTCGCCACTTGTGGTCAGCTGGCGACGAACGAGACCTACTGCTGGGGAGCCAACTATTACGGCGGCCTGGGAGATGGAACGATCGGCCAGGACGGAGTAGGGCGTCCGGTTCGCACGCAGGGTGGACCGTTCAACGACATCGCCATTGGGCAGGCACATGCCTGCGGAATCGATCCGAACCAGCGGCTGTGGTGCTGGGGAGACAGCTCCGCAGGACAGTTCTAGCCGAACAGCCTCGCCGCGTCTACGGTGCGCGAGTGGTTGCGGCGTTCTGTATTGCCAACAGCCGCTCGAGTCGTGTGATGTTCTCGGGAATCCACCACGTGCCTGGCAGTCGCTCCGCGAGGCGACGATAAAACTCGATGCCGGCCTGTCGAAGCCGAGGATTGTCGAAATAGGGCGTCGAGATTGCCGGCACATCCGTCAGCGCGGTCGCGCTATCGAGGAGAATGAGACGCTTGGTCTCCTCCAGGCTGCGCTCGATGTCACCGAGCCCCGCGTATGCCGTCGCGAGCCCCTTGGTGTTGCGGTACGGCTGCAAACTCAGGCGACCCGACGTGACAAAGTCGTCGCGTGCGCCGCTGAAATCCCGCTGCGCCAGGCGAAACTCGCCACGCCACGTGAGCGCGTGTCCGCTGTAGCGATCGTTCTCGACGGCGCGGTCATAGGACGCCTTCGCCGAGTCCACCTGACCCAGGCGCGCCTGCGCGATGCCCATGTTGATGTGGGTGTAGTACCAGAAAGGTGCGAGCTTGAGCGACTGCCGGTAGTGCTCCATCGCTCCGCTCATGTCGTTGGTACCGGCGAGCGCGAGCCCGTAATTCATATGGGCGCGTGACGAAGGCGCCTTGTCCAGGACGTCGCGCCAGAATGCCGCGGGCGTAGAGAACACCTCATTGCGCCGGTAGGTCAGCATCCCGAGCGACAGGCAGACGGTCAGAATGCCAGCGGCCGCGGCCAAACGCGGCGTGCCGGTCGGCCACTCCCGCAGCCGTTGGCCCGCGACAACGATGATACCCGCGAACAGGAGTCCGATTGGCAGATAGGGGCGGTGCTCGTTGACCATCTCCGCCAGCGGCGCGATGGACGACGTGGGACTGAGGAGCGCGAGCCCGACGAGTGCGAGGAACAGCAGGTGCGGCGCGCGTTTCCAGGATGCGATGAGGAGCGCGAATACCAGGACCCATCCCCCGAGCGCCAGCAGCACTACGGGGTCCTTCACGGTTCGGTAGACCGGGTACGCCAGGTTGTCCGACACCAGGCGCACCGGCGCCAGCCAGCGCAAGATGTAGTGCCACCACGCCGTCAGTTGCGTGAGAAAATATTCATATGCCCCAACGTCCGCGGCATGACGCGTCTCGTCGAAGGGGAAGGGAGCCATCACGCGCCAGCGAATCACGAAGTAGGCGGCGATAACGACCAGCGCTGGCCCGAGGCGTCTGAGGGTGCGGCGATCGAACGAGGCGCGCAGGGCCTGTAGCAGGCCAACACCGGGACGCTCGCGGCTGCGTTGCCAGAGCTCGAACGCCCAGAGCGCGCCCAGCGCACCGACTGCCTCAACTTTCGTGAACAGCGCGAGTGCAATCCAGGTTGCCGCGGCCCATTGCGGGCGACTGTAGAGGTCCGACGCACGCGGTTTCATGTACGCCAGCAGCGCGGGCAGGATGAATACCGCTGTGAGCAGCGAGGATCTGGCGTTGAAGTAATTGACGACACCAGACGCTACGGGATGGACTGCGAAGACGGCTGCAGCGAAGAGCGCAAGCCGATCCGAGTGGGGGTTGTCGAGGAGTGTCAGTAGGCGGCGCGCGAACGCGTAGACGCCGAGCGCGACGAGTGCATGGAGAAGCACCTGGCTGAAGTGCCACCAAAACGTCTCGTAGCCGCCCATCCAGTAATTGAGGGCGTAGGTCGTCTGTAAGACCGGGCGATAGTCGGCCTGCTCACGGAGGCTGGTGTACGTCGCCGGATCCACGAAGTAGCGCGGGACGTTGCGCAGCGTGCGGACACTTGGATTGGTGACGACGGTGTAGGCGTCGTCCAGGTGGTACGCGTGCCGGTAGTTGTTCGAGTAGACGATGAACGGCAGGACGACCAGCACGGTGGTCGCGAGCAGGGTGCCTTTCGCGCGCTCGAGCGCGCCACGAGCGTCTGCGAGGAGGGCGCTTACGGTCCGCACACCACGAACACGGCGTTCCCTGCATTGGCTGCGCTGAAGATCACTGTCCAGCCGTTCGGCGCCTGGTTGTCGGTGGGCGTGGTGCCAGCCGCGGTGCCGTCTACCGCGCCGGTGACCGGGAAGCTGGCCTGGATTGTCTGCGTCGTGCCGCGTCGCGCGCCACCGCCTAGCACCGCCCGACCAGCAGGGCAGGCGACCGTCAGCGTTGCGCTATTCGCGGAGTGCACCTGCACGGTGGACGTCACTGGTCCCGCAGGACCTGTGGCACCCGTTGCACCGTTGGTACCGTTAGTTCCGTTGGTTCCGTTGGTACCCGTGGCACCGGTGGCACCGGTAGGACCGGTCGGGCCGGTGGTACCCGTGGCGCCGGTAGGACCGGTCGGGCCGGTTGTACCAGTGGCGCCGGTAGGACCGGTCGGGCC
>JANNJV010000380.1:0-4487 GCA_031395945.1 Gemmatimonadota bacterium | reverse complement strand
CGGGCACGCTGACGACGGACAGCCGGTGGCCGATAGGCGACTGGCGCAACCTGTATTTCGTTCCGGAGAACCTCGTCCCAACCGTGCAACGCGTCGACGCGCTCAAGCGGACGCTGCCGAAGGGCATGACGCTCTCCGAGCTGGCGTTGCGATTCATCCTCGCCAATCCGGATGTGGACGTGGTGATTCCCGGCATGCGCAAGCTCGCACACGTGCGCGCCAATGTCGCCGCTGCCGACACACCCGCTCTGCCCGCGGAGCTGCTCCAGACGCTCCGTGACCACCGGTGGGATCGGGAACCCGCTCCCTGGTCCAACTGAGTACGGTTGGCGACAGAACGGCACGCGGTGTGAGATGTACGAGCTCAGGTATCCTTTCAGCCCGCACATCCAGCAGCCTCTACCGCAGGGAGTCAGTTGATCACACCATCCACGACGCGACGCGCAGTCCTCGGCGCCTTTCTGATCCTCACTGCGTGCTCAGATCGCGACAAATACGTACCGGGCAGCGCGCGCAACGTGCTCGGCGTCTCCATGGGCGCCGTCAGGGGCGCCATCGCGGCGCGCCTGGACAGCGGCAAGACGCCCAGTTGGGTGAAGGCGGATCGCTGGAAGCGCGTCCGTGGGCTGTACACGGTGTACGGCAACGCGCCACTGTGGCTGGAGCCGGACGGCGTGAAAGATCGCGCCGCGGCACTTCTTAAGGTTCTTGAAGAGGCGCCGCAGCACGCGCTGAATACCGAAGGATATCCCATCGACTCCATTCGGCAGATGGTGAATGCCGACGAGCTGGCGAAGAACGCCACGGCCCAGGCCCTCGCCGATGCCGACGTGCTGCTCACCGCCGCGTATGTCGCATATGCCAGCGACATGCTCATGGGCCAGGTGGATCCAAAGACCGTCTCGCAGGCGTGGTTCATCCCGATGCGGGTGAGCGAAGTGGATTCCGCACTGGTGCGCACGCTGCAGAACCAGGTCATGGCGAAGGGACTCGCGGACATGGTGCCGCAGGACTCAGCGTACTCGGTACTGAGAAGCGAGTACGCGCGCTATCAACAAATTGTCTCTGCCGGCGGGTGGAGCCCGGTCTCAGGCACAGGCGATGCAGCGATGACGGCTGCCGTGAGCCGATTGCGCGCCGAGGGCTACCCCATCGACTCCATCGCGGGCGAGGCAGCGACTGGCATCCGGTTGTACCAGGAGCGCCACGGTCTCCAGGAAAACGGCAAGCTGGACGCCGGCACCGTGCGTTCAATGAACGTGACGGCCTTGGAGCGTTTGCAACAGATCGGCACGAACCTCGAGCGGCAGCGCTGGCTGCCCCGCACGCTCGGCCAGAGATACATCGTCGTGAACGTGCCCGCCTTTCGCGTCGAGGCGTACGATGCGGGCCAGAAGGTTCTCGAGATGAAGGTGGTGGTCGGCTCCGAGTTCGAGGGCCGGTCCACCCCGGTGTTCAGCGACTCGATGGAGTTCGTGGTGTTCCGGCCGTACTGGAACGTGACGCCCACGATTGCCGCGAACGAATTCTTTCCCAAGTACGGGTCGAACCTGCCAGAGGGCTATGAGTTCTGGAAGGACAAGGGAGCCACGCGCATCCGCCAGCGTCCCGGCGAAAAGAACTCTCTTGGCCTCGTGAAGTTCATGTTCCCGAACGATTTCAACATCTACCTTCACGACACACCTGCCAAGTCGCTCTTCAACCTGGCAGATCGCGCGGCGAGTCACGGGTGCATCCGCCTGGAGAAGCCGGACCAGATGGCGGAGTTCGTGCTTGGCTGGGACAACGCCCGCGTGCATGAGGCGATGAACGGGACGGACAACAAGACTGTCATGCTCCCCAAGAAAATCCCGGTATACATCGTCTACCTGACGGCGTACGTCCGCGACGGGCATCTCCACTTCGGCGACGATGTTTACGACCGCGATGATCGCCTCGAGGAGAAAATGGACAGCGTCACCCCGCCGGCGCCAAGGCCAGTCGGGACGTAGGCACCGGAATCCGGCTCGGGCATCCAGGCCGTTCGTGCGTATTCCGCCGCGGCCGTGACCGCGTTAAGCTCGTCGCGTGACGATCCGCGTTGCCCTTCTCGGCTACGGACTCGGGGGCCGGAGCTTTCACGCGCCGATCATTGCCGTGACGCCGGGATTGGAGCTGCGCGCCATCGTGACCAGCGACCCCGAACGACAGACGGCTGCGCGGGCCGAGCACCCGGGTGCTCGCGTGCTGGGCGCGGCCGACGAGGTATTCAAGGCCGCTGACGTCGATCTCGTGGTCATCTCCACACCGAACCGTACGCACATGCCGCTTGCGCTCGCGGCGCTGGATGCCGGGCTCGGGGTGGTAGTCGACAAGCCGCTCGCACCGACGTCACGAGAAGCGCGGCAACTGGTTGAGGAAGCATCGCGTCGCAACCTGTTCTTGACCGTATATCAGAACCGTCGGTGGGACGGCGATTTCCTCACACTGCGCAAACTGATCGCCGCGGGACAACTGGGGGACGTCTACCGTTTCGAATCACGTCTCGACCGGTGGCGCCCCACTCCTAAGGAGGGGTGGCGGGAGCTGAGCGCTCCCGAAGAAGCGGGTGGCCTGCTCTTCGACCTCGGAAGCCACCTCATCGACCAGGCGTACCATCTCTTCGGTCCGGTGATCGATGTGTACGCAGAGCTCGACCGACGGCGGAACGGCGTTCAGGTCGATGACGACACGTTCGTTGCGCTGAAGCATGTGTCCGGCGTGCGATCGCATCTCTGGGTCAGCGTCGTCGCGGCGCAGAACGGACTGCGATTCCGCGTACTGGGCAGCCGCGCCGCGTATACGAAATCCGGCACGGATGTGCAGGAGGCGGCGCTGCGTAGTGGGGAGCGACCAGACCGTCAGGATTGGGGAGTCGACCCGAGCGATCAGTGGGGCCTGATCGGCGTGGGGGACAATCTTACGGCCGTGCCCACGGAACGTGGCTCATACCCTGGGTTCTACGCCGCTGTGATTCGGTCGCTCCGCGACGGGGCGCCGCCTCCCGTCGCGCCGTCCGACGCGATCGCGACGCTCGAGATCATCGAGTCCTGCATCGGCTCAGGAACCAGGGACAAGGCTGCGGATCGACAATAGGGTTCATTCGTAAGTGCATATACGACAAATGGTTATGATGTGCACAGCGCATGACGATTACGTAATAGTCCCTTAAGGATCCCGTAACACAGGCAGTCGTAGCATTCAGTCGACCTTATGACACGCCCAATGTCACTGCCCATCGAGATTCCTATTCGGAAAGACGGCCGACTGCAGATTCCTGCACTCGCTCGCGCGCTCGCCCTGATGATTGGGCTCGTGTCGCTGGCGGCGTGCGGTGAGTCGCCGACCGCTCCGCAGCAGTCGATCGACCGCGTGGCCGCGGCTCGCGTGATGCCAGCCGTCACGGATGCACGCGTTCGTCTCGCTGTAGGCATCACTAACGTCGTTGTGCGCGCTCGCATCAATCATGACCTCACTGAGCTGGAACGCGCTCTCACCAATGGTGATGGTCAGAAAGCGCGCTTTCACGTTCGCGTGCTCGGCACGGTGATCTCCGATTACCGAGCCCAGCAGGGCAGCTCGACGACTGACGGTGCCGATGCGACCGCGATCGTGCTCATGCTGAATGCGGTGTCGCAAGTGGTGGACGCCGGTTCCGATTTTCTATCGCCGTAGCGTTCTAATCGTCTTATAGCTGCCCTCCTCGCGCCTGGATGTCCTGTGGCCGCACTCCCCATTCCGATCGGTATAGCCATCGGCAAACGCCCTCCGCATTTCCTCGCGGCCGTTTGTGCGTGGGTGATGTGCATCCTGGTACTCGCGGGGACGGCTGAAGCGCAGAGCGTTCCGCCCAGCGACACCATTCGGGCTTGTTACGTGCCCGCGACAGGCACGGTATACAGGATCAGGACGGCGGGTTTGCCGAGCGCCTGCGCTGCGGCGTCACACGTTGAGTTCTGGTGGGTAGGCACTGGCGCCGGCACGAATGGCCCGACCGGAGCAACTGGAGCAACTGGAGCGACTGGTGTCACCGGGCCCACGGGTCCTACTGGCGCCAGTGGAGTTACCGGACCTACCGGTGCGTCTGGATCGACTGGCGCGACTGGCGCGACTGGCGCGACTGGCGCGACTGGCGCGACCGGCGCGACCGGCGCGACCGGCCCAATCGGTCCGACGGGAGTTACAGGCGCGACCGGAAGCGTCGGCCCAGTGGGTCCGGTCGCGCCCGTGGCGCCGTTTGCGCCGTTTGCGCCGTTTGTACCAGTAGCACCCGTAGGCCCAGCCGGGCCAGTAGCTCCATTAGGGCCAGTCGGACCCGTCGCGCCGACGCTTCCGGTCGCGCCTGTAACTCCCGTCGGACCGATTGGGCCAGTCGCGCCAGTCGCGCCAGTCGCGCCAGTCGTTCCAGACGCACCGGTAGGTCCGGTAACTCCACTGGCGCCAGTAGGACCCGTGGGCCCGGTGACACC
>JANNJV010000330.1:0-2851 GCA_031395945.1 Gemmatimonadota bacterium | reverse complement strand
TTTGCCCTTGGATACCTCCCGTCTGACACCTTCCGGTTGAAGAGCACCGTGGCCATCGCGAGACCTACCCTCCTCGGGCTTCCCTACGACGCGAGCTCTTCGTTCAAGCGGGGAGCCGCGAAGGCTCCGCCGGTCATCAGGTCCGCTTTGGCCTCGCGGTCCTCGAATACCTGGAGCGAAGACCTCGTCGACATGGGCTTGCCTCTCAATCTGGGCGATGCGGGCGACCTGGAGCTCTCCGATGCGTCACAGGCCCGACAGCGGATCGAAGCCGGCGTTCGTGAGCTCGTCGGCGCGGGACTACGCCCCATTTCGCTTGGGGGCGATCATTCGGTGACGTACCCCATCATGCGCGCGCTGGCACCGCGGTATCCCGGCCTCACCATCCTCCAGATAGACGCACACGGCGACCTCTATCCGGAGTACGACGGTGACCGCTATTCGCACGCCTGCCCGTTCGCGAGGATCATGGAGGACGGTCTCGTGATGAGGCTCGTCCAGGTGGGCATTCGCACGCTCTCCCCAGTGCAGCGCGAGAACGCAGATCGCTATGGCGTGGAGGTGTTTGACATGCGTGCCTGGGCGAGCGGGAGCCGCCCCGCACTGCGTGGACCGGTCTACCTGTCGGTGGATCTGGACGGTCTGGATCCGGCATTTGCCCCTGGTGTCTCGCACCACGAACCTGGCGGCCTGACCACTCGGGACGTGGTGTCGCTGATTCAGGGGCTCCCCGCGCACCTCGTTGGCGCCGACGTCGTTGAATTCAATCCCGACGCGGACGTCAACGGAATGACCGCCGCGGTGTGCGCAAAGCTGGTCAAGGAAATCGCGAGCCGGATGCTGCGGACCCTCAGTGGCGCGGAGGGGTCTGCCACAACACGTGGGTGATCATCCAGCGCCCATCGTATTTCGCCAGAAGCAGGTAGTCCACGCCCCATGACGCGGTGAGCTTCGCGCTGGCGGTCTGGTCGAGAACGTCGAAGAGCACGATGTCCTTGGGCGCTGTTGGAGGTGCGAAGCGTTTGTTGGCCTTCACGCGATTCGCATAGGCGTGAAACTCTCCCCATTGCATCTGCTCGCCTGCGTAGCGCGACGAGTCGCGGGGTATCCAAAATCCGTACTTGTACACCTCGGGTCGAATGCTCCGTACGAGCTTGGTGCTATCTCCTTCGTAAAAACCTTCCACGTAATCGAGTACGGCTCTGCGGACCAGATCGCGGTCCACGGAGGCGGGCTGTGCGCGAAGGATACCTGCCGGCGCGACGCACAAGACCAGCGCCGCGAGTTGAAACACACGAGAGCGAATCACGAATGCACTCCTGATGAGATGCGTGTTAACGTACGATGCCACGCGGTCATCGGTTCCTGCAACACCCGCGCACCCGCCACCACACTCTGACAGCAGAATCCCATGCGTGCTTCGATCCGTCCTCTCCTGCTCGCCGGCCTGCTTCTCTCATTCGGAAGCCGTGTGACCCCCGCCCAGCCTTCCACGGTGATTCTGGTCCGGCACGCGGAGCGCGCCGCATCGCCACCGTCGGACCCGGTGCTGACCGACGCGGGGATCCAACGCGCGTGGGATCTCACCGCGACGCTCAGAGGAGCGCGTGTGACTGTCGTCGTCGCCACGCAGTTTCAGCGGACGCAGCTCACGGCAAAGCCACTCGCGGATTCACTTGGTATCGTGCCTATCGTCATCCGCGCCGGTGGTCCGACCGCCGTGCACGTGGATTCCGTGGCGGCGACCGTGCGGCGTCAGCCGGCTGGTTCTGTGGTGCTCGTTGTGGGCCACAGCAATACGATTCCCGCGATCGTCGGCGCGCTCGGCGGCCCGAAGTTACCGGACCTGTGCGACACGCAGTATTCCCAGCTGTTCATTCTCGAGTATCCGGCCACCGAAGGCAGTCCCCGATTCATTCGCGCCCGGTACGGCGCAGCGGACGCACCAGACAGCGACGCGTGCACGCGGGGCATGCGTCAGTAGCCGGTATCTGCGGTGGTCGAAGAGCGACCGCACGAGGGCGAACGCAGACATGGCGCGGATACTGGCAGAGGCGGAAAACAAGCGCCCCGCTTTTGGCGGGGCGCAGTGAGGTCTGACGGTTACCCTACTCGACCTTGAATTTCACAGACTGAATCACCTTCCCAGCCTGCACAACGTCGCAGCGCCATTCGCCCGCGCCATCCTCGCCCAGCTGCTTGGAGCTGTGCGTGCGCCACGGGGAACCGCCAATGGCGAGCTTCACGCGAGCGGTTTCCATGTCGCCCTTGTACCAGACATGCTCGACCTCGGTGCCTTCGGCATTCGAGACCTTGCTGAAGCAATACAGTTTTCCCGCCGACAGCGGGAACGTTTCCGCCTGGCCGGCGAGCATCCGGTTCTCGATGCCGGTGCCGACAGAGACTTCCGCCATCGCTACCTTCGGGGCGCCTGCCTGCGTGGGTTCCTGCGCGATCGCCACTGAGCTCATGGTGATCGATGCGGCAATGACCGCTGGCCAGTACTTGCGCATATCGCACCTGGGGGAGAAGAGGTGCCTTATAATGGCACTCGCGCACGTCTCCGCAACCATCCGTTCAGTGATGCCAGTCACATTCGTTAGTTCTTCATCCGGGTGCGCTGCGCTGGGGCTGGTGGTTTTCGCGAGGGTCGGGATCAACAGCTTGATCCCGGATCGATTCGGATATCGCTGATCCGTCGGATGGACGATTCGCCCGGGACCTGGAAGAGAACTCTCCGGCATACCTGGGTTCTGGCCCAAGTGAAGCAACAGACCCACTTCGAGATCAGCTCCGCACGATCCGAGGACCAATTGGTTTCCCCCTGTACCGCGACACCGCCAAGGCGAAA
>JANNJV010000304.1:0-12309 GCA_031395945.1 Gemmatimonadota bacterium | reverse complement strand
TGGACCTGCGCTTCCGAGATCAAGTGATCGCCCGACTCCCATGAATCCCGACCGTCTCGTCGCTGGCCTCGACATCGGCTCATCCAAGACGACCGCCATCATCGGCGAGGTCGTCGGCGATCTGCCCAAGCATCCGTCCGTAAAGGTCCTTGGGGTTGGCCAGGCGCGGACGACCGGCATGCGGCGCGGCGTCGTGGCCGACATCGAGGAGACGACGCGCTCGATCCGCAAAGCCATCCAGGACGCGGAGCGTATGGCGGGTGCCGACATCCACGACGTCTACGCCGGCATCGCGGGCGAGCACGTGGCGGCAATGATCAGCAAGGGGATCGTTGCCGTGAGCGGCGAGGAGATCAACAAGTCGGACGTCAGCCGCGCGAACGAAGTGGCGCGCGCGCAGGCGATCCCCGCGGAACGCGAGCTGCTGCACGCCATCCCGCAGGAGTACACCGTCGACAAGAACCACGGCATCCGCGACCCCATCGGGATGGCGGGTACGCGTCTCGAGACCGAGATGTACCTGGTGACGATTGGCAGCTCGCCGGCGGTGAACCTGCGCAAGTCCGTGGAGCGCGCGGGGTACGCCGTGCGTGAACTGGTCCTCGAGCCCCTGGCGAGCGCGCTCGCGGTGCTCACCGAGGACGAGAAGGAGTTGGGAATCGCGTTGGTCGAAATGGGCGCGGGCACCACGGACCTCGTGCTCTTTCAGGAGGGCAAGATCCGTCACCTCGGCACCATCGCGTTCGGCGGTAACAACGTGACGAGTGACATCGTCCACGGCCTTGGGGTCACGCAGGCCGACGCCGAGCGCTTGAAGGAACGCTACGGGTGCGCGTATGAGCCGCTCGTGCGGTCCAATGATGTCATCCAGCTGCCAAGCACGGTGGCGCAGGGTGATCGGCAGATTCCCCGCGAGCTCCTGGCGCACATCATTCACATGCGGATGGAGGAGATTTTCGATCTCGTCCAGCGCGAGATCTCGACGGCCGGCTACGCTGGCAAGTTGAGCGCGGGCATCGTCCTCACGGGTGGCGCGGCGGCAATGCAGGGAACCGCGGAACTGGCGAGCGATGTCTTCGGCACGGGCGTGCGCGTCGGCGTGCCGACGGAGAACCTCACCGGATTGTCAGATTCGGTGGAGGCGCCGCGCTTCTCGACCGCCGTGGGACTGGCCCAGTACGGCGCCAGCCGGATCGCGCTGGGCGCGGGGTCGTCGGTGCGCCGAACCAAGATGGGGACCGGGATGACAGGAGCAGTCGATCGGATCAAGTACTGGCTCCAGGATTTCTTTTAGCACAGGCAATTGGATCCTGATACCAGGCCTCAGGTCCTGAAAGATTATCTGGAAGTCCTGAGCCGTCAGATCTGCGAGCGCAGCTTAAAGCGTCAAATTTCTGACTTTACACATGGATTTGTGGAAAACATCGCTGTTCCTTTTCCCTTGCCCTGTCGTCACTTAGGGGTAGTAGTCAACATTGCGAACATTGCTATATTGCCGCAGCTTGGTACCCTTCCGATCAGATCGGTAGCACCCAAGTCTCGGTTTTCGTCCCCCTCCGGCCACCGACTCATACTCGCCACGCGGATCTAGGAGTGCCTTCAGATATGATCTTCGAGTTCGAGGAAAGCGCGACGCAGAACGCGCGCATGAAAGTCGTGGGCGTCGGCGGGGGCGGCGGCAACGCCGTCAACCGCATGATCGAGGAGCACCTGGACGGGGTCGAATTCATTTCGGTGAATACGGATTCGCAGGCGCTCCTGAGCTCCAAGTCCGACGTCAAGATCCAGATCGGCAAGAAGCTCACGCGGGGACTGGGCGCGGGCGCGCGGCCGGAGATCGGTAAGCAGGCCATCGAGGAGAATCGCGAGGAGGTCGCACGCATTCTCTCCGGCGCGGACATGGTATTCGTCACATGCGGCATGGGCGGCGGCACCGGCACGGGTGCGGCGCCCACCATCTGCGAGATCGCGCGCGAGGTCGGTGCGCTCACCGTTGGCATCGTGACCAAACCGTTCCTCTTCGAGGGACGTAAGCGCATGCGGCAGGCGGATGCGGGCATCGCGGAGATGCGACGCAACGTGGACACCATGATCGTCGTGCCCAATGAGCGGCTGCTCGCCGTGGTTGGAAAGGGCATTCCCTTCCAGGAGGCGCTCAAGAAGGCCGACGAAGTGTTGCTCCATGCCACACAGGGCATCTCGTCTCTGATCAGCGTGACGGGCTTGGTCAACGTGGATTTTGCCGATGTGCGCACCGTCATGCAGAATGGCGGTTCGGCCCTCATGGGAACCGGTATCGGTCGCGGCGAAAACCGCTCGATGGAGGCCGCCCAACAGGCCATCAGTTCGCCACTGCTGGACAACATCAGCATTGCCGGCGCCATGGGCGTGCTGGTGAACATCACGGGCGGCGCCGATCTTACCCTCGGCGAAGTGCATCAGATCAACGAAATCATCCACGACGCTGTTGGCGACGACGCCGAAATCATCTTCGGCGCCGTGCACGAGCCCGCCATGCAGGGCGAAATTCGCGTCACGGTCATCGCCACCGGTTTCGACAAGGCGATGCAGCCGGGGATGGCACCGACAGCGCAGGAGCACCCCCCCGTCCTTGCCAAAAGCTCACCTGTGATTCCTTTTCCAGGTAATCGTCCTGCTCGCACAGGGACGATCGCTCGCCCAAGTACGCCCGATGCCGCACGTCCGCGGCAACCCGGAAGCGAGCGGAGCAGTGGGTCGCAGGATCTCAGTGATATGGAGATTCCGACCTTCATTCGGAGGCAGATGGACTAATGTCGCTTAGAAAGGCTCGCGCCATCGCGTACGGCGTGGTGGCGCTCCTTGGTGTCGCCGCAGTTCTGTACACAAGACCTCTCCCTCCCCGGCCCCCAGCGGCCGAAGTCCTCTCCCAAACGCCCCGAGACAATCCGTGGCGCGTGCGCTACGACACGGTCAAGAGCGGCGAATCACTCGCTAGCGTTCTGGCACGTGGTGGTGTGAGTGAAGTCATCGTGCGTGAAGCGTTGCGCGCGGCCAAGACACTGGATCCCCGTCGCATCCCGATTGGCATGCCGGTGCTGGTACGCAGCGCGCCCCAGGACACGACGCCCACCGAAGTGATTCTGGAGCTCGCTGTCGACCGCATTCTGCACCTGCGGCGTGGCGATTCCGGCTGGGTCGCCCTAGAAGAGCAGCTGCCATGGAAGACGGATACCGTCGTCATCGTAGGCACCATCAAGAGCAACTTGTACGAGGCCATGGACGCCGCCGCGGGCGACGTGCTTCCGCCGTTCGCGCGCCGGCAGCTGGTGATCAAGCTCGCTGAAGACATCTTCGAGTATCGCGTGGACATGAGTCGCGATCTTCAGGTGGGTGATGAGTTCCGCGTGGTAACGCAGCGCCAGGTGGGACCCCGCGGGATCACGCGCATGGATACGGTGCTGGGTGCCACGATGAAGCTCTCGGGCACATCCATCGAAGCGGTGCGGTTTCGGAGCGCCAAAGTCGGCGGCTTGTACTTCGACCAGTTCGGAAAGCCGATGCGCTCCGGTTTCTTGCGCAATCCCGTGCAGTTCAGCCGGATCTCGAGTGGGTTCGGGATGCGTCGCCATCCCATCCTTGGCACGATGCGCAAACATCAGGGAACCGACTACGCGGCGTCATCGGGCACACCGATCCGTGCGATTGGCGATGGAGTGGTCGTTCGCGCCAACTACAACAACGGCTATGGCAATGTGGTGGAAATTCGGCATGCCAACGGCTACGTCAGCCGGTACGGTCACATGCGTGGATTCGCCACGGGCATCCATCAGGGCGCACGCGTCACTCGCGAGCAGCGCATTGGCTACGTCGGGTCCACGGGACTCAGCACTGCTCCGCATCTCCATTTCGAGGTCATCGTCGGCGGCGTACAGAAGAATCCGAGAGCCGTGCTGGCGAACGTGAGCGCTGATCCCATCCCCACCAGTGAGCGCGCGTCCTTTGCGGAGGCCAGAGCACGCACCATGACCCTGCTCGGACAGCCGATGCTTGCCAGCGCCGAAAGCGCCAGCGTGCGCCAGGCCGGGACACGGCAGCAGTAGTCCACTCGGTCATCCCGAGGCATGCGCGGGATGACCGAACGATGACTCAATGACGCCCTGGTTCATTGCCACGGTGATCGGCGTCGTGGCGGCCGCGATTTCCTATGGACGCTTGCGGGCGCCATCGGCCGCGTGGCGCACCGGGCTTGCCGCGCTTCGCGCGGCCGCTCTTACACTGCTGCTGGCGCTTCTGCTCGATGCACCGCTGGGCCGGCCGCGCCGCGCGCTGCCGTCGGTATTCGTCGATGGCTCCATCAGCATGACGCGAGAGAACGCGCAGCTCGCGAGCGCGGCGTGGGACTCCGCTCGGGCGATCCGGCCGGAGTCCATCTGGGTCTTTGGAGATTCAGCGCGCCTGGCCGAGCGCGACGCGCGTCCCACTGACGCGGCGTCTCGCGTCCGCCCCGTCGTCGAGCGCACCATGGCCTCCGGCCACCCCGCCGTGCTGATTACCGACGGAGAAGTGCAGGATTCCAGTGCCCTCGACGGCTTGGCAAGCGGATCGCGCATCATCGTGCTGCGCCGTCCGCAGCGACCAGATGCGGCGATGGCAACGATGGACGCGCCGCGAGCCGCGGTGGAGGGAGATTCCCTGGCCATCAAGCTGACGTTGGCGTCGGGCGCACTTGGAGCGGCAGCGGGCTCGGTCGCGCTCACGCTGGATCGACAGGCGCTGGGCCGCTGGCCAGTGGAAGCCATGTCTCCGTGGGCCGAGCGGCAGCTTGACCTACGGGTGCGCGCCAGCGGTGTGCAGGGCGTAAGCATCCTGCGCGCCGTGATCTCGAGTGCCGGCGACGCCGAACCGCGCAACGACACGTTGGCGGCCACCATTGAGTTGTCTCGAGCGGCGAGTGCGGTTTTCGTTTCGACATCGCCGGACCAGGACGCGCGGTTCGCGATCGCCGTGTTGCGCGGAACGCTGGCACTACCCACGCGCGGGTTCCTGCGCATCGCGCCTGGCATGTGGCGCAACGAGGGGTCGCTCACGCCCACGACCGAAGCCGAGGTGCGACAGGCGCTGCGGGACGCGCCGGTGGCCATCCTGCACGGCGATACGGCGATCTTTGGATCGCCCAGAGCGGCGACGCTCGGTCCCCTGGCGCTGCTGATTGCGCCGGACGGCGACGAGGGCGAGTGGTACCCGAACGCCACACCTGCGTCGCCGTTGAGTGGTGCGTTGGCGGCGATTCCATTGGACAGTCTGCCGCCGGTGGCGGCGGGCCCGCCCGCGGCCGGCGATTGGACCGCGCTGGAAGCGCGGCGGGGCCGCGAACCGCTGCAGCGCGCGCTCGTTACCGGCCGCGATACACCGCGCCGCGTGGTGACCGTGACGGGCTCGGGGTTCTGGCGCTGGCGCTTTCGCGGCGGGGCGGGTGGCGATGCGTACGCGGCGCTGTGGGGCGGAATCTTCGACTGGCTCGCCGCGGAGCGGGCCGACCGTCGCAGTGCGGTGCCGGACGAGGGGGCCGTGCGCGCAGGCCAGCGGATCCGGTGGCGTCGCGGTTCGTCCGCCGATTCCATCGTCCGCGTGATCGTGCAACCGCGCGCGGTGGGACGACCGGATACGCTCACGCTGCACTTTGGCGCCGGCACCGCGCTCCAGGAAACGCCCGCGCTTCCGCAGGGCATCTACGACATCATCGTACCGGGGGGGCGCACAACGTTGGCGGTGAATGCGTCCAGCGAGCTACTGCCCAACCGGCCCGTCTTACAATCCGGCAGCGCCGGACGGCGGACCGTTGCCGACGACGCTCGGCGCGCGCGCAATAAGGGAGCGCTGTACGTGCTGGTGGTCCTGCTGTTGTGCGCTGAATGGATTGTGCGCCGGCGGCTTGGGTTGCGGTAGCAGGCCGTTGCCGCGGTATCGGTAGATTTCGCCATGAGCCGCATCGTTCGTCACGCCGGAGATCTGCCCAAGCGCTCGCTGTGGGCCCGTCTCAAGGACGTTGCCCTGATGGACGTGGCCGTGCTCGCCCGCGGCGGAGTGCGCGAGGGTTCGCTGGAGCGACTGGAGGTACTCCTGCTCGAGGCGGACTTCGGTGTACCGGTCACGCTCAGGCTTGTGGAGGACGTGAGCCGCAAGGCGCAGCAGGGCGAGATTACATCGGACGCGGAATTCATGGACGCGCTGCGCGCCGGTGTCGAGGCGGCGCTGCGCGCCGGCAACAGCGACCCCGCGCTCGTCATGGCAACGGAGGCACCCACGGTCATCCTCATCGTGGGCGTGAACGGCGCCGGGAAAACCACGTTCATTGGAAAGCTCGCGCAGCAGTTCCGGAACGATGGCAAACGCGTACTGCTGGGCGCGGGCGACACCTTCCGTGCCGGCGCCATCGACCAGCTCAAGGTGTGGGCCGACCGTACGAGCGCCGACTTTGTCGGCGCAAGTCCGGGCGCCGATCCCGCGGCCGTCGCGTATCAGGCGATCGACGCGGCCGTCGCGCGCAAGGCGGATGTCGTCATCATCGACACCGCCGGTCGGTTGCACACGAGCGCGGGGCTGATGGAAGAGCTCAAAAAAGTCGCGCGTGTCGTCGCGAAGCGTCTCGCGGGAGCGCCGCACGAATCATTGCTCATCCTCGACGGCACCATCGGTCAGAACGCGGTGCAGCAGGCCAAGGAATTCGCCGCGGCGGTGCCGGTCACGGGACTCGTCGTCACGAAGCTCGACGGCACGGCGAGAGGCGGCGTCGTGGTCGCGGTGCACGAAGCCATCGATGTCCCCGTGAAGTTTCTGGGCGTGGGCGAGCAGGCGGCCGACCTCGTCCCCTTCGACGCCGCCGCGTTCGCGCGGGAGTTGCTCGCCAAACCATGATGCTCGCGTGAACACGCCGTCCTCACGACCGCGGACTTCGCGACTCATGCTCGACACCCCGATCAACTACCTGAAAGGGGTGGGTCCGGTGCGCGCCGACGCGTTGCGCAAGTTGGGCATCATGACCGCCGGAGAGCTGCTCTTTCACATCCCGCACCGGTACGAAGACGCGAGCACTGTGTCGCCAATCTCGTCGCTCGAGACGGGCATGAACGCCACGGTCATTGGCCGAGTGATCTCCAAGGGCGTCATCCCCACGCGGAAGGGGCTCCGAATCTTCCAGGCGGTGTTGAAGGACACCTCGGGAATGATCGAAGTCGCCTGGCCCGGCCAGCCGTACCTCGATCGCACCATCCAGAAGGGCGACACATTGCTGGTCGCCGGGAGCGTGCGCTTTTTCCACGGCCGTCAGCTCCAGCCGCGGGAATTCATCAATCTCGGCGAGGACGAGGAGGGCACCGAGCAGGGACGCGTGCTGTCGGTCTATCCGGCCACGGAGGGACTCTCGTTCAAAGTCATACGCTCGATCATCGCGACGCATCTCGACGGCCTGCTTGCGCTCATCGACGAGTACCTGCCTCGCGACGTGCTTGCACACGCTGCCGTCCCGTCCATTCGAGATGCGCTGCGGATGGTGCATCGGCCCGCGACACTCGCGGAGGCCATGCAGGGCCGCAGCCGCCTGGCGTTCGAGGAGTTGTTCTTCATTCATATTCTCCACCAGCGAGCCAAAGCGCTGGCCCGTGTGGCCCGGCACGGGATCTCGTTCGCGAACAAGCGCGACCTGACCTCGCGACTGCGCCAGGCATTGCCGTACGAATTGACGGGCGCGCAGGTTCGGGCGTCGCGCGAGATCTTCGCCGACATGTGCAGCGCACGCCGCATGCATCGGCTGCTGCAAGGTGACGTGGGCAGCGGCAAAACCATCGTCGCCCTCTTCGCCGCGTTGTTGGCGCTGGAGAATGGCTACCAGGCGGCCCTCATGGCACCCACCGAATTGCTGGCGGAGCAGCACGCGCGCACGTTCAGCGAACTGCTCGAGCCGCTGGGCGTCGCGCCGGTGCTGATGACGGGGTCTATGAGCGCGAAGGAACGGAGACTCGCGGCGGCGCGCATCGAGAGTACCGACCCGGTGATCGCCGTCGGCACGCACGCGCTGGTGCAACAGGCCACCAGCTTTGGCAGACTCGGATTGGCGGTGGTGGACGAGCAGCATCGCTTTGGCGTGGAGCAGCGGAAGCTGCTGGGCGCCAAAGGCGAGGCACCCGACGTGCTGCTCATGTCCGCCACTCCCATTCCGCGCTCGCTGGCGCTCACGCTGTACGGCGATCTCGATTTGAGCGTCCTGGATGAACGTCCACCGGGACGACAGCCGGTCGTGACGGGGCTGCGCACCGGTGCTGGCCGCGAGCGCGTGCTCGCGTTCCTCAACGCGCAGCTGGAGGAGGGGCGTCAGGCCTACATCGTCTATCCCGTCATTGAAGAGTCGGAGAAGACGGATCTCAAGGCCGCCACGACCATGTTCGAGCTCTTGAGCGCAGGTGCGCTGGCGGGTCGTCGCGTGGCGCTGCTGCACGGGCGCATCCCGGCCGACGATCGCGACACCATCATGCGCCGGTTTCGTGACGGTGACATCCAGGTTCTTGTGGCGACCACCGTCATCGAGGTTGGGATCGATGTCCCCAACGCCACCGTGATGATCATCGAACACCCTGAACGATTCGGCCTGTCGCAATTGCACCAGCTGCGCGGCCGCGTGGGCCGGGGAGCCGCCGAGTCGTTCTGTATCCTGTTGGGAGATCTCTCGCCCGATGCGAAGGCGCGCCTTGATCTCTTCGTGGGCACGGATGACGGCTTCGAGATTGCGCGCGCCGACCTGCGGTTGCGCGGCATGGGGGATCTGTTCGGCGAGCGCCAGAGCGGCGTGCCGACCTTTCGAGTCGCGGATCCTCTGCGCGACGAGGAGCTCAACGCGCGCGCCCGGGATGCGGCCGAGCGCCTGCTGACAGCCGATCCGGAGCTGAAAACAAAAGAGCACGCCCCAATGCGGAGTGTGCTGAACGCACGCTACAGCCGCTCGCTCGAGTTGTTCAGGGTGGGCTAGCGCCCGGCGGGTTTCTGTGGGGCGAGCCGCTTGCGGATCCGCTCCAGCTCCTCGTTGGCCTTCGCCAGCTCTTCCTTGAGTCGCTGAACCTCCTTCACCAATTCCTCGTCACGCACCACGCCTTTCGTTTCGGTCTGCGGACGCGTGTCCGTGGATGGCTTTGTCTCGGCGTAGGTGCCGCGTGCGAGTGCCGCTTGTACCCTGGCTAACTGCTGCGCATCCCGGGCGAGCTGCCTGAGCACCAGCGCTTCCGCGCGGTGCTCCTGTGGCAGGGCGGTAGCCAGGTACGAGTCCAGTAGTGCAAGTGCGGAATCGAGTGAGCCCTGACGATTGGCTGCGTCCAGCTGCGAGACGGCGCTCCAGTACAGCGACTCACTGGCTTGTGGCTCGGCCCTCGGGCTCATCCAGGGCACACGCGAGCACGCGCCGGCCACGAGAAGCATCGACACCAGCACGGCCCGTTGCACGAGTTGCATCAGACTTCCGCCATCACTGGGTGGGCAGCGCTGCGCCGGCCCGCCACTTTTTCCGGCAGGACGATCGTGAAGGTCGTGCCCACACCGGGCGTGCTGTCGCACTCGATGTGTCCGTTGTGCGCCTCCACGATCTGCCTCACGATCGCGAGTCCCAGTCCGGTGCCGCCATGCGACGCCGCATCCTGATTGTCCGCCTGGTAGAACTTCTCGAACACGAGCGCGACCTGGGCCTGCGGAATCCCGGCGCCGCTGTCCTTCAACTCGATCTGAACGCCGTCATTGACGGGGACCACCGTGAGGTCCACCTCGCCCCCGCGCTCGGTGAACTTGAAGGCGTTCGAGAGCAGATTGCCCAACACTTCATTAATGCGGTCGGAATCCCAGTGTACGGTGCCGGGGAGTCCATCGTGCGCGGAGACCTGGAAACGAATGTCGCGTTGGTCCGCCAGAACCTGGAATGCCTCCTCCAGGTTGTGCAGAAACCCACTCAGTTCCAACGCCCGAATCTCGAGTTTTCCGCTGCCCGCCTCGAAGCGGCTGATATCCAGGAGTTGGATTACGAGCCGGGACAAGGTCTTGGTCTGCTTCTCGAGCACGTCCGCGACACTCTTCTGCTTGTCCGTCAGCGGGCCGTACAATTCCTCCTGTAACAACTGCGTGTACCCGAGGATCACGTTGATCGGGGTCTTGAGTTCATGAGAGGCCACCGAAACGAACTCGGCCTTGAGCTTGTCCAGCTCCCTGAGTTGGCGGGTCATGCCGTCGAAGCTGGCCGCGAGCCTGCCGAATTCATCCGTTCGCGACGGTGAAATAGCAACAGTGGCGTCGAGGTCGCCATCTGCGACGCTGCGCATCCCGCGCTCGAGTTCCAACACCGGCTTGCTCACGCTCTGCGTGAGTTTCGCAGCGATGATCGCGGCGACGACGAGTGCGAGCGCCAGTCCGATGACCGCAGCACGACTGCCCTCTCGTGCGAGCGATGCCGCGTTGCTCATCCGCTCTCTGGTTCGCTCGCGGAGCTCCCGTTCTGCGCTACCAACCGCCGATTCCGCGCGCACAATCGCCGGAATGACGCGCTCGGTGGAGATGCGCTCCGCCTCTTTCGGCTGATCCGACACGGCCGCCTGATACTCCGGCGCAGCCGCGGCGGCGACCACGGCCATGGCCATGCGGATGTCGCGCGCGGAGCGGCTCAGCTCGTACGTCTCCAGGGAATCCGCCAGCCGCTCCACGTCCGATACACGGGCCACCATCGTCTCGCGGCTCTGCTCTTCGCGAACGAACTGCACGGCCATCTCGGCGGTCCGCAGGTCGTTCAGGGATTCACGTAGGCGGCCGAGGACGAGTGACGCGGCGAAATCGCCGTCGCGCAGGTTCTTCGCTTCGCGGTGCAGCCGATCCAGCGAGCGCGTAGCGACGAGCAGGGGCACGATCAGTATGACGGCGATTGTGAGCAGTCCCAGGGTCAGCCTGGTGCGCAGCGTCATGTCGGTCGTTGGTAGGGTGCGGGTGTGGTGCGGCGCTAATTGGAGTGCAAGGACGACGCCGCCAGCGCTGGGGCTGCCGGGTATGAACCGATGCAAGTAGTGTTCTGCTCCTCCAGACGGGACAACGGTCGTGCTTGCGGGCGGCGGTGAATGTGACTGGCGGCCTCGGTTATCGGTGTCCGCCGTCGTGATCGCCAGGTTCATACATCACAAATCACATTTATGTCGTTGAGCAATATTCGGCTCGCCGATCTCAAGGATCATGTCGGCGCGACCGTCACCACGCATGCGTGGATCACCCACCTCCGGTCGTCTGGGAAGATCGCCTTCGCCGTGTTACGAGATGGCAGCGGCGCGGCCCAGGCAGTCATCGTGAAAACGCAGGTGAGCCCTGACGTCTGGGGGCGTTTCCAGGAACTAACTCTCGAAACGTCCGTCGCGGTCACGGGAGAAGTGCGCGCCGAACCGCGTGCTCCCGGTGGGTTCGACATCACGGTCAGCGACCTGAGGATCATCGGTGTCAGCCCCATCGATTATCCGATCCAACCCAAGGAGCACGGCGTCGATTTCCTGCTCGACAACCGGCACCTCTGGCTGCGCAGCCCGAAGCAGCGGGCGATCTTCGTCGTGCGCAACGAGATAGAGCAGGCTATCCACGATTTCTTCTATCAGCGCGGCTTTCTTCGAACGGATACCCCAATCCTGACGGCCGCCATTGGCGAGCGCAGCGGTCTGTTCGAGACGCAGTACTTCGAGGAGGGGACCGCGTACCTGGCGCAAACCGGCCAGCTGTACGGCGAAGCGGCCGCGGCGGCATTCGGCTTGATCTACACCTTCGGGCCTACGTTCAGGGCGGAAAAATCCAAGACTCGGCGCCACCTCACCGAATTCTGGATGATCGAGCCCGAGATGGCCTGGTACGACTCCGACGACAGCATGTCGCTCCAGGAAGCCTTCGTTTCGTACCTCGTGCAGCGCGCGCTGGAGCGCTGCGGCGACGCGCTGAAGACACTCGAGCGGGACACCAGCAAGCTCGCGACGATCAAGCCGCCTTTTCCGCGCATCGAGTACACGCAGGCGGTGGAGACGCTCCGCCAGAAGGGCAGCAGCATCAAATGGGGCGACGACCTGGGCGCGGAAGACGAAGCGTTGCTCGTTGCCGACTACGATCGCCCGATCTTCGTGATGAACTACCCGAAGGAGGCGAAGGCCTTCTACATGAAGGAGAATCCCGCGGATCCTCGGACCGTGTTGTGCGACGACTGCCTGGCGCCCGAAGGGTACGGCGAGATCATCGGGGGTTCACAACGCGAGGACGACCACGACAAGCTCGTCGCACGTATCA
>JANNJV010000253.1:0-9730 GCA_031395945.1 Gemmatimonadota bacterium | reverse complement strand
CATTCGCCCGATCTCGCCACCAGAATCGCCGGGATGTACGACCACGTGCTGGTGGACGAATACCAGGACACCAATCAGCTGCAAGCCCGGGTGTTGCGCGGCATGTGCCGGACACACCGGAACATCTCCGTGGTCGGTGATGACGCCCAGAGCATCTACTCGTTCCGCGGCGCGTCACAGCGCAACATCCTCGACTTCCCGCGCCACTTCGCGGGTGCCAAGCTGATCACGCTGGAACAGAACTACCGGTCAACGCAGCCCATCCTCGACGTCACCAACACCGTGATCTCACGAGCACATGAGCGGTTCACCAAGAACCTCTGGACCAAGCGCGTGGGCGGCGATCGACCCTGGCTCGTAACCATCCGCGATGAGCATGAACAGACGCGCTTCGTGGCGGATCGCGTACTTGAGTTGCACGAGGAGGGAATTCCATTGCGCGAGATGGCGGTGCTGTTCCGCGCCGGGTACATGTCCGCCGACCTCGAGATCGAGCTCGCCAATCGCAACGTGCCGTTCGAGAAGTGGGGCGGGCTCAAGTTCCTCGAGGCCGCCCATGTGAAGGACGTAGTGGCGTTTCTTCGCATCATCGACAACCCGCGCGACGAGGTGAGCTGGTATCGCGTGTTGATGCTGATGCCGGGCATCGGGGACACCACCGCGCGCGGCATCATGGCCACCATGGCTGACCGCGGCTGGGACGCGGACGCACTCACGCACTGGACCCCTCCCCCCCGGGCGCGGGATGCGCACAAATCGCTGTCGCAACTGATGCGGCGCTTGCGCGGCAACAGCCTCCCGGACGCGCCGGCGCCGGAGCATGCCGTCGCGACCGAGATCGACGTCATCCGGCAGTTGTACGACAACCTGCTGCGTGACAAATACGATCGCCCCGAGCCCCGTCTGGCCGATCTCGATCAGCTCAGGGCAATTGCGACCAGCTTTCCCAACCGATCGGCGTTCCTGTCGACCATCGCTCTGGAGCCACCGCAGAGCACGCAGGACCTGGCCGAGGGCACCGGCGACGAGGACAACGATGCCTTGATCCTGAGCACCGCGCACAGCTCCAAGGGCAAGGAGTGGGACGTAGTGTTCCTCATCTGGGCGGTGGATGGCTGGTTCCCGATGGCGCGCGCCACGGAACAAGAAGAGGAGCTCGAGGAAGAGCGGCGCCTGATGTACGTCGCGATGACGCGGGCGCGGAATCATCTCGCCGTATCGTACCCGATGAACTCATACTCCACGCGACGTAGCGCGGACTACTCCATCGATCAGCTGTCGCGGTTTCTCGACCACGGGGTCCGCGATCGGATGCAGCGTGTGGTTCTCGAAGCGACGGGTGACGCCCCGCCACCTGCGCCGGAACGCGATGGCGCGGAGAAGGTGGATCTGTTCGCGCTGTTACGGGGTCGCTTTGGCACCGGCAGCGCTGCCGCCGGTCCGCCGGAGGCCACCCGCGAGCCACCGCCGTAGCGCATCGTACGGTTTCTTTTCGTCATCCGCCTTGGCAAGCGCGATGATTCGGTGAATGGCGTTACGGGTGTTGCGGTTCTCGCGGACCCAGACCGAATCGAACAACTCGATGTCCGTGAGATAGATGCGACGCGCCAGCAGCGCTGCGTTGTCCAATCGGACACGTTCGAGGTTGCGCGGTGCGACCGTGCGCAGCTGCGGTCCCAGCCGGTGCACGAGATTCAGGCGCGCCATGCGGAAAATGCTGTCGCGTAGCGCCAGGCGCAGCCGGATATTCCCGTCACCCGAGTGTGCCTTGAACACCGAATCGATCTCGTGATGCAGCGTTCTCCAGAATCTCGCCAGCAATTTCTCGTCCGACCAGCGCGCCTCCGCTTCCTGCACCGCGCCTCCGCGACCTCGCACGCGATAGAACTCGGCCGAACCGCGCGCGCCCGCGAAGTTTGCAAAGGATTCGTTGAACTCGGCCTGGCCGCTGGCGTAATACGTGTTGTGCGTGAGCTCATGGATCACGGTGTTCACGAGCGAAAGCGTGTCGGCGCGGAGCGTGGTGGAGACGAGCGGATCGTTGAACCACCCCAGCGTGCTGAACGCGGATGCGGGCCGGAGATAGGTGTCGAACCCGCGGCGCTGGAACTCGCGTTCGTCCGCCTGCGCCTTCGCATAGTCGAAGTAGCCTTTGTACGGCACGCGCCCCACGATGGGAAACCACCAGCGGTAGTGCGACAGCCGGTCGCGATACGCCGCGGAGAGCACGAGTACCAGCGTATCGTGGTCCAGCTGCGAGAAGGTCGCGAAGCTCTTGCCAACATCCAGGTCGAGTGAATCTCTGGCGAACGCGCGCGCATTGAGCACCGTCTGAAGCTTCTCGCGGGTGAGCCGGGAGACCGTCGTGTCCGAGACGATCCTGGCGATGTCGCGCCGTCGCCACAGGATCTTTGCCTCCTCCCATCCGGCGCGGGCGAGGTATCGCCCGATCTCCGTCACCGACAGGAACAGCACTGCGACGACCGCGAGCGCGCCAAGCGCGCGCACGGTCCATTTCAGCACCCTGCGCCGCACGCTATCTTGCATGACGATGTCCTTCGTCCATCTGCACTGTCACTCGGAATACTCGCTTCTCGACGGGGCCAACCGGGTTGACGATCTGATCCGGCGCGCGCAGGAGCTGGAACAGCCCGCCCTCGCCATTACCGATCACGGCAATCTGCACGCGGCCTGGGATTTTCAGGAGAAGGCCAGGAAAGCCAAGGTCAAGCCGATCATCGGCATGGAAGCCTACGTCGCCCCCGGCGACCGGCGCCAGCGTGGCCGACCCGTCTCCGGCGCCAAGCCATACTACCACCTGGTATTGCTCGCGCGCGACGCCGTTGGCTACCGGAATCTCGTCAAACTTTCATCGTTGGCGTTCACCGAAGGCTTCTACACCAAGCCCCGGGTGGATCGCGAGCTGCTCGAGCGGTACAACGAAGGGATCATCGTGTCGTCCGCCTGCATGGCTGGCGAGATCGCGACGCATCTGCTCTCGGATGACTTCGACGGTGCGCGCCAGGTCGCCGCGTGGTACGCCGAGGTGTTCAAGGACAGGTACTACCTGGAAGTCCAGGCGCACGCGTCCGAAGGACAGGCGGTGCTCAACGAGCGCGTGTTCAAGCTGGCCACGGACGTCGGCCTGCCCGTGGTCGCCACCAACGACGCGCATTTCCTCAACCGATCGGATCACGACGCGCACGACGTGCTGCTGTGCATCGGCCTGGGAAAGGACCGCGCCGATCGCGATCGCATGCGCTACGACAACGGACTGTACTTCAAGTCGGCGTCCGAGATCGCGTCGAGCTTCCCCGGCCGCCGCGATGTCCTGGAGAACACACTCAAGATCGCCGACCAGGTCTCAGTCGCGCTCGAGAAGAAGTACCATCTGCCGTCGTTTCCGCTCCCGGCGAATGTCACCAGTGAGAACGACTTTCTCACGTCGCTCGCCACGCAAGGAGCCAAGGCGCGTTACGGCGATCCGCTCCCCGCGCACGTGCAAGAGCGGCTGGACTACGAGCTGTCCGTCATCACGAAGACCGGATATGCCGGTTATTTCCTCATCGTCGGCGACTTCATCCGCGCGGCGCGCGAGAAAGGCATTCCCGTGGGTCCGGGGCGAGGCTCGGCCGCCGGATCGCTCGTCGCGTACTCGCTGCGGATCACCAACGTAGATCCGCTCACTTTCGACCTCCTGTTTGAGCGCTTCCTGAACCCGGAACGGGTGTCCATGCCGGACGTGGACGTGGATTTCTGCTTCGAACGACGCGGCGAGGTGATCGAGTACGTGCGTGAAAAGTACGGCCGCGATTCGGTGTGCCAGATCGTCACCTTCGGTACCATGAAATCGCGAGCGGCCGTTAAAGATGTTGGCCGCGTACTGGGCTTCACCCCCGCAGAGACGGACGCGCTGGCGAAACTGATTCCCAATCAGCCGAACTATTCGCTGACCGTGAAGGAAGCGGTGGAGCAGATTGCGGAGGTCAAGAAGCTCTACAAGGACGATGAGCGCTACTCGCAGCTCCTGGACTACGCCATCGCGCTCGAGGGGCTGAGTCGTCACACAGGCGTGCACGCGGCCGGCGTCGTCATCGCGCCTGGCCCGGTCACCGAGTACGTCCCCGTCTGCACGCAGACGTCCAAGGGGTCGGGATCGTCGGACGACGAACAAGTCGTGGTGAGCCAATACGACATGAACTGCCTGGAAAAGGCGGGCATGCTAAAGATGGACTTCCTGGGCCTCACGACGCTCACCGTGATTCACGACGCCCTCGCGATGATCGCCGAACGGAGGGGCGAGACACTCGACATGGACGCGCTGTCGCTCGAGGACCCCGAGGTGTACCGGATGCTGCGCGCGGGACGGACGGTTGGGGTGTTCCAGTTCGAGTCGCCACTGGCGACGGACATGCTGCGGGGTATGCGATGCGACCGCTTCGACGACCTTGTTGCGTCGAACGCCTTGATGCGACCGGGCCCGCTCGACGCCGGCATGCACCGCGTCTACCAGCGGCGCAAAAAGGGCGAAGAGGCGGTGTCGTATGCCCTCCCCGAACTCGAGGCAATTCTTCAGCCCACCTACGGTGTCATCACCTATCAGGAACAGGTGATGCGAATCGCGCAGCAGCTGGCCGGCATCTCGCTGGCCGAAGCAGACGTGCTGCGCAAGGCGGTGGGCAAGAAGGACGCGGAGCTCATCAGGCTGGAGTTGGGCAAGTTCGTGGAGAAGGCGGTGGCGCGCGGCTACGGTCAACGGATCATCGAGGAGTTAGCGGGCCAGATCGAAACGTTCGGCCGCTACGGCTTCAACAAGTCGCACTCGGTTGCCTACTCCATCATCTCGTATCACACGGCCTGGCTCAAGGCGCACTACGCCCCGGAGTACATGGCGGCGCTTCTGTCGTCCTCGATCGGCGATACGGATAACGTCGTGAAGTACATCGCCGAGGCGAAGGAGCTCGGCCTCGACGTGCTCGCCCCTGACGTGAACGAGTCGGGCTACAAATTCACGGTTGTGACGGACAAGCGGCTGCGCTTCGGGTTGGGAGCCGTTCGCAACGTCGGACACTCGGCCATCGACTCGATGCTCGCGGCTCGCGCGGACCGACCGTTCACGGATCTCTTCGATCTCTGCGAGCGCGTGGATCTGCGCTTGTGCAACAAGCGCGTGTTCGAGGCGCTCATTGCGAGCGGGGCGCTCGATTCGCTGGGCAGCGAGCGGTCGCAGCTCTGGGCCGCGCTGGACACCGCGCTGCACGAGGCCTCCCTGCGCCAGCAGGAGCGCGAGAGCGGCCAGGTCTCGCTGTTCGGCGACATGACCGAGCAGCCGTCGGATGTCGGAGGTTTGACGTCAGACGTCCAACATCACACGTCCAACGTCAAACGCTTTCCGAACATTGCTCCGTGGAGCGAATCCGAGAGACTTTCCAAGGAGAAGGAGATCCTCGGGTTCTACATCTCCGGCCACCCGCTCGAGCCTTACCAGCTCGAATGCGAGTTGTTCGCCAGCCACACCGTGTCGCAGTTGGGCGCCTGGACCGGTGACCCGATTTCGCTTGGTGTCGTCATCACGGCCGTCAAAAAGCAGATCAGCAAACGGTCGGGTTCGGAATTCGCGCGTCTGACGGTCGAGGATTTTTCTGGTTCCAGCGAGGTGCTGATCTTTCCAGAGAAATGGGCTGCCATCGCGGACCAGGTGCGCACGGATATCCCGGTCCTGTTGAAGGGCGGCTACTCCAAGCGCGACAGGGACGCCGAATCGCCGACCTTCATCATCGAGTCCGTCACCAAGTTTGCCGACCTGGCGTTCTCCGGCCAGATCGGCGTCGCCATCTCGCTAGGCGACGGCAAGGACGTTACCTCGGATGTGCTCCGGGACGTGCGCGCGGTGATAGAGACCCATTCTACCGGCAGCACGGTGGCACCCGCCCTCGAGGTACGGTGGAAGGACTTCAACGGCGGGACCAAGCTGCGGTCCAGGTCGTTGCGGCTCCCAGCTTCTCATGCCGCCCTGACGGAGCTACGGGCTTTGCTCGGTTCCGACCGGGTACATCTCGTCCGCGCTGGCTGACTGGCCTAACATATCCCTATGGCCACGGCCACCCTGGACTTCGAAAAACCCATTTTTGAGCTCGAGCGCCAGATCGACGAGTTGAAAAAGCTCGCCGGGGAGCGCCAGCTCAATGTTGCGGAGGAGATCGCGCCGCTGGAGCGCAAGCTCTCGGAACTGCGTGAGGAGATCTACCGAAATCTCACACCGCTCCAGCGCGTGCAGGTCGCTCGCTCCAACAAGCGACCCTTGGCAGACGATTACTTTCGCACCGTGTTTACCGATTTCATCGAGCTTCACGGCGACCGGCTGTACCGCGAGGACGCAGCCATCATTGGCGGTTGGGCGCGACTGGACGGCGAGACGGTCATGGTCATTGGTCATCAGCGCGGCCGGGACACGAAGGAGAACCTCAAGCGCAACTTCGGGATGCCACACCCCGAGGGATACCGGAAAGCGCTCCGGCTCATGAAGCTGGCGGAGAAGTTCCACGTCCCGGTGTTGACGTTCATCGACACCCCTGGCGCCTGGGCCGGCCTCGGCGCGGAGGAGCGCGGGCAGTCAGAAGCCATCGCGCGGAATCTGTTGGAGATGAGCCGTCTCGAAGTGCCGATCATCGCGACCATTATCGGGGAAGGCGGGTCCGGCGGTGCGCTGGCACTGGGTGTCGCCGATCGTGTGCTGATGCTCGAAAACGCCATCTACTCGGTCATCACCGTCGAGGGATGTGCCGCGATTCTGTGGAAGGACGGAAAGAGCGCCGAAATGAGGGACAAGGCGGCGACGGCGCTCCGCATTACTGCCCCGGACCTGTTCGAGCTCAAGGTCATCGACGAGATCATTCCCGAGCCGAAGGGTGGCGCTCACGCCGACCATCAGGTGACGTACACGGCCGTGCACGACGTGCTGCTGCGCCAACTCGATGAGCTGAGACGGTACAAGCCGGACAAACTCGTTCGACGCCGGCGTGAAAAGTTTCTGCGCATGGGGCAGTTCCTGGAGTAGAGCCCTATGGCATCACACGTCATCGAAGTAGCGTTCAAAGGCAACCGCCGCGAATTCTTTCTGTGGGAAACCGACGACATCCCCGTGATGAACGCGGCGGTCATCGTCGAGGCGGACCGCGGCGAAGACCTGGGTCGCGTGCATTCCATTGGGGCCGCGGCCCTGCAACGCAACGCCGGCGTGCCCCATGGCACGGGCGACACGCCACCGACCAAACGGGCCCGCCGCGTGGCATCCGGCGATGACGTCCGCAAACACGACGATCTGCGCGCCCAGGACGAGGACGCGCGTCGCAAAGCCATGGAGCGCGTACGGGCCAACGCGCTGGTGATGAAAGTCTCGGATGCGGAGTGGCAATGGGACCGCAAGAAGCTCACGTTCTACTTCACCGCTGAGAAACGGGTGGATTTCCGTACACTCGTGCGCGAGCTCGCCGCCACGTTTCGCACGCGCATCGAGCTGAAACAGATCGGTGTCAGAGATGAGGCCAAACGTCTCGACGGCATCGGTCGCTGTGGCCGGCAATACTGTTCGGCGTCGTGGCTTCCGGAGCTGCGGCCGGTGAGCCTGGGGGTCGCCAAGGATCAGCGGCTCTCGCTCAACCCGACGCAAATCTCGGGCGCTTGTGGGCGGCTCATGTGTTCTCTGCGCTACGAGCACGAGTTCTACGTGCAGTCACGCCGTCGGTTCCCCAAGGAAGGAAAAATCATCAGGACGGCTACGGGCGACGAGCGCGTGGTGTCGAACGACATTTTCCGCGAGCGTGTCGTGCTGCGAAATGTGGAGGGCGAGTTCCGGACGATTCCGCTCGTGCAGTTCGTCGAGGAAACCTCCGCGGTCGGATCGACGGTCGTGCCTGCATCCGCCGCACCGGTGGAGGTCGACGAGCCCGTCGACAGCGACACGGCCGATGCGTCCGCCGTCAGCATCGAGGAGCCGGACACGTTCACTCCGGTGAGCGTCGTGGAAGAGGGCCCGGAGGCGGAACCGAACGACGAACAGGCGCCGGACACGCCCGCGACGGCGAACGACTCCGAGCGACGCCCTCATCGCCGGCGCGGCCGGCGCGGGGGTCGTCGCAATCGCGGCGGACGGCATGACGGCAGCGGCCCGCCGGAGCCAGGGAGCGGGTCGCCGAATTGAGCCGCTTCTATCTCACGACGGCAATCGATTACGCCAACGGTGAGCCCCACATCGGTCACGCGTACGAGAAGATCGGCGCGGACGCGATTGCCCGATATCGTCGCCTGCGTGGGGACGACGTCCAGTTTCTGATCGGGATGGATGAGCACGGGCACAAAGTGGCGCAGGCCGCGGAGCAGCGCGGGCTGACGCCGCAGCAGCAGGTGGATCAGATCGCCCAGAGTTTCGAAGCCATGTGGCGGCGACTCGGCATTTCGCACGACCGTTTCATGCGCACCACGGAAGATGGCCACAAGTCGGGTGTGCGCGCGCTCATCAAACGCATCTTCGACAACAATCCGGACGATTTCTACGAGCGCGCCTACACGGGGTTCTACTGCGTCGGGTGCGAGTCGTTCAAGCAGGATGGCGAAATCGTGGACGGCAAATGCGTCCTGCATCCAACACGCACGCTCGAGTGGGTGGAAGAACGCAACTGGTTCTTTCGCCTCAGCAAGTACGAGGGCTTCCTCAAGCGTCTGCACACCGAACGCCCCGACTTCCTCCAGCCGGATTCGCGGCGCAATGAGATTCTCTCGGTGCTGGAGCAGGGGCTCGAGGACATCTCGGCAAGCCGCTCGCGGCTCACCTGGGGCGTGCCCTTCCCCGCGCCGCTGTCCACTGGAGAAACACAGACCACGTATGTCTGGTTCGACGCGCTGCCGAACTACCTGACCGCCACTGGATTCCCCGCGAAGGGATATAAGGATCGCTGGCCCGCGCACCTGCACATCATTGGCAAGGACATCACCCGCTTCCACAGCATCATCTGGCCAGCGATGCTCCAGGCCGCAGAGGTTTCGCTGCCCGATCGGGTCTGGGCCCACGGCTTCGTGTTGCTCGGTGGAGAACGGTTCAGCAAGTCCGCCGGGGTAAAGCTCGATCTAATAGAGGCAATCGATCGCTTTGGGCCCGATGCGTTTCGCTACTATCTCTTGCGGGAAGTGCCCTTCGATACCGATGGCAGCTTCTCGTGGGAGCGCTTCGAGCAGGTGTACACGTCGGAGCTCGCAAACACCTGGGGCAACCTCGCGAGCCGCACGACAGCGATGATCGAGAAATACTGCGAATCTGTCGTCCCTGCCGCTCTGAACACCGAGGTCGACAAGGCGGATGCTGTTGCGCTGGAGAGCTATCACGGTGCCATGGATGGTACCAAGGGATTCCTGCTCCATGAGGGCCTGCATTGGGCCATGGAGAGCGCCACGCGGGGCAATGAATACATCCAGATGATGCAGCCGTGGGCGCTGGCGAAATCCGCGGAAACGCGCACCGCGCTTGAAACGACGCTTGGAACACTGGCGCGCTCGCTCGCGCGTCAGGCCGTGATGTTCGCCCCGTTCATTCCCGCGAAGGCGCAGGAGATGTGGGAATCCCTCGGTGCACCTGGCCGCATCGAGGATCAGCGTTTCGACGCGCTGATGAGCCTCGATGCGACCGGCTGGCGGGTGCGCAAAGGCGACCCGCTCTTTCCCAAGCCGCCCCGCGCTA
>JANNJV010000252.1:0-6359 GCA_031395945.1 Gemmatimonadota bacterium | reverse complement strand
GGCGACACCACCGTTTTGTCGGCTTTTTCGCGCGGCCACATTTCCTCGAGCTTCCGCGCCAGCGCCTGTTTCGCTGGATCAGGGTGCACGACGGCAAGCCGGTGGACCGCCCCATTCGACTCGACGACATCGACGATGCACCAGGTGCCGGGACGTGGAAGCGTCAGGCGGCGGACCGTTTCGCGCGTTGCATCTTCATCCAGCGACATCGAGAGATCGCGCGCGGCCCTGGCCAGGTGTTGCGCCCGGTCGCTGGCTCCCATCGCTTCGCGCGCGATGTCCTGTTCGCGGAGCGCGCCTAGCAGCAGGCGCTGAGCAATGTCCCGCTGCCGTTCCTTAGCGCCCTCGATCATTTCGACGTCGCGCACCTCGATGACCAGTTTTTCCGGAACGTCTCCGGGCCCGGGCACCGGCCAGACGGTACAACTCCACGACACGGCACCGCGGCCTGAGGGTTCGACTACCGCGTCCCGCAGCGTTTCCGCGCTTTCAAACACGCGGTCCAGCAGCGGCGCGAGATCGGCCGCGGAAGCAGGAGCCCCGGGCCGCGGCCCGATGGTTATCTGGCCGGCATCGAATAAACGACGAAACACGGCGTTCGCATACAGCAAGGCATGCCCGGACCCCTCGGTCACGGCGAACGCGACCGGTGCAAACGCCAGGTGTCTTCCCACGGAAGCCTTGATGATCAGATCCCCGGACCCACGCGGTCGCGCCATCAGCCTCCGCCGGGCCGCGCGATGGCGCGATACGCCGCACCCGTTCCGCCGTCATCGACGTACCCCATCGCGGCCAGCCGCGCGACTCCCAAACGAACTTCCTGTAGCGTCGTGCCTGTCTGTATCGCCAACTCTTCCGCCGACGCGCTCTTGAGCTGAATCAAGGCCTCGAGGAGAATCACCTCATGGGCGCTGAGGCCGGGTTGTCCGATGCGACGCGCCTGGCGGGTCGGGTTACCAGTGGTGATCCCGTAATAGCCGGCGAGCGGCGCGCCCATGACGGCACCTTTCGGCGTGAGACTGTACGTTCTGAAATCCGTCGCGTGCTGGCTCCCTCGCATTTTCACTACGGCAAGTACTTTCTGGATGTGGCCGTCGATCTCGACGTAGCGCTGGACGATGATGTCATCCGTTATGAAGGAGACACGTTCGGTCGTGAACTGTCCGCCAGGAAATTGCTCGATCACCTCGGCGGTCATGATGATCGTGACGCCGGTCGCCGTGAGCGCCCCTACCAGGCGATAGAGGGATTCGCGGAAGTCGATACGGAACGTCGGTGCGAGGGCAATCTCGAACCCCGACAGCGAATCGATGACGACGCGAGTGGCGTCGAGCCGCTTTACCTCTGCGAGTATTTCGGCCAACATCTCGTCCACGGACAGGTCCAGCGGGCGAAGATAGATCACGGCAAGACGGTCTGCCTCGATCATCTTGCTGAAATCGATGGCTGGCGTTTTCGCCCGGGAGAGATACGCCTCGGGATACTCCTCGAACACGGCCACGACGCAGTTCTGTTTCTGGCTGAGCCCCTGCGACACGAACTGCGTTGCGAACGTCGTCTTGCCACTGCCGGCGGGGCCGGTGAGCATCACTACGTCGCCTTCCGGAATGCCGCCGCCCATCATCTCGTCGAGGCCGGGTACACCCGTGAGGAGCCGATTGGTGGATCGTTCGACATGGTCGCGTAGACGGGTCGGAATTCGCGGGAACACCTGCATGCCCTGGCTGTTGATTCGAAACGTGTGCAGGCCCGGCATCGGCGCGCCGCCGCGCATTTTCACCGCGCGCAGCTTTCGCACCGCTGAGTTACGGTCGACGTCATCCGAGAGCCACAGGATGCTGTCCGCCACCGTGAACACGGGATGCCGCCCTTCGTTTACGGCGTACTCGCCCAGCAGAAACGACGTGATTTCCCAGGTCGTCAGTTGCATGGCCAGGCGCTGAACGAATGCCGCCAGTGCAATACCCCCGCGGTCGTCCTCGGTGTGTAGGCGCGCGCCAAGGGTTCGAAATGAATCCACGGCGACAAACGCTGGCTCTATCTCCTTCACCTCGCCCACGATGCGGCCGAGCACGGCATCCAGGTCTTCCCCCGCGGCTTCCTTACTCAGATTCACGAACCGGATTGCGGACGGGATTTTCGCGCGGTCGAAGAACGCAAACTGCTGCTGATAGCGCATCATCTTTACCGTCGGCTCGCCGAGCACCGTGAAGTACAGGGCCGGACGGGCCTTCGTGGCGTTCGCGAACATGATCTGCTGAACCAGCGTCGTCTTGCCGGTGCCAGGATCGCCCGCAATGAGATTGAACGAATACTCACACAAGCCACCGCCCAGCACCGTGTCGAGCCCCGGTACTCCAGTAGCGATGGTGTTGATGAGCGGGTGCTTACCGCTGGCGCGTTTTGGCGATTGCTTCGCCGCGTTCATGCTGTCGCTCCGTCGCGGTGCGACTCCGGAGCACTGTCATCAAGGATTCGTATTGCCATGTCATCTCCAATGAGCCGGCCGAGTACGTCAAGGAGCGCGGCCAACAATCCTTCGATCGCCCGGGTGACGGCAGGAACGCCGTGGGCAGCGACGCTCGCCACGACTCCGTCCAGATCAGTGCCGCCGGCCGATAGCCCGCGAAGGTCCTTCAGCACCGGATGCTGGACTTCCGTGCGTGCCAGTGCCCGTGTCAGCAGCGCATCGTACCCGTCTTCGCCCATGGAATCGCGGAGGTTCCCGGACAAGCGCAGGAACGTCCGTTGGAGAGCCGCGCCGACGATCTCAGGCTTCTCGTCACGGCCCGCGGCGACTTCACGCGCGAGCAGACGGCGTGCAATCAGCAGGGAGCCTGGAGACGGCTGTGGACTATTCACGCGGCTCGCAGGGGCATTTCGGCTGCCGAGATGCGTTCACCACGGCTACCACGCGCTAGAAAAAAACCCGGCGTCGCCAGAGTGCCAACGGTTGAGTTCGTGACTTGGCGCTGAGGCCGGCGTTCGGTCCGCACATTTAAGGAACATGCGGTACGCTGACAGACATAGCAAGTCAAATGCGCGGGATTCTGCAGGGCAACGCATATGTCAGTGGCGGACCACAAGGAGTGTTGTGTGAATGCAACAACTTCCCGTTGTCAACTATAGATGTTGCTGTACCTATTGGACTTACGAACGGTCCTCGACTTGCGGCCCTGTCGCACCGTCCAAGCCCTACTGGCCACGCGACGCCGCGTGCGCGAATCCCACTCGCCTTCCCCAGCCTCACTTGAAGTCGCCCTCGAAGTCGGCTTCCAACACGCCGTTCATGGTAGACCTTGCAGCAAGCTACGACCGGTCCATCGAAGCCGCTGGCGTCGCGCTCGCGAGCGGCGATCGGACCAACGCCGAGCGGGCCTTGCGCGGGGCCATTCAGGCCGCGGAAAAGCTTGAGGGATCAGCCCTCGAGTTAGCAGCCGCACTCATCAAGCTCGGCACGCTCAAGCAGGAGATGGGCGCGGTCGACGAGGCGGCGCCGTTGTTCGCGCGCGCGCTCGCGGTCAGCGAGAAGGAACTCGGTCAGGACCATCCCGACCTGGTCATTCTGCTCAACGACCTGTCGCGGCTGTACCTGAAACAGTCGGCGCATGAACTGGCCGAGCCGCTGTTGCTGCGCCTGCTCGCGATCAAGCGCGTCAAGGGCGAGGACCATCCTGAAGTCGCGACGGTTCTGGCGAGTCTGGCCGCGGTTCGGCAGGCGCTTGGCAGCCACGAAGCCGCGGAGCAGTTGTGGCGCCGGGTGCTCACCATCCGCGAACGCACGCTCGCTCCGAACCACTTTTCGTTGGCCACCACGCTCGAGCACCTCGCGGAGACGTGCGCGGCGCGCGGCAAGGTGCGGGAAGCTTTGGAGAACCTCCAGCGCGCGCTCGCGATTCGCGCGCTGACGTTGGGCGCCGATCACGCCAGCCTGCGGTCGGCGCGTGAGCGCATCGCGGATCTCCAGTTGCAGGCGTCCGAGGAATCGCTGGATCACCCGGATGCAACGGCGACGATGTCGGAGAAGCCACGCTTGCAGCTCACCGACTCGCTGCGCTTTCCCCTTCCGGCAAGTGCCGCCTTCGAGCCACCGGTAACCCGCCCGCGCGAAGTCCCGCAAGCGCTGGAACGCCCGACGCCGGTCGTGCGGCTCGAGGAGAAGGAAGCAAGTCCGCATGGCTACGGGTTGGCCATTCGCGAATCGACGCCGTCCGCGCCGGCGACCGCACCGTATCTCAACGTCCTGATGGACATCAAGGACGAACTCGAGGAGACGGATGAGGCTCGTCACGCACCGGCAGCCGCCGCGTCGCTGGTCGCAGCCTTGACGGCGTACCTGCAACCGCGTCGGACCGCCGTGATGATCGGCGCTGGGGTCATCGCGCTGCCGCTGGTGGCATGGGGTGCGTATGCGGCGATGAAATCGGACGCGAATTCCGGGTGGGTGCAGCAGGCGCCGCTCGCGCAGGTCGCACCGGCACGCGACTCGTTGTCGTCTGCCACGGATCCGCGGGTGGCGGCCGAGCACGTGAGAGACTCCATAGCGGCCGCGGTGACCGCGTCCGCTGCAACCGGACGCGCCCGCTCGGAAGAGCGCGTCTCGCGTAAGGCCAGCGACGAGCCCGCAGAGCCGGAAATCCTGGTGCCCAGCATGCGGCCCATGGTCGTCAGACTGGATTCCGTTTCCCGGCTCATCAACTCGCGCATGGGCACGGTGGGGGAGTCGTTTTCGGTGCAGATGCAGTCGACGCTGGATAACACGCGCAGACTCAACGCCGCCGACTTCGAGGCCGTCGGAGTGCCACAGCGGGCGCGTCTCATCGGCGCGCTACCGACGCCGCGCTATCCGGACCAGCTGTCGAAGAATCGTATCGGCGGAGATGTCGTGGTGCGCTTCGAGGTCGATACGGACGGTCGGCCGGTCGGCGCAACCGTGATCGTGATTTCGTCGCCGCATCCCCTGCTCACAGCGGCCGTTCGCAAGGTGATTCCCGAGATGCGTTTTGACCCGGCGCGCAGCCCGTCGCCTGCCTCGCGGCCGATCGCCGAGAGCGTGGAGATTGGCTTCAAGTTCAATCCCAGCAAGCCCTGAGCTTGCGGTAACGATGGCCGCTACGGCTGCAGCGCGAGTGGCTCGCTGCCGCCTGCGGTGATAATGACCCGTTTGACGGTCGGAAGCCGTTCGAGCGTGCGGGTCACTGAAGCGCGAATTCCCTGCGCGGCGCAGGCGCCACCGACATTTTGCAGCCGCTCGTTGAAATCGACGGTGAGATCGCCCCCGCGCAGCACCACGTTGTTGACGCGTGATCCAGCGGGAAATGCCGACGTCGCGCCGGCTGCGGCCTCGACGCTATCCGGTCCGGCGATGAGCGCCTGAACGAGCAGGCGCGCGATGGCAGCCGGCTTCGGCACATCGCGCGTAAATGCGACCGTTTGGGTACAGTCGCTCCCGGGGAACAGCAGCGTGATGCGCGTTTTGGCTGAGGTGTGGGGCAGCGTGTCGCTCGTGAGCGAGCGCTCGGAGCCGTCCATGGCAGAGTACTCGAAGGCCTCCGCAATGAGGCGGTCGCCCGGATCGCGAACCAGCCAAAGTTGCGCGGAATACGGGTTGTGGTGCCCCATTTCGCCGTCGCTGGTGGTGTGCGTCTGTGCGATCAGGCGACCGGCGGCGTCGCGCACGCGCACTTGCACCGTGTTCTCGAAGGTGCGCGCGCGACCCGTCACGGTAATCGGGTTTCCCGGACGTACGCTATCGATGAAGATCTCCTGCGACGCAGCTGCTGGAACCGGATTGGAGGTCGTCGTTGTGGTGGCCGGCGTTACGCTGTCCGCACCAGGAGTAGCGGACTCCGTGTCGGGTCGGGCGCACGCGAGAACGCCCAGCACACAGAGTCGTGCAACGCGTCGGTTCGCTATCACCATGGCGTTGGGGTGCGGTAGCAGGTAGAGTGCAAAGTTGGTGCGTCGAAGAAACATGCGTTTTCAGTAGTCAGGGTCAGTTCTCGCGCAGGGTCCGTAAAAGTACGGATCCGGGCTGATGTAACGCAGAGGCCAATGACGGAGTTAAGGATGGTGTTGGTACGGCTCGGCGTCCGACTATTTTCAGCGGGCCTGATACCACTCGCTTTCCGGGCTGCGTCCGGGATGGACGCGGTTCGTTGGGACCCACAGAATTCCTCGTCGCACGACCTCGCCGCGAAGCCGCAATGTTGCTCATGTCCCCGGCTTCGGGTAGAGCCCACTCTCAGTTGAACGTTCCAGGAGGCAGGATGAATCGAAGATCCTCGGGCCACGCGCGGATGCCCTCCATGATGTTGGCCGGCCAGCGCGTGCCGCCCAGCTCACGGCACGCCATGATG
>JANNJV010000019.1:0-6374 GCA_031395945.1 Gemmatimonadota bacterium | reverse complement strand
CTGATGCGAACCATCTATCGCCGTCACCCCAAGCAGTTCAGCTGGCAGCGGGGGGCCGGAGCCGAACGGTTGGCCGGCACACGTCGGCTTCGCGCGGCAGTCGAACGCGGCGGTGTGGATGCGCTGCTCAGACACTGGCAGAACGAGTCCACCGCTTTTCAGGCAACCACGAAGCCATACCATCTGTACCACTGATCCTGATACCAGTGATCCTCGTTGAGCCGTCGAAGACCGCCTTTTAGCCGAGCGCGTGGTTGGGCTCGCTATCGTTTGCGCGTTTCCCGCCGATGCTTGATATGCGCCGGTTTCCTCTCGATCGCGTCGAATTTGCACCAGCCTCCGGCACGATGAGTGCGCTGGGTATCGGCGCACCTTTAATGGAGGCGGCATTGGCCGAGATTCGCGTCGCACCCCAGCGCCGCAACCGCGCGATTGTGTGGGTCCTGGTGGCAGTCGTGGTCGTTGCAGCGGTAGCGTGGTATTTCCTCGCGGGTCCCGGCGCAGGCGTCGCCACAGGAGCTTGACTATGACAAAAAAGACTTCCCGGCGTCCGACGGACGCTGCAGGCGTGGGACCCTACGCGCGCGAGCGTGAGCGGTTGGTACCTATCAGCGAAATGCGTGGATGGCAGGTGGCGAGTGGCGAGGCGGACATCCGCTCATGGGAAGTGAAGACGCTCTCGGGCAAGGTGCTTGGACACGTCCGCGACCTGCTGATCGATGCCAAGGCGGGCGAAGTGGTGATGATCGATGTCGATCTGGTCGGTTCTGACTTACATGCGTACGTGCCATTGCGCGTTGTCGAGATCGATCGCGGCCGCAGAGTCGTTCGCGCCGATTCGGGCGACCTGGAGGAGCACGGTGACTCGACGAACCCCAGGCTGTCTGCCAAGGAGCTATCCTCGGTACGCACCGATGTCCGCTATACCAACGCCTCGCGCGAGCGGGTAGTTGAACGACGCCCCATTGTTGAGGAGGCGCAGGTGCGCCGCCGCGAGGTCGAAGGCGACAGGGACGCTGAAACGCGGTTCTAGAGTCCTGCGTACTGGACGCGGCGGTGTTCGCACATTCACTTGAGTGCGAGCGCCGCCGCTTCCGTTTGCCCCTTCCCTCCACCCTACGCTCCCAATCCAATGCACGGCCAATTCGTGTGGTACGAGTTGACGACTTCCGACGTGGCGTCTGCCCTCAAGTTCTATCCCGCAGTCACCGGATGGGGTACTGAGGAGTTCGACCAGATGCAGTACACCGAGTGGACCAGCGACAGCGCGCCTCTCGGCGGAGTGGTCCAACTCCGTCCCGACCAACTCGCGCAGGGAACCCGCAGCAACTGGATTCCGTACATCTCCGTTACCGACGTTGACTCCGCCGCGAGACAGGTGTCGTCGCTGGGCGGTGCGGTGCATTTCGGGCCGCACGATATTCCCGGCACCGGGCGCTTTGCGATCGTGAAGGATCCGCAGGGAGCGTTGTTCGCAGTCTACACGGCCCTGGAAGATGCGCCGGGCTTTGACGGCACGCGGCGGCTCGGACGATTCGTGTGGCACGAGTTGATGACGTCCAACCCGGAGGCCGCCTTCGAGTTCTATCGCAAAATGTTTGGATGGCAGAAGACGAGCGCGTCCGACATGGGGCCGGACATCGGGATGTATCAGATGTTCGGGATGAACGATGCGGAGTACGGGGGAATGTTCAAAGGAGCGGGTCGGATGGCGGGAGTGCCGCCATTCTGGACGTGCTACGTGCATGTCAAGGATGTAAAGAAGGCCGCGAAAACAGCGACGACTCTGGGGGGCCAGGTGGTCAACGGCCCGATGGAAGTCCCTGGCGGCGACTTGATCGCGGTGATCATGGACCCGCAAGGCGCCGCGTTCGCCGTTCATCAAGGTCCCGCGTCCGAGGTGGCGAAGGCGGCAGCGTCAGCGCCGCGCACCGGGCGCAAGAGAGCCAGAGCCAAATTCAAAGTCAAAGCCAAGGCGAAAACGAAGACCAGGACCAAGACCAAGTCCAAAGCGAGGGCAGCCAGGGCAGGCGCGAAGGCGCGAGGGAAAGCGCGGGCGCGCCCGCGGAAGAAGACCAGGGCCAAAGCCAGACCGCGCGCCCACACCCGCGCAAAATCGAAGAAGAAGGGACGTCGCCGGTAGTCAGGCGGTCGCGAGCCGCCAGAGAAAGCGCGCCAACAGGAAACCGAGGGTCGCCAGTCCGAGGACGACAAGCAGCACCACCACCATGACGACGACCCCAAGCCGGCGGCTGGTCTTCTCGACAGCCGCCGGTTGCGTCGCCAGTCGCTCGAGGAGTGCGACGTTCATGGCGTTCGACTTGAAGGCGACGTCGAAGATGTCGCCGATGATTGGGATGGAACCGATCGCGGTGTCGATCGCGATGTTACCGATCATCCGCAGCAGCACGGCGCGCGAGGCTCCCCGTCTTGCGGCCGCGAGAATGATGTAGCTGGAGAGCGCGCCGGCGATCAGGTCTCCAGCACCCGGGATGATTCCGAGAATGGCGTCGAGCCCCAGCCGGATTGGTGTGCCCGGGATGCCAATGGCGGTATCGAGCAGCCGAGCCAGCGCCCGGGCGCGCTGCAGGTCCTTGTCGTTCGTCGTCGCTGCCGAGGATTCGTTGATCACAGCGTCATTACTAGAGCAATTCTCGAGCGCGCGAGTGATGTGGATGCATCGTGAAGAGCGTTTGACGTCGAAGGTCTGAGGTTCGAAGTTTGATGTGGGAAGTTCGACGCAACCGATTGACGTATGTCGTTGACTTGACGTCCAACAACTTGGAGATGGCTGATGCCGCGAAATAAAATCGCAGGGTCGTATCCACGCCTTACCACGCCGCTCATTCGAAAGGCCGGCGTCCTTCAGCCGGCCACGTGGGACGAGGCACTCGACGTGGCCGCCGCTGGATTCCGTCGCAACATCGAAGTTCGCGGCACGAACTCACTCGGAATCTTCAGCTGCTCGAAGGCGACGAATGAGGTGAATTTTCTGGCCGGAAAGCTGGCCCGCGTCGCGTTCGGCAACAACAATATCGATAGTTGCAACCGGACATGACACGCGCCTAGCGTCGTCGGTCTGGCGGCGGTCTTCGGTGCGGGAGGCGGCACGAGCTCCTATCAGGAAGTGGAAGAAACGGACGTCATCTTCCTCTGGGGCTCGAACGCTCGCGATGCTCATCCCATTTTTTTTCATCACGTGCTCAAAGGCGTGCGGGCGGGCGCACGGCTCTTCGTCGTGGATCCGCGGCGCACGGCGACGGCCGCGTGGGCGGACACATGGCTCGGGCTGCGTGTGGGCAGTGACATCGCGCTCGCCAACGCGATGGGCCGCGTCATCATCCACGAGGGGCTCGCCCACGACACATTCATCCGTCGCGCGACGACAGACTTCGAGCCGTATCGCGCCGGCGTGGAGAAATACACGCTCGCGTTCGCTGAGCGGGAAACCGGCATCCCTGGCGACGTGATTCGGGATGCGGCACTGGCGTACGCGCGAGCGGACCGCGGGATGATCTGCTGGACGCTCGGCATCACCGAACACCACAACGCGGTGGACAACGTCCTCGCGCTGATCAACCTCGCGTTGCTTACTGGCAAAGTGGGACGCTACGGCTGCGGGCTGAACCCGCTGCGCGGACAGAACAACGTTCAAGGCGGCGGCGACATGGGGGCGATTCCCAACCGTCTCGCGGGTTTCCAGGACATTCTCGACGCCGACGCGCGCGCCAAATTCGAGCGAGCGTGGAGCGTGAAGATCCAGCAGCGTCACGGCTGGAACCTGACGCAGATGTTCCAGGCCATGGATCAGGGCGACCTCACCTCGCTGTTCGTCATTGGGGAGAACCCGGCGCAATCGGACGCGGATCTCCACCGCGTCGAACGGCTGCTCACCGGACTCGATCATCTCGTGGTACAGGACATTTTCCTCACCAAGACCGCGCAGCTGGCGCACGTGGTGTTGCCGGCATCCGCCAGCTGGTGCGAGGCCGAGGGTACCGTGACCAACAGCGAACGGCGCGTGCAACGCGTACGCAAGGCGCTGGAGCCTCCACACGACGCGCGCGACGACCTATGGATCATCTCGCAGATCGCCCGGCGCCTTGGCCGTGAGTTCGGGAATCCAACCGCCGAGCTCGCGTGGAACGAGATGCGCTTGCTGGCGCCAATGTTTTCCGGAATGAGCTACGCGCGACTCGAGGCGTGCAACGGACTGCAATGGCCATGTAGCGATGAGTCGCATCCGGGGCAACAGTACCTGCACGCCCGGCTGTGGAACGAGCCGCCCGAGGGACGACTCGCGCCGTTCCATGCCGTGGAGCACGAGCCGCCGGTGGAGCAGCCGGACGAGGATTATCCATTTGTGCTCACGACGGGCCGGCGGCTGGAGAGCTACAACACGGGCGTTCAGAGCAGCGGATACGATTCGCCTCTGCATCGCGGAGAAAGCGTGGACATCGCGCCCGAGGACGCCGAGCGTCTGGGAATCGAGACGGGCGAGTTGCTCCAGGTCACGTCCCGCCGCGGGACGTTGCAGGCGCCGGCACGGGTGGACTACGCACTCAAGCCCGGCCTGGTGTTCATGACGCTGCATTTCCCCGACCAGGTGCCCACCAACTTCCTCACGATCGACGAGTTCGATCCCAAATCCGGCACCGCCGAGTTCAAGGCGTGCGCGGTTCGCGTTGAACGCGTCCTGGGCGCTGGGCTGGGAGTTCCGGGAACCGCCCGGAGAACGGCCTCGATCGAAGGGGATTGATGGACATCAAGTTCCACGACGCGCCGCCGTCCGCCGAGGAACGTGAGGCTGTTGACATGTTGCTCGGCGCGCCGACATCGGGATGGGACGGTGGCGTACGCGATTCCGTGCGTGACACTCATGTTGCGTTCGGCGGCCACGCGGCGCGCAACCAGCGCCACCTGCTGCTGCCGGCGTTGCACGCGGTACAGTCCCGCGTGGGGTGGATCAGCGAAGGTGCACTGAATTACGTCTGCACGCGTCTCTCGGTGCCGCCCGCGGACGCGTGGGGCGTCGCGACATTCTACGCCCTGTTCTCTACCACCCCGCGGCCCAGGCGCGTGCTGCACGTCTGCGACGACATTGCGTGCAAGTGCCGCGGCGCGGATGTACTGATTGCGCAGCTGGAGAGACAGGTCGGACCGGAGCATCATCCCCCTACAGGCGATCATGCGCGAGTCCTGGATGCTGCGTGGGTCCGCTCGCCATGCCTGGGCATGTGCGACCAGGCGCCGGCGGCGCTCCTTCAGGAGTTCGGTGTCGAACCGCGCGACACGATGATCGGCAATTCGAACAGCGGTGTCGGCGGCGGCGCGGATGGCGGCGCCGATGTGTTCTCGGCGGCGCTGCGCGCCGGTGCGCAAGACGGTGCCTTGGCCGTAGCGCGCCAGCCTCAGGTCACGATGCATGGGGGCGCCGAAGGCGCGCTTCTCTTGAAGCGCGTGGGGCGAGTGGATCCCTCGAGTCTGGGCGCATATCGCACGGCGAGCGGATACGTGGCGTTGGCGCGGGCCCTCGACATTGGCGCGGAGGCCGTCATCGCTGAAGTCACGGCGTCCAGGCTCCTGGGTCGAGGTGGCGCAGCGTTCCCGACGGGACGGAAATGGGACGCGGTGGCAAAGCAACCCGCGCGTCCCCACTACCTGGTTTGCAACGCGGACGAGTCCGAGCCCGGCACGTTCAAGGACCGCATGCTCATGGAGGAGGACCCATTCGCGCTGGTGGAATCCATGACGATTGCCGGCTTTGCCACCGGTTGCGAGCACGGATACCTCTACGTGCGCGGTGAGTATCCGCGCGCGTTTCAGCGCGTGTCAGATGCGATTGCCCAAGCGCGTCAGGCGGGACTGCTGGGCGGTGACATCATGAGCCGCGGGGTTCGCTTCGACATCGAGATCAGACGCGGCGCCGGAGCGTACATCTGTGGCGAGGAGACCGCCCTGTTCAATTCCATAGAAGGGTTGCGCGGCGAGCCACGCAACAAACCGCCCTTCCCCGTGCAAGCCGGGTTATTCGGAAAGCCCACAGTGGTCAACAACGTCGAGACACTGATGAATGTTCCCCACATTCTGCTACTCGGCGGATCGGCGTTTGCCAGGATCGGCACGGAGCAGTCCACGGGAACGCGCCTCTTCTGCGTGAGCGGATGCGTTCAGAAGCCGGGACTTTACGAAGCGGCGTTCGGAATCACTGGGCGCGATCTCCTGGCGATGGCGGGCGGCGTGCTTCCCGGCCGGACACTCACCAGTGTGCTGCTGGGCGGGGCGGCAGGAGTGTTCATCCGGCCTGACGAGCTGTCCATGCCGTTGACGTTCGAAGGAACGCGCGCGGCCAAGGCGACGTTGGGGTCGGGCGT
>JANNJV010000013.1:0-5346 GCA_031395945.1 Gemmatimonadota bacterium | reverse complement strand
GGCCAAAGCCTTGAATACTGCATCGGGGGATGTCATAGTGTCGCTGTTAGTTTGTTCCTTAGCTGATAAGCTAATTGACTAATTACTGGCGTCAAGGCTTCTCACGACAGCAAGCGCCGGCGTCAGACGCGCGCTGGGGCCGCGCGTTTCGGCTGCCGCGCTGCCGCCACCGCCACCAGGAACTGCTTCGCGCGGATCGCAATCCCGGTCCAATCCTCGCGCGCGAGCGCGTCGCGCGACACCAGCTCCGAGCCGACGCCCACCGCCGTGGCGCCGGCACGCATGAAGTCGCCGACGTTGTCGAGATCCACTCCGCCGGTGGGAACGAGTGGAATGTCCGGGAAGGGGCCGCGCAGCGCGCGAATGTAGGCTGCGCCTCCCACCGCCTGGGCGGGAAAGACTTTGATGAGATCTCCCCCCGCGCGAGCTGCGGCGAGGATCTCAGTCGGTGTGAGCGCACCTGGGAGCACAGCAACGCCGGCGGCCTTGGCGGCGTGGATTACTTCCGGGACGAGACCGGGTGACACAATGAACTCGGCGCCAGCGTCGATGGCGCGTTGCGCGTCGGCTGCGTTTGTAACCGTCCCCGCGCCGATCACCGCGCGCGCCCCATTCCCCGAACGTCGAGCGCTCCGAGTGAGCGCGGCGATGGCGTCGATGGCGTTCGGGACCGTCATCGTGACCTCGATGGCGAGGAGGCCTGCGTCGATCAGGATGTCGGCGACTCGCACCGCGACGTCGGCGCTGTCGCAACGCAGAACGGGAATGATCCCGAGTTCGCGCAGCGCGAAGACCGTGTCGTTCGCGCGCCCACCCGTGCCGGGTGGGGTCATCGGTTGAGCATCCGTGTGGCGGCGCCGCCCGTTTGCGCGAGCAGCGCCTCCACCTCGCCGAGGCTCGCAAGACAGAAGTCGCCAGGGATGGTGTGCTTGATCGCCGCGAGCGCCGCGCCAAGTTGCACGGACTTCTCCCACGACGCGTCCCCTTTTCGCAGTTGGCCGAAGATCAGTCCGGCGGCGAACGCGTCGCCGGCGCCGAGCGGGTCCACGACCTCGACGTCGAAGCTGGGCGAGCAATGCACGCGATTGTCGGCGAGGACCAGTGCGCGCCACGTCGTCGCGCGCGTAAGGGCTCCGCCTCGTGTCGTGACGGCAACCGCCGGAATGCCGAAGCGTTGTTGCAGCTCGCGAGCCACCTGCTCCGGTGTGTCGGCGGCAACGCCAAAGACCGCGCGAGCGGCGTCGTCCCCTGTGATCAGTACGTCGACAAAGCGGAGCAGCGGTTCCTGCGTTTCGCGTGCGCGGTCTGCGCTCCAGAGCTTGGCGCGAAAGTTCAGGTCGTAGCTCACAGTGACTGACGCCGCCTTCGCGGCCGCGATGGCTTCAGCGAGCGCGGCGGCAGCAGATTCGCTGAGCGCGGCAGTGATGCCGCTGACATGCAGCCAGCGCGCTCCATGCAGCGCGCTGCTCCAGTCGATGACACCGGCGGATACCTTGGCCATGGCGGATGCCGCGCGGTCGTACAGGACGTCCGACGCGCGTGGAGCGGCGCCGAGCTCCACGAAATACAGGCCCGCGCGGTCGCGCGTCGTCCACGAAACGTGCGAGACGTCCACGCCCTGCTCGCGTGCGCGGCCCGCGATCATGCGGCCCAGGGGATTGTCCGGGAGTTGCGACACCCAGCGAGTCGCCAGACCAAGGCGCGCCGCCGCCACCGCGACGTTGAGCTCCGCGCCGCCGACGTACGCGTCGAAGGAGTGCGCTTGCTCGATCCGCTGGAGTCCTGGCGGGGTGAGACGCACCATCGCTTCGCCGAACGTCACGAGATCCATGGGCTCAATGCTACCGCTCATGGCGCGGTCTGACCATTACAGCGCGTACCATACGCCAGGGGTGGGATCAGCGGGTCAGCCGAGCCGGTAACTCCGTTTCGCAAGCTCATAGGCGAGCGCGCGCGCCATCGCCCTCGCGTCGGCCATGCTGATGATGTGCCGCGAGACCTGACGGGCAAGCCAGTTGGCATCCACCCGGCGCGCCACGTCGTGCCGCGCGGGAATCGAGCAAAACGCACGAGTGTCGTCGGTAAAGCCAACGGTCTTGTCGATCCCTGCGCTCTCGGTGGTGCGTTCACGAAAGCGCGTCATCCCTTCGATGGAATCGTGGAACCACCATGGCGCGCCAAGTCGCACCGCGGGATAGTGGCCCGCCAGCGGTGCCAGCTCACGGCTGTACGTGGATTCGTCGAGCGTGAAGAGGATCAGCGTCAGCCGCGCGTCATTGCCGTATGCATTCAGCAGCGGCCGCAGGTTACGCGTGAACTCGGTCGCAATCGGGATGTCGCCGCCCATGTCCGGGCCGAATGCTTCCAACACATCGCGGTTGTGGTCCCGCAGCGCGCCGGCGTGGAGTTGCATCACGAGCCCGTCCTCCAGAGACATCCGCGCCATCTCCATCAACATCCAGCCCTCGAACTCGCGCTGATCCTCCGCCGTTGCCGTGCCGTCCACGCCGCGCCGAAACAACGCCTCGGCGACGTGCGCGCTCACGGACGTCGTGTACGGCTCCAGCACGCCGTGATCGGTTGCCGTCGCGCCCATGCGTTTGAACGCCTCGCGGCGTTTCTCCAGCGCTCGCAGTAGCTCGGCCGCGCTGGCGATTGGAGCGCCGCGCACGGTGGAGAGCGCGTCGATGGCGGCAGGCCAGCCGGGCAGCGCGAGACGAAAGACCGCGTCCGGCCGGAATGTCGGGATTACTCGCCCCTTCCATCCCGATCGCTTGATCGCCGCGTGATGTTCGAGCGAGTCGCTGGCGGCGTCCGTGGTCGCCAACACCTCGATCTTGAATCGCTCGAACAGCGCGCGCGGGCGGAATTCCGCGGACGCCAGCTTGCCGTTGATGTCGTCGTAGATCTTCGCCGCGGTCTTTCCGTCGAGCGGCTTGGATGCGCCAAAGACCTCGTGCAGGACGTGGTCGAGCCACATGCCCGTGGGCGTCCCGCGAAAGACGAAATAGTTGTCGGCGAACAGTTGCCAGGCCTTCCTTGGGTTGGTTTCCACGGGCCGACCGTCGCGGCGCGGCACGCCGAGCGACTCGAGCGGAATACCGCGCGCATACAACATGCGCAGTATGTAGTGATCGGCCGTGACGATCAGCGACGCCGGCTCGGGAAAGGGGTCGTTGGTGGCCAGGAGGCGCGGGTCTACGTGCCCGTGGGGGGAGACGATCGGAAGCTCGCGCGTCTCGTCATAGAGCGCGCGAGCGATCCTTCGAACGGTCCTGTCGGCGTCGAAACAGCGATCCTTGTGAAGCCGACTCACACCGTTGGCGCCCACCCAGGCTCGTACGCACGCGTCCAGCGGCTCATGGCATCGGCGTCGCCGAGGATATGACCGGTTTTGGGATCGATGCGCAGCTTGCGCCCCGTCTGCTGCGCGATCGTGCCCAGGTGGCAGAGTAGCCCCGTCTTGGCGCCGTCCTCGATGGGCGCGTTGAGCTTCGTCCCCACACGGATGGCGTCGAGAAAGTTCTTGATGTGGAACTCCGTAAGCGGGCCGTCGCCGGTGGTGTTGAGCGCATCTGTCGGCCGCGCCGTGGCGTCCTTCACGATTTTGTTCTTGAGATCCGAGACGATGTAGCCATCCTGATCGATGATCATGCTTCCCGCGGTTCCCAGGATCATGGTGCCGCGGCCGCGTCCGAACGTCGGCAAGCCGTTGCAGCTCTGGCCGTGCCACTCGACCACTTTGTCCCCTTCGAAGGTGAAGGTCGTAGTCTGCGTGTCGGTGAACTCCCAGTCGTCGTCGCCGTGAAAGCGCCCCCCCACCGACGACACCGAGGTGGGATAGTCGAGCGCCAGCAGCCAGCGGGCGACATCCAGCTCGTGCGTCCCGTTGTTGCAGATCTCACCCGTACCCCAACGCGTGAACCAGTGCCAGTTGTAGTGGATGACGTTGTCGCGATACGGAGCGCGCGGCGCAGGGCCCTGCCACAGCTCATAGTCCAGGTTCGCCGGAACCGGCACCACCTTGCCGCGGCCGATACCGGTGCGCGAGTTGGCGTACCACGCGCGGGCGAGATACGTCTTGCCGATCACGCCGTCCTTGAGCGCCTGAAGCGCCTCGAAAAAGTGGGGCGCCGATCGACGCTGCGTGCCCAGTTGGACATGCAACCGCTGATACTTGCGCGCCGCCTCCATCAGAAGCTCGTCCTCGCGCGGATTGTGCCCGCTGGGCTTCTCGAGGTACACGTGCTTCCCTGCCTGGAGCGCCAGGAGGGTCATGGGCGCGTGCCAATGGTCGGGCGTCGCCATGCACAGCGCGTCGACGCTCTTGTCGTCGAGAATGCGACGGAAGTCTGCGCTGGTGCGCGGGGCGCGCGTCTGCGCTTTGGCGGCGTCCATGCCCTTCTGGAGAACTGCGGAGTCCACGTCGCAGACGTAGGCAACCTCAGAATTCGCAAGTGTGGCAAAGTGGCGCGCGAGCGCCGCGCCTCGGCCATTTACGCCGACGACGGCGACGCGGACCGTCTCGATCGGTGAGCGTCGTTCGCCAATGAACGGCGCCAGGCCGCTCGATGTCGCGAGGACGCCGAGCCCAGTGGCGGAGGTTTTCTTGATGAACTCACGCCGGTGCATGTGGGACATGGTCACTTCGCCTCCCGAATCTTGATGTCGCGATACCACACGACGTCTCCGTGGTCCTGGAGCACGATCTGGCCTTTCCGCCGCACAGGAAACCACGACGGATACTGCGCGTACTTGCTCTTCGCGAACGCGGAGTCGAAGACGGCAGCGCCCACCTCGAACTCGACGATCTTTTCGCCGTTGAGCCAGTGCTCGCCGTGGTTCCCGCGGAAAATGACACGTGAACGGTTCCACTCCCCCCACTCCCCCGCTGGGTGAACGCGCTTTTTCTCGTTCGGTGCGATGATGTCGTAGAGCGACCCCGTGCGATGGGTGGCGATCTTGTTGTCGTCGTTGCGCTCGTCGTCAATGACCTGGTACTCCCAACCCTTGGCCGCGTGCTTCGGCTGCATCGTGGTCGAGAGCTCTTCGGAGACGTTGTACTTCACGCCGCTGTTGCCGGCGGTCGCGATCTTCCATTCCCACGACAGCTCGAAGTTCTGGTAGGCGCTGTCGGAGATGAGATCGAATCCGCTGAGGGGCTGACCGTCGGCTTGCAGCGCGCCCGTCTGCTTCCCGAGATGTTTGATCGCGCCGTCCTCGACGGTCCACAGGCCCGGCGGAATGTGCGGCAGTCCCAGGGCGTGCCACCCGTGGAGCGTGCGGCCGTCGAAGAGCGATCGCCATCCCGAGTCGCGCTCGGCCCGCGTCAGCGCGTTGGGCACC
>JANNJV010000016.1:0-3871 GCA_031395945.1 Gemmatimonadota bacterium | reverse complement strand
CTTCGGTCCTCGTCCTGATTTCGATCTTCGAATGCTCTTCCAACCTGCGAACGAGATACCGTGACATGGTGTCTGCCAGTCTCGCAGACCGGACCAGCACGTACACGCGTTGCGCTGTCTCGGCTAGAAAAAGGGCGGCTTGGCCCGCAGAGTTCCCACCGCCGACGACCGCGACGTCCTCACCATGGCACAGCTGCGCTTCGGCATAGCTGGCGTTGTAGTACACACCTACGCCTTCGAATGTGCTCAGGTTCTCAATGGGAAGCCGACGATAGCGCGCACCTGTCGCAATTACGATCGTTCGAGCCGCAAGTTGGATGTCGTTATCGAGCGCGACGACGTACCGGCGACCCTCACACAAAAGGCGAGTTGCAGTGCGCGCAACCAGGATCTCCGCACCGAACTTTTGCGCCTGGGTGAATGCGCGCGTTGCAAGTTCCTGCCCAGAAATCCCCGCCGGGAATCCGAGGTAGTTCTCGATGCGCGAGCTCGATCCGGCCTGACCTCCGGCCGCCGACAGTTCGATGACCAGCACGCGGAGCCCTTCAGAGGCTGCGTAGACGGCCGCCGCGAGTCCAGCCGGTCCAGCGCCGACAACGATGACGTCGCGGGTGAGGGCTGAATCAATGGCGTCGTTGAATCCCAGACACGCGGCGAGTTCACTATTCGTCGGGTTGCGCAACATCGCCGTGCAACGGCAGATCACGATGGGGATGTCGTCGACCGCGACCTGGAACCCGTCGAGCAACTTCTCGACGTCGGCTTCCCTTGTGATGTCCACGTACGCGTACGGATGCCCATTGCGACTGAGGAATGCCTTGATCCTCAGGGTCTCGGCCGAATGCATCGAGCCGACGACGACCACGTCGCCTAAGCCGTGGTCGATAAGGCTCACCCGCCTGAGAATGAATGCCTGCATCAGGATCGCGCTCAGCTCGCCATCGGTCTGCACTAGTAAGCGGACGGCGTCTGACCCGACCTCGATCACTTCGCCGGCAGCACGGACCCTTGCCTGCGTGAGACTTGGTCGTCCCGACAACGTGTGCAACTCACCAGTAAAGTTCCCGGCCGCGTGGACGATCACCGTCGTCGGCTGATCGCCGTCGCCCTGCAGGATCTCGACTTCACCATCGATGATCACGAAGAATCGCGGTGTGCGTTCCCCGCGATCGATCAGGATTTCACCGCGATCAACATTGCGGCGGCGCCCGTGGTAACCAATTCGTGCGATCTGTTCGGACGTCAGCGTCGGGAACATCAGCTCCCGTCGTTCCGTCAGCAGCGTATCTGCGCCTGAGCGGGTCGCCATTACAGTCTGACCATGGGCAACGGTGACAGCGGATGGGCTCGGAACCTTTCAAGCGTCAGCTGCCCAAGCCGCCAGTGAAACCCCGCGCTTGGCCAGATCGCGAACAACGATGCGATGAATGGACGTGGAACACCGAACGTTCTTACCCCGCGCGTCACGTCGATCCAATCGGCTCGTCGGAATGGCTCGACGAGCGCAGCTGCAGTCGAGGTAGCGGCCGTGATCTTGTGGTGGTTCACGATCATCCTCTCGATCTCGGCGATCCAGTCAGCGCGACCGTTGCGGGTGAGGTACTGGTGCGCGAGCGCGACGGACGGGGCGATGTAGTCGAACGTCTTGTCTGTCCAGATCCCCAAGTCGTGAAAAACCGCGGCGATAGCAATCTTCTCGAGGTCACCGCGGTCTCCCACAATCGCGGCGCAGAGATTCACGACTCGGTAGACATGGTTTCGATAGGCGATGAAGTCGTGCCCCAACTCCGACGCGTGATCGTCCAGAACATCATCAAGCGTCTGGACGCTCGTCAACACGTTGGCGTTCGCGACAGACTGCATCATCGGTGTGGCATTCCATCATCTACGCGACCGGAAGCCGCTCGACGATCCACCGCTGGATATCGGCCATGGCCTGTTCTTTGCCGATGTCGTTCAAAAGGTCGTGAAAATGGCCTTCGTACAGCTTGAGCGTCTTGTCCTTCGAGCCCGCCGTGTCGTAGAAAAACTGACTTCCGCGACAGACGGTGGCCTTGTCATCGGTTCCGTGCATGATCAGCAGGGGCAGCGTGATCGATGGGAATTCGTCGTGCAGCCGCTCGTCGGCGCGCACCAGGGCCGCGACCGTAATGGCCGGCTGTACTTCGTGCGCGGTCAGGGGATCGTTGTTCAAGGCTTCGACCGCCTTCGGATCACGTGAGAAGTCCTCGTTCTTGAGTTTCAATACGGGCAGGCGCGGGGCGAAATGACTGATCCCTTTGATCGCCGCGAGCGCGAAGCCGGGGGCTGGCACCTGAAACGCGAAACTCTCGCAGATGAACCCAGCGAGCTGCGCCTGGTTGTCGAGGACGTAGGTCGCCGATACCACACCGCCGGCGCTGTGACCCAGAAGGTAGACGGGCAACCCAGGATGCCGTGATTTCGCCAGCGCGATGGTGTTGGCGACGTCGCTCACGTAGTCCGCGATGTCCTCGACGTAGAAGCGCTCGCCTTCGGATCGTCCGCGGCCGCGCAAGTCGAGGGCGAATACCGCGAAGCCGGCGGCGACGAACTGTTCCGCAGCCCACACATATTGCCCGCCGTGTGCATTGACGCCATGGCACACGACGATGGCCGCGCGAGGACTGGATGCGGGGGCCCAGGACCGCACGAAGATCTTGAGACCTTTCGCGCTGTCAATCTTCTCTTCGTGCGCTGTCGCTAAAGTGGTCATGTCTACTCCTTTACGCTTTGATAAATGCCAGAAGGTCTGCGTTGATTCGATCCGCGTCGCGCCCGCGACAAGAGTTGGCGGAGTGACATTGATGGAGGTTCCGCTACGTCGACATGTCGGCCTGCTCCGACGCGCCGAGGTGAAACCCCATGCGTCGCTCGAGATCGCTGTCACGTTGAAAACCCCTTTCAAAGAGGTGCCTCAAACGAGCCTGGACTTCCGGAAACGCTAGGGCTTCCAGGAACTTGGCCTCAGTGGCGGCCAGGTCCGCCGGCGCCGGAAGGCCTGTGCGTGCGGAGATGATCTGCTTCGCCGTGGCAATCGCCCGACGATCGAAGCGCGCAAGGCGATCCGCGAACCGCTCGACGAACGCGTCCAAGTCGGCGTCAGGTATCGAGCGATTAACCCACCCGTACCGCTCCGCCGTATCGGCATCGAAGTCGTCCGCGCCCGTCACGATCTCGATGGCCCGTGCGCGCCCCGTCAATTTTGGGAGACGCTCCAGGCCGCCACCACCGGGGAAAAGTCCGGTTCCGACTTCGAGTTGGCCCAGAATGGCTTTTTCCCGACTCGCGAAACGTACGTCGAGCGCCAGGAGAAACTCGCTCCCGACACCGCGCGCGCGGCCGCGTACGACCCCGACGGTTACGAACGGCGCGCGCTCCAGCCGCATCGCCACATCAGGCCAGGGTGGCAGGCCCGTCGGGCCAACAGCCACCCTGAACTCCGCGGCCCGCGCGACGTCGAGATGCGCCATGAAAAAGTCCGGGACGGCGCTGTCGAACACCACCACCTGAACGTGTTGGTCCCGCTCCAAATCGTCAATGAGCCCGGTGAGCTCGTCGAGCATCTCCGGATCGAACAAGTTGATCGGCGGATTGTTCAGCGTGACACGCCAGTACTGCGGAGATCGCCGGGCGATGAGTAGCTTCATCGTGACCCCCGAGCGACCACACTGGCCGCCGTGCCGGCGGGAGCCGTTCCAAGGCGAGCCGCGGGAAGTCGCGCATCGAGCACGAAGATCTTGACGCCCTTCGGGCTGACGATTCTCTCTTCGTGCGCTGTCGCCAAAGTGGTCATCGCGTACTCCTTTACGCTTTGATGAATGCCAGAAGGTCTGCGTTGATTCGATCCGCG
>JANNJV010000590.1:0-1873 GCA_031395945.1 Gemmatimonadota bacterium | reverse complement strand
AGGAGCACGGCTTCTTCGCCACCATCCACGCGTTGGAGCATCCTCGCTGGATCATGCAGTACAAGCGCAAGCGCCTGGCGTTCTATCTCGAGAAGTACTGCGACGTATTTGACGCGATTCCCGCCTGAGTCACACGACTGGATAGCGCAGAATGGTTTTCAACTGCGGCGGCTTCACACGCCTGGGATCAGACAGATAGATCTCGTGGTGCTTGCCTGAAAAGCGGCGTCCAGCCTGTTCGGCGAAACTGCGCAACTTCGCAATGCTCTCCTGCTCCTCCGTGTAAGGCCCCACGTGCAGAATCTGGACACACTTCCCTTCCGTGAGCTCGATCAGTTCAACCGTGCGCACATTGTCACTTTTGCCTTTGGCAATCAGGCTCTCGATGGTGCTCGCGACTTCGCGCTTGCTCACGAAGGGCGGAACGCGAAGGAGCATTTGCCAGTTCCAGATGGTGAACAAATCCGGAGGATCGGAAGCGCCGGCGTCGCGCCACCACAGCCCTTCAAGCTTGGTGACCGCGTAATCCTTGCCGGCGAACTTGCGCGCCATCCTGATGGTGAACGCCACGTTGTACAGCGATTCGATGGCGCGCGTGAACTCCTCCGCCCCGGGCGCGCTGCGCCCGGCGATGGCGAGATACCTCGCCGGCCCGACCTGTACGAGCGCGGGTAACTTGCCGGCGATGTACTCGTTTTTGTGCTTGGCGTACAGGTCGAGCTTGTCGCTCGCTGCACGCGTTGAAGTTTTTGCCGCGGTCTTCTTCGATGTCGAGCGCCGAGCAGGCATGATCACGAGCCTCGTTCAGGGTTTCCAGGCGGGAATTCGCCCGCTGGTCCATGGAGCGCCCGCCGCCTCAGCCGCATCCTCCACCCGTTTCAAATCGGTTTCCAGCACGGGCTTGAGCTGCGCGAGCACCTTCTCGAACTCCCCGGCAACGAGGTCATATTGGCGTCGGTGGGTCGCCGTTGGCGCGTCGAGGGTGTTGGACCAGAGCCCTCCGGTGATTCCATTGAGCCGGCTCATGAGCGAAGGCGCCGACGGCTCCGAGCGACGCGACATGGTCTGATCGCCCGTCAGCGCCACCTGGATGTCGCGCAGCCTGATCTCCAGGGCGCGCGCGTCGTTCGCCAGTCGGTCGTCGGCCGTCGGTGTTTCGTTGAGCGCGCGACGCAGGGCCTGCACCCGGGTGAGCGTCTCGTTTGTCAGTGCGTTCGCACCCATCACAGCGCGCTGGAGTCTGGACGTTTGCTGCTGGAACGCCAGCACAGCCGGAGTTCTCGGCGCGGCATCGCCGTCCAGCATGAACACGTCAAACTTCTGCGAGCCTGCAATTGGTGTGGTGACGCCATCCACACGGCGCGCCATCGCGACGCTGTAGGTGCCGGGCAAAACGTAAGGGCCAGCGGGCGGGCGGATTCCGCCGTCGTCGTCCCCGGCCGCGCCTGCCGCACCGCCGCCTGCTGCACCGCCGCCTGCCCCACCGCCGCCTGCCCCACCGCCGCCACTGGCCCCTGCAACCGCGAGCGGCGGCGTGGACGCGGGGTATCGCAGATCCCAGGTAACGCGTTGGACACCTGCGGCCACCGGGCCGGTGAGGCGTCGCACCACTCGGCCTTCCGCATCGGTGACCGTCAGTATGATCGCCGGCGTCTCTTCCCGATCCTCGACACGCAGCGTGTCCCACGAGGGATACAGCACGTCTTCATTCCGCCGAGTCGCGACGCGCTCGGCTTGCTGCCGGCGCTCACGGCGCGTGCGTATGGCGTCGCGCAGATAGTACGTGAACGTCGCTCCGGGCACCGGATTCGGCGCGACATAGTGTGCGCTGCCCTGGAAACTGGGACCGCGTCCACCCAGCGGACTCGATTCG
>JANNJV010000568.1:0-4959 GCA_031395945.1 Gemmatimonadota bacterium | reverse complement strand
CGCCGGCGGTCTCGATCCAGTCCTCGTCACCGGCGGATTCGGTCATGCCCTCGAACTCGCCCAGGATCGACTCGAGCGGCCTACCGACCACGTGCGTGATGACGTTGAGCCGGCCGCGGTGTGCCATGCCGATGACGATCTGGTTGGCACCCGACTCGGCGCACAACTCGATCGTCGCGTCCAGCATCGGCACCAGCGCGTCAACGCCTTCGATCGAGAACGTCTTCTGGCCGATGTACGCGCGCTGGAGGAACCGTTCGAACACGTCGACGTTGTCTGCGCCGCCGTCACGCGTGATACGCCAAAGCCGCTCACGCCGGGGCGCGCCGCAACGAAATTCGATCCGGGATCTTCGGTGCGCTCAATTTCGCCGTTGATGAAGAAGAACAACTTGTCGCGCATGATCGGTCCGCTGAACGACACGCCGGTCTGGTTGTAGCGCAGGCTGGGGTTCGCAATCACCTTCTGCCCGCTCACCTGATTGCCCACCATCGCGTCGTTGCGCACGTAGGTGTAGGCGGCGCCACGAAAATCGTTCGTGCCGCTCTTAGTCACGGTGTTGATGCTGGCGCCGGTGAATCCGCCCTGGCGTACGTCGAAGGGGGCGATGGACACCTGCACCTGCTCGACGGCGTCGAAGGGCACGGGCTCCGCGTTGGTCTGGCCGCCGGGAGCCGGGTCATCGAGTCCGAAGGAGTTGCTGAAGTACGACCCGTCCAGCGAGATGCTGTTGAACAGCCAGTTGCGGCCGCCGAACGAGAAGTTGCCATCACTGCGCGGGTCCAGGCGTGTAAGGTCGCGCGTGCTGCGTTTGATCGACGGCAGCGCCGTCACCTGCAGAGGATCGACGGTGGTCGCCGCGCCTGTCTGCGAACTTTCCTCGCCTCGCGCGCTGACCACCACGGTGCCAAGTTGCGCAGCGACGCGGCCGAGTCTGAAATCCACCCGCTGTGTTTCGCCGAGCGCGACGTACACGTTGTCGCGCGTCGCCGGCTGGTAGCCAACGAACGACACCGTGATTCGATACGGCCCGCCGACCCTGAGGTTGGGCAGCGTAAAAGCGCCACCGGCCCGTGTGATCGCGCGATACTGCGTGCCGGAGGGCACATGCACCGCGACGACGCCGGCGTCGGTAATGGGATTGCCGGACGAGTCTGTCGCGATCCCCGCGAGCGCGCCCGTGGTGACGCCTTGAGCCGAAGCGGTTGAAGGGAGGAACAATCCAGCGGCCAACGCGAGGAACAACAGCACGGATGTGCGGCGCGCGATGCGCATGGGAAGGAATTCCGGTGCGGGTGGATCTGGCGCCTGACGGTGACGCCCCTGCCACGACCTACCAAACCCTACCCAACCAATGGTGGCCGTCAATACCCGCGCCCATGTTGCTCGTGTAACGATACGAGGCACGCCAACCCGCGCCTCAGCGTCTGTCGGGCCGACCGCTACAACCCGAGCGAAAGTTGTTCCTGCACCCGGATGCCAGCCGGGATGAACGGGCCGATGGCGGCATCCTGCAGGGCCGGAATCAACGCGCCGCGAAACGCGGTGCCCTTCAGGGACGATCGCATATTGTCGTAGGCGACCCGCGGCGTGTTGTTCTTCTCGCTCAAGTGCGCCAGCACGATCTGCCGCAGCTGCGGCGTCACCGAGTCGCGCACCAGCCGCCCGGCGTCACGATTCGACAGGTGTCCCGTGTGCGACGCGATGCGGCGCTGCAACCAGAGGGGGTAAGGCCCGTTGGCCAACATCTCCTCATCGTGGTTCGATTCCAGCACCATGAGGTCCACATCCCGCACGAGCTTGCGCACGTTCGCGCTCGCATACCCGATGTCCGTGCACACCGCAGCGCGCGCGCCCGTTCGGCGCGACGTCACCACCACGCCGATGGGATCGGCCGCATCGTGCGGCGTACGGAACGTCGTGACGTCCAGCTCGGAAAAGGTGAGCGTTGCCCCAGCCGAAAATCCGATCGCGGGGCGTCCCGTGACGAGGGCGAACAATGGGTCACCCAACCGCGACTCGCTGATCGTTCCGTACGTCGCGAACACCGGCCACTGCCACTTGCGAGACGCGCGCATCGCGCCGCGGACGTGGTCCGAGTGCTCGTGCGTGATGATGCACGCTTCGATGGACTCCGGCGCCAGCCCCACCGACTGCAACCGTTTCTTGAGGATCCGCGGCCCGAAGCCGACGTCGATGAGCACGCGGCAGTTCCCGCTTTCCACGACGACCGCGTTGCCTTTGCTCCCGCTCCCTAGCACCCAGAGCTTCATCCGGCCCGTGCTCCCTGGGCGCGCTCGCCCGCCGCGCGCAGCAGCCGAGTCTGACGCGGCGTCAGATCCACGTGACGGCGTGCCATCATGCGCTGCGCGACCTCCAGAAACTTGTCCATGCGATACGTCGAATATGGCGCGCGTTCGCCCCATGCAAAGGGCGGAACCATCTTGGGCGGCATGACGCTGCCATACACGTTGGCCCCGGCACCGATGACGGTGCCGGTGTTCAGCGACGTCCCGATCCCGGTCTTGGCGTGGTCGCCGAACAGCGTGCCCAGGAACTGCTGTCCGGTATCCACCTCGCCGGCGGGCGTCCACAGCTGAACAGTGCCGTACGTGTTCTTCAGGTTGCTGGTGATGGTTCCGGCGCCAAGGTTCGCCCAGCGTCCCAGGAACGAGTGCCCCAGGAATCCGTCGTGTCCCTTGTTGGCGTGCCCCAGAAAGATGGACATGCTCACTTCGCCGTGGACCTTGCAGACCTCGCCCACGGAGCTGGATGCGATCTTGTCTCCGCCCACAATGGATTCGGCGCCGATGACGCACGGACCACCGATGCGCGTGAACGCCTGGATGCTGGCGCCCTTGCGGATGAGCACCGGACCCGCGTTGGTGTCGAAGTACACCTGCGGCTCGATGGCGCCGCCGTCTTCCATATATACGCCGTGCGGGCCGCCGAGCAGTCCATCGGTGCGCCCCAGCTTGCGCGCGGTTCTGGACAGCGCGGTGACGTCGGCGGAGAGCATCGCCGACAGCTGCGAGATGAAGTCCCACACGTATTCGATCCAGCGTCCCTGCACCTCCACGCGCTTTCCGCCGTCACGGGCGAGCGAATCCAGGCCAACGTTGCCATCGGCGAGTTCGTCGACGTCCACGTCGCGCGCCAGCGTGACGCCGGCGGCGCGCCCTTCGCAAAGCCAGACATCGGCAGCGGGGGCCGTCGCGAGCGTCACCGCGCAGCGCGAATTCGCCAGCACCGATCCCTTCTTCAACCGTCCGCCCCCCCCCACAACGCCGACGCTCCATGGCTCATCGAAATCGGCCAGGTGTGCCGCCGTCACGATCCCCACCGCTTTGCGCCCCAGGGCGTGCTCCCAGCGCTCGCGCAAGAGCAGCGCGCCGGCGCGCAGCTCGCTCGTGGGGCGGGTGAGCGAAAAGGGTTCGAAGGTCCGCGCGGTGGCGTCGTCGTAAAGAAAGAGATCGCTCACGTGCTGCCTTTCAGCTCTGGCGGCAGCGACTCCACCAGCCGCTTCAGGTCCGCGGACGCGTCCACCGTGGTGACGACCGTCATGCCGTCGCGAGCAATCACCACCAGATCGTGCACGCCGTAGAGTACCACGTGCTGCCCCTCCGCATGCACGACATTGTTGGTCGCCTCCAGCGCATGCACACTGCCGCTGACGGCGTTTCCTTGCTCGTCATGCTGCCGCACACGATGCAACGACCCCCAGGTGCCGACGTCGTCCCAGCCGAAGTCGCCGGACACGACGAGCACTCGGGTGCTGCGTTCCAACACTGCGTGGTCCACGGAGAGTGGCTTCGCAACAGCGCCAAAGAAGTGCTCCGGGCTGTCGCCGTGCTTGTCGAGGGCGAGGAAGATCTCGGGTGCATGGGCGCGCACCTCTTCCAGGAACTCACCGACGCGCCAAACAAAGATTCCGGAGTTCCAGAGATAGCCCTGATCGCGCATTTCGACGGCGCGCTCGCGGGATGGCTTCTCCACGAATCGCGTCACGCGGCGAACTCCCGGCGAGAGGCTCTTTCCCGGTTCGATGTAGCCGAAACCGGGGTCCGGTCGCGTCGGCACGATGCCGACCGTCACGAGCGCCTTATGCTCCTCGGCCGCGCTTGCGGCCGTCTCGAGTGCCTTGCGAAACCCATCCGGATTCCCGATCGCCCAGTCCGCGTGGACGGAGATCATCGTGGCGTCCTTTCCGCCGCGCTGCCGGATCGCGTGCGATGCCCACGCGAGCGCCGCCGCAGTGCCCGCCGGCTTGGGTTCGGCGATGATGTTGCCGGCAGGAATGCCAGGCGCCGCCTTCGACACCGCGCCTACGAGCGCAGCGTTGGTGAGCACCAGCGTATGCTCCGGGTCCACGAGCGGGCCCAACCGCTCCAGCTGCTCGACCAGCAGCGGTTTCTGCCCCACGAGTGGCAGCAATTGCTTCGGCCGCTCCTGGGTACTCAGCGGCCAGAATCGGCTTCCGATGCCGCCGGCCAGCACTACTGCCCAGCGAGTCACGCGTCGTCCGCGATCGAGCCGCCATCCTGCGGCGCCAGCCCGGTGAGTTCCATCGCGCGCTGATACAGCTTCTTCGGGCTGAACGGCTTGGTGAGGAACTCGCTGGCGCCCAGCTCGAGCGCGAGCTGATGCTGCTGGTCCTGACCCGCCGCCGTGAGGATGATGCAGGGCAGGTCCTTCCATCGATCGTTGCTGCGCATGGCTGAGAGCACATCGAGTCCGGTCAGGTGCGGCATCATGAGGTCCAGCAGCACAAGACCGAAATCGCCCTCGCGCTCCAGGACTTCGAGCGCCTCCTTGCCGTCGTACGCCAGGGTTACCCGGAAGGGACCCTGCTCGAGCTTCATCTTGATGATCCGTCCAATGTGCGGCTCGTCGTCGGCGACGAGTACATGACAAACCGTGGTAGACAGGCGCCTATACCAGAGCGGCGATGTGCTCGCG
>JANNJV010000557.1:0-11431 GCA_031395945.1 Gemmatimonadota bacterium | reverse complement strand
GATTGAGATGATGGAGCGGATCTCTTTCCGCATTGCTCCAACTATCGTCAACAGGGCGCTGGGACTGATTGGAGAGCCGCCTCTCTGATCCGGCCACGCTCTGGAGTGGCGTCAAGCGCATCGTGTGCGGCGCCACTCGCGAGGATGCTTCACAACTGAATTTCGAAGAGGGTCCCGTGTTTCCGCAATCGTGGACGTACCTGCAGGAGCGCGGGATCGAGGTGCAGCGTGGTGTGCTCCGAGACGAAGCCCGGGCCGTGCTCGAGAACTATCGCGCGCGCGGCGGCCAAATCTACAACGCATGAGTGGTCCCGCGATTGAGCTGGCCGACCTGATTGCGCGATGGGTGCACGTCATCGCCGGCATCATGTGGGTCGGCAATTCGCTGCTGTTCAACTGGCTCGACCGCAGTCTCCGGCCTCGCGGCGACGCCGATGTCTACGGCGACATCTGGCTGATCCACAGCGGCGGCTTCTATCTCGTCGAGAAAAACAAAGGCGAGCGAGGCGCCGCTGGCGAGCGGTCACTGCCCCATCCGTTACACTGGTTCAAGTGGCAGGCGTACACCACCTGGCTCAGCGGCGCCTCGCTGCTGATCGTCGTGTACTACCTGGGAGGACGGGCGTTGATTGTCGATCCAGCGGTCGCCAGCATCTCGCCGGCAGCGGGTGCGGCGCTCGCCGTCGGCACGATCGTCCTGGGGTGGACGCTCTATGAATCCATCTGGCGAACCATCGGGACGCGCGCGCCCCGCGGTGCCGCCATCCTCTCCATCCTCCTGCTCGTTGTGGCGATCGAGTTGTTGCTGATGCGGCTCAGCGGTCGCGCGGCGTACATCCACGTCGGCGCGTTGCTTGGCACATTGATGGCCGGCAACGTGGCATTCACCATCATGCCGTCACAGCGAGAACTGGTGACCGCGCTACGGGCCGGGCGCGAGCCGTCCCAGGTCATTGCGGACCGGGCCAAGACTCGTTCGATCCACAACAACTACCTCACATTCCCCGTCATCGCGTTGATGCTCAGCGCGCATTTCCCGTCGCTGTACGCCAGGCCGGGAAGTGACCTCGCGCTGCTCGCGCTGATCGCGATTGGTGCGGCCGTGCGGCACGTGCTCAACGTTCGGTTCACCTATCGGCATTGGAAGCCGGCGCTCGCAGGAACGATCGCGGCGGGAATGATTCTATTGTCTGCGCAAATGGGGCTGGGCCCATTCCACGCGCGGCAGTGGCAATCGCAATCCGGGCTGTCCGAATTCGATTCGGTGTTGATGACGCTTCCCGCGACAGTGCCCTTCGACGCCGTACGGCGAATCCTGGATCGCCGGTGCGCTGCGTGCCACTCGGCGTCTCCGTCGGATGTATCGCTCGGTGTAATGCCCGCGGGAGTGGCGCTCGACACGCCGGAACAAATGCGCTCGCTTGCGGAGCGGATTCGCGAACGCGCCATCGTCACCCGCACCATGCCGCCCGGCAACAAGACGCGCATGACAGAGACGGAGCGCGCGATTCTGGCCCGTTGGGTCGAGACTGGCGCCCAGGTCAGATAGGCGGATCCCCGTCGCTCAGGACCCGCGGTATGTGGTAAATCCGTAGGGGCTCACGAGCAGCGGCACATGGTAGTGCTGCCGCGCGTCCGCAATCTGGATGGCCACCGTAATCCACGGATGAAGCGACTCCACGCCGCGCGTTCTGAAGTACGTGCCGGTCTCGAAAGTGAGCTCATAGACGCCCGCATCCAGTGGCGTTGCCGTGGGCGCCAGGTCGCGTAGCCGTCCATCCGCGTCGGTGACGCCTGACCCGACGGAAACGCGCTTGGCGTCATCCACGCGTGCGAGGGAGACGCGTACGCCGCCGGCCGGCTTCCCAACCGATATGTCCAGCACATGCGTAGTGATCATCGGCTCCCCGGTGTTGCCCCATCGTTCGAGAGAAGTTTTGTCAACCGCAGTCTCGTGATCTTCGCCTGCTCCGCCGCGGCATTGCGAAGCTCACCCGCGGGATCGTTCGCCAGCCGCACTCGCAGCTCGTCCAGCATTTCTTCGGCGCCTCTTCCCGTGGCGAAGATCAGGAAGACGTGGCCAAACTTACGCTCGTAGTCGCGATTCAGCCGGGCGAGTGCCTTGACCGAATCATCCGTCGCCGTGCCCACGCCAGACTGTTCCTCGCGGGCCCACCCTGCCGCACGCCCACGATCGCCGATGCGGGCATGATGTGAGAAGGCCTCGAGCCAATCCGCTCCGCCCTACGACCACCAGACCTCATCCGCCGCGGTCTGCACGTCGTCCGTGTTGCGAAAGGGGCGCCGCGCTGCCATCGCGGCCACCCACCTCGCCGAGCCACAGCACCGTTCGAGCTCTCGCCGCGCCGCGTCCATCGCCAAGGCGTTGAGCTCGTCCAGCGTCACGCGCGCGTCCCGAACAATCTCAGACGCGCAATGCCGCCATCGGGATAGATGGAGAGCCGGGCGTGCGTGGCGGGCTTTTTCAGCGCGATATCAGGAAAGCGATGCCGCGTGTGCGGCTGCAGCGGAGACTTGGCAAGGAGTGTCTGCCACGCACCCCGTGGCGCATCCAGCGTTTTCGATTCACCGGCCGCATCGATGGTCTCCAGCATCGCGCTCGCTGGTGCGTTTCCCTTGAAGTGGTCGGTGTCGATTTCGACGCGGTGAATCACACCACGCGCGGCCAGGCGGATCATGGACCAGTCGTTCCCGGGGCCACGCCGTCGCTTCGTCTCCCATCCGTCGCCCATGTGCGTGGAACGCCCCGGCAGGATGAGGTTGTGCCGGTGACCGAAGAACATGTCGCTGCACGCGATCACGATCCCGCCGTTCTCCATGGCAGCGAGATCCACCTCACTCCCCGCCGCGCGATGGGCATCAAAGACGGGCTCGCCGTGAACGCGCAGGCGCGCCACGCCGCCATCGGGAAAGATCGAGAGGCGCAGGTGCGTTGCGCTCGGCAGACCACGGATCGCGAACTCGTTCCTCGTATCACCCTTCAAGGACACCTGCGGAAGGATGCTGACCCAGCGTGTCTTCGATTCGTCCGCCAGATCCTCGGACGATGGCGTGCCTTCGACCATCGCGGCGTCGACGCTGCACGATTCGGGAAAGTTCCCCCGGAAAAAACTGGTGTCCACCACGATGCCGTGGATGGCGCCGCGCAGCCCAAGCCGTACGATGCACCAATCGTGGCCTGGCGTGCGGCGCCGACGCGTCTCCCACCCGTCCATCCACTTGCCGCGGTCGGTGTATTCACCCTCGCGCCATTCCGGCGCGCCGGGTCGGAGCAACGCTTCCTTGGGCGCGAAGAATTCGTCGTTCGCCAGCAGCACCGCGCCGCCGAGTCGTTCCGCGGCGAGATCGATGAGATCGGTGAATGGCGTCATGCGCTGCGGACTCTAGAGACGGACGACGGGAGCGCAAGACCTCACGCAGGGCTTCCGCGAGTCAGCAGCCGGCCCCCGGGCTCGCCGACGATCTCGTGCTCCGCATATACCAGCTCACCGCGTAGATAGGTCGCGTGAACCCTGCCGTACAACGTGCGGCCCGCGTATGGTGTGATTGGATGACGCTGATGCAGGCGTTCGGGGTGCACGGTGAAGGAATGATCCGGGTCCACGATAACGAAATCAGCCTGGAAGCCCGCCGCGAGCTGCCCCTTCGAGGTGGACAGGCCGGTGAGTCGTGCGGGTGCCGCCGCCATCCAGCGTTGCACGTGTTCCAGAGGAAGCGATCGCGAGCGCATCTCCGTCAACATCACCGGCAGCGTGAGCTCCAGCGACGCCACGCCCCCCCACGATTTGAAGAAGTCGCCCGCTTCGCGTCGCTTCATCGTCGGCGGACACGGCGAATGATCCGAAACGACGCTGTCGAGCACACCCTCGAGCAAGCCGCGCCACAACGCTTCACGATTCTCGTGGCCGCGGATGGGCGGCGCGCACTTGAACTCGGTGGCGCCCATCGGCACTTGCTCGGCTTCGAGCGTCAGGTAATGCGGGCAACTTTCGGCGGTCACCGCAATCCCCGCGGCGCGCGCCTGCCGCAATAGCGGAAGGACTTCCGCGGCCGACACATGGACGATGTGAATCCGCGCGTTGAACTCCCGGGCAAGGGCCAGCAGGAGCTGCACCGCCTGCACCTCCGCGTCCGGCGGACGCGACGCGAGGTACGTCGAGTAGGCGCGAGGATCCGCCGACCCCAGGGCCGCGCCCGCACGCTCGATAGGCCCGGGCAGCTCAGCGTGGGCTTGCAGGGGTGCGCCGAGCGCTGCGAGCACCGGCATCGCAGCGCGAAGGTCCTGTTCGCTCACGTTCTCGAACTCCTCCACGCCCGACGGCACGAGAAAGCACTTGAAGCCCAACACCCCGGCGTCCCACATGTCGCGTAGCTCATGAGTGTTCCCCGGTACGACGCCCGCGAGGAACCCCACGTCCACCTGGCACGTCCGCTCGGCGCTCGTGCGCTTGACCCGCAACGCCTCCAGGGACGTGGTGGCCGGAATGCTGTTCAGCGGCATGTCCACCAGCGTTGTAATGCCGCCAGCCGCGGCGGCCGCGGTGGCTGTCGGAAATCCTTCCCAGTCCGCGCGTCCCGGGTCGTTGATGTGCACATGCGAGTCCACCAATCCGGGCAACACCACCAATCCGGCGACATCAAGAATTGCGAACGGGCTCGCGCCTCCAAGGTCGTCCGCGTTGGTAACGCGCGTGACGCGTCCCTGGGACAGATGCAGCGCGGCCGGACGCAAGCCAGCGGACGTGAGCACGCGATCACCGCGTACGACACTGGGTGCCCGATGCCACTTCATGTCATGTCCTCGCTGTGTCGCTCCAGAACCGACGCAGCAGGTTCATCGCCACGGTGCGGCGGTACTGCGCGCTGGAGCGCACGTCGTCGATGGGATGAATTTCCTCGCCCAGGATGTGCGCCGCGTCGTCGGCGGACGCGCCTTCGGCAAGAGCGGCTTCGGTGCGCGGCGCGCGCACGACGGTGGCCGCGACGGAACCGATGGCGACGCGTGGGCGAGTGTCGCGCACCGCAGCCATCACCACCTTGGAAATCGCCTGGGCGGCGCGCGTTCCCACCTTGCGGAACCACTGCGTCCCGGCCTGCGCCACAACCTCCACCGCTACGATGATCTCATCCGGTCGCCTGAGCGATGTCCGGTAGCCGGTGTAGAACGTATTGAACGGGATGCGTCGCTCGCCCGTCGCGCTCCGCACGACCACGACTGCATCGGCGGCGGCAAGCACCGGGAGCGTATCGCCCGCCGGCGAGCCGTTGGCGACGTTGCCGCCGATGGTCCCGCGATTCTGGATCTGTGGCCCTCCGATCTGTGTCGCTGCCTGCACCAGCATGGGCAGGCGCTTCTTCACGTGACGCGATCTGATGATATCGGTGTAGGTGGCCAGCGCGCCGATGACAAGCGTGTCGCCGCTGAGCGTGATGCGACGGAGTGGCTCCAGGGGCCAAAGGTCCAGGAACCGCAGCCCGGTGAGCGTTCCGAAGTTCACGGCGACGTACAAGTCTGTGCAGCCGGCGAGCGGTACGAGCGAAGGGTCGTCGCGCAGCATCTCGAGGGCTTGACGTACGCTCGCGGGTCGCGCGAGCTCCAGCGCGCTAGTTGCTGTTCGCATACACGGACTGGATTGCCCGGTAGATGGCTTCGTAGCCCGTGCACCGGCAGAGGTTTCCGGTGAGCCCCGACTTGATGGCGTCCAGCGAGGGATTGGGCCCCAGGGCGATGGCGGCGAGAATCATTCCCGGCGTACAGATGCCACACTGGGCGCCTACCTCGTCCATGAACGCCCGCTGGAGTGGGTGTTGGTCACCCAACCCTTCTATAGTAGTGATCTCTTTTCCGTCTGCGTGTGCCCATGGCACCAGACACGCGCACACCGGCTCGCCGTCCACGAGCACGGTGCACGCCCCGCACTCGCCCTCGCCGCAGCCCTCCTTCGTGCCAATGAGCCCGCACTCCTCGCGCAGCACGTCCAGCAGGCGCTTCATGGGATGCGCCTCGACATCCACTCCGGCCCCGTTGAGCGTGAGCTTCATGCCGGGACAGAGGCGGGCGATCCATACGTCAGCACATCCACGTAATTTTCGACAGCCCGCCTGGGATGCAACGTCGAGAGCATCACTACTTCCGCGGTGGCGGGCACTTCGCGGACGTCGATGCCCAATGATCGAATGGCATTCACGATTGCCGGCGCCGGTCCGTCGATGGGTAGTTCGCCCAGGCCTTTCGCCCCGAAGGGACCCTCGGGAAATGGATTCTCCATGATGACGACGTCCATCGCCGGCGTGTCGAGTGTCGTAGGGATGGTGTAATTCGTGAGTTGGGCGTTGGCCATCGCGCCATTCTTCATGACCACCTGCTCGATGAGCGCGAAGCCCACGCCTTGTCCTGTGCCTCCTTCGATCTGGCCGGTGGCCAGCGCGGGATGAATCGCCTTGCCGATATCCTGCACCGCGGTGATGCGCAGCGGCCGCACCTCGTAGGTGTCGCGATCGATCTCGACTTCGGCCACGTCGCAGGCCCAGGCGAACGTCACGTAGGCGTCGCCGCGGTAGCGGTCTTCGTCCCATCTGAGCCATTCGGGCGGCACGTGCTCCTTCTCCACGCGCAGCGCCCCGTGCCGCTTGAAGTACTCGGCGGGCGACAGGCCGCCGAGTTTCTGCTTCAGTTCTTCCGACGCGCGCTCGAGAATCCTGCCCACCACCATGCACGTGCGGGACGCCACCGTCGGGCCGCTGTCAGGGACCAGCGACGTGTCCACGGGCGCGACGTCCACGTCATCGTACGGAATGCCCATGGCGTCGGCCACGATCTGCGCGTGCATGGTGCGCGTTCCCTGGCCGATCTCCGTGCTCGATACCAGCAGGCGCACGCCACGTTCGGTGCACTCTACCGCCGCGCGCGACGCCAGTTTCAGCTCACCACTGCCGGTGAATCCGGAACCGTGGTAAAAAAGAGCGACACCGATGCCCTTGTTCGTGCCCGCGTACTTCCTGCGCTTGCGCCGATAACCAGATCGCTTGACTGCCTCCTTCAACACCTGAAGCGCACTGCAATCGTCACGGAGTTTCTGGCCCGTCGCTGTGAGATCGCCGGGCCGCAGCGCATTCCGCTCGCGCAGCTTCACGCCATCCATGCCGAGCGTTTCCGCGATGCGCTGCATGTGCACTTCCATGGCAAACTGCGTCTGCGGCGCGCCGAATCCGCGGAATGCGCCGTTGGGTGGCGTGTTGGTGAACATGGCGCGCCCGCTGATCCGCGTGTTGGCGCATCGATAGGGCCCCGCGGCGTGAATACTCCCGCGTGACAACACGACGGGACTCAGCGTCACGTACGCACCACCGTCGATCACCACGTCAACGTCCATGGCCGTGATGCGCCCATCGCGCGTGAGGCCGGTGCGATGTCTGACGATGGAAGGATGACGCTTGGTGGTGGCGAGCATATCCTCGACGCGGTCGTATATCATTTTCACTGGGCGGCCGGATTTGACCGCCAGCAGCGCCGCGTGTGCAGCGAGCATGGACGGATACTCCTCCTTTCCTCCGAACCCGCCCCCAGTCTCCGTCTGAATCACCCGGACGTTGAAGCCGGGCCCCAGCATCACCCGAAGTGCTCTGTCCACGTAAAACGGACATTGAATGGAGCCGTATACTGTGACGCCCGGCTTGTCGCCCGAAGTCCCAGCGCCAGAACCCAGGGCTCCATCAGGCACCGCGATCACACCGTTCGTCTCGATGTAGATGTGCTCCTGATGTCCCGTGCGATACACGCCCTCGACGATGACGTCGGCCCTGGCGAATCCCTTTTCCAGGTTGCCCTTCTCGATCAGCAGTTGCTTCAGAATCTGTGGTGATCGCAGCGGGTCGAACACAGGCGCCGTTGCTTCATAGTCGATGACGACGTTTGCCTTGAGCAGTTCGTCGCGATTCTCATGCGCAAGCACCACGACGGGCTCGGCGACGTGCCGCACGTCACGCTCCACCAGACAGGGCTGATCGTCGACGATGAGCGATACGATGTTCCTGCCCGGGACGTCGCGGTGGTCGCAGATGGTGAAGCCCCCGGTGTCGAAGTCGAACCTGATGTTCGACACACGTCCGGCTGGAATCGTGGTGCGGACCGTTCGTCCGAACAGCATGCCTGGAAACACCAGGTCATCCACGTACTTCGTCTTTCCGGTGGCCTTTCCGATTCCGTCCTTGCGTTGAACGCTGCTGCCCACGGCTTTCATGCGGGGAAGTTGAGTCGGGCCGGTGAGGCGAGCAAGCCGCACTCTTGCCGCCGTAAAGCCCGGGCCGCACTTTCGGACATGCAGACCGTCCGGAACTTTGTCGGTGGCGAGTGGTTGGCTCCGACCCCATCGAACTGGCACGACCTCAGCAACCCGGCCACTGGCGAGCCGCTGGGTAAAGTGCCGATGTGCGGCACGACCGAAGTGAACGAAGCGGTGCGTTCGGCGCGCGAAGCCTTTCCCAAATGGCGAGAGACGCCCGTGGTCCAGCGCGCGCGATACCTCTTCAAGTTCAAGGCGCTGCTCGAGCAGAATTTCGACGACATCGCGCGCATCGTCACGCAGGAAAACGGCAAGACCATCGACGAGGCGCGCGGCTCGCTGCGCCGCGGCATCGAGAATGTGGAGCACGCGTGCGGCATGCCAACGCTCATGTTGGGTGACTCGCTGGAGGACATCGCCTCGGGGATCGATTGCGAGTACATGCACCAGCCCATGGGTGTGTTTGCGGCCATCACGCCGTTCAACTTCCCGGCCATGGTGCCGCTCTGGTTCTACCCGTACGCCATCGCCGCTGGGAATACCTTCGTCCTCAAGCCCAGCGAGCAGGTGCCGCTGTCACAGATCAAGATCGTCGAGCTGCTGGAGCAGACCGGCCTCCCGAAAGGCGTGATGAACATTGTGCACGGCGGCAAGGAAGCGGTGGACGCGCTGTTGCGGCACCCGGACGTCGTCGGTGTGTCGTTCGTGGGTTCGACGCCAATCGCCCGCTACATCTACAAAACAGCGGCCGAGCACGGAAAGCGCGTGCAGGCGCTGGGTGGCGCCAAGAATCACATGGTCGTGATGCCCGACGCCGATATGGACAAGGCGGTGGCCATCATCGCGGAGTCGGCCTTTGGGTGCGCGGGACAACGGTGCCTGGCCGGCAGCGTCGTGGTGGCCACGGGCAAGACCTATGAGCCCCTGCGAGACAAACTCGTGCAGGCCGCCAAGGGTCTTCGGCTTGGCAATGGTCTCGACGCCGGCGTCTCCATGGGCCCGGTCGTGTCGCAGCGCCACCGCGAACGCGTCATGAGCTACATCGAGAGCGGCGTGGACGGCGGCGCCAAGCTGGCACTCGACGGACGATCTGCGAAAGTGGCGAAGTACCCCAAGGGCGCGTTCATCGGACCGACCATTTTCGATCAAGTGGATTCGTCCATGAAGATCGGGCGCGAGGAGATCTTCGGCCCGGTCGCGGGCGTGACCCACGCCGCGACACTCGAGGATGCGATCAGTCGCGTGCAGGCGAGCGAGTTCGCGAACGCGGTGTCCATCTTCACGACGAGCGGCCGCTCAGCGCGTGAGTTTCGCTACCGCGTGGGCGTGAGCATGATCGGCATCAACATCGGCGTCGCGGCGCCCATGGCGTTCTTCCCCTTCGGCGGAACCAAGGGCTCGTTTTTCGGTGATTTGAAGGCCCACGGCAAGGATTCCGTGAGCTTCTACACGGACAAGAAGGTCGTGATCTCGAGGTGGACGTGAAGAAGTCGTCGAGAAGTAACGGCAAGGGCGTCGGAGGTGCGACGCCGGAGGTTCGACGTTCGACGTCAAAACGGTCACGTCAAACCTCCAACGCCCAGCATCCAACGTCCAACGCCACTCAAGGTCGCGTCGTCCGTGGCGGCCTGATACAGATGAGCAACCCGCTCAATGACGCCGACGCGCCCGTCGCCAAGGTGACGAAGGCGATGCTCGAGAAGCACATCCCGCTCATCGAAGAAGCCGGCAAACGTGGCGTGCAGATCCTCTGTCTCCAGGAAGTGTTCAACACGCCGTACTTCTGTCCCAGCCAGGACTCGCGTTGGTGCGACACGGCGGAGCCGATTCCCGGACCCACCGTATCGGTGATGCAGAAGCTCGCGAAAAAGCATCAGATGGCGATCATCGTGCCCATCTACGAGCGCGAGATGGCGGGTGTCTACTACAACACGGCCGCAGTGATCGACGCCGACGGCACCATTCTGGGCAAGTATCGCAAGAACCACATTCCCCACACCAACCAGTTCTGGGAGAAGTATTTCTTCAAGCCCGGCAATCTCGGCTATCCAACCTTCCAGACGCGCTACGCCAAGATCGGCGTGTACATCTGCTACGATCGCCATTTCCCGGAGGGCGCGCGGCTGCTGGGATTGAACGGCGCTGAGATCGTGTTCAACCCATCGGCCACCGTCGCGGGGTTGTCGCAATATCTCTGGAAGTTGGAGCAGCCGGCGCACGCCGTCGCGAACGGCTATTTCATGGGCTGCATCAATCGCGTCGGAACAGAAGCGCCATGGAACATCGGGAAATTCTACGGCACGTCATATTTCGTCGATCCACGCGGCAACTTTCTCGCCGTGGCCAGCGAGGACCAGGATGAGCTGGTGGTCGCGGACCTGAACCTCGACATGATCGAGGAGGTCAGGCGCACGTGGCAGTTCTTCCGCGACCGCAGGCCGGAGACGTATGGCGCCATGACCGAGCAGCTCCCGTGATTCGGCGCGTTCGGCGCTCGGTGTGTGGCGTACGGAGTTCGGCGTCAAACGCCACACGCCCAACGCCCAACGCCGAGCGCCTGACGCGCCTTCCCAATCTGCGATGCCCCTCCTGATCAAGAACGGCCGCATCATCACGGCCACGGACGACTACAAGTCCGACATCTACTGCGCCGACGAAACCATCACGCGCATCGAGAAATCCATCGACGAGAGCAAGGTCCCGAAAAAGACCGAGATCATCGATGCACGTGGCAAGTATGTCTTTCCCGGCTTCATCGATCCCCACGTCCATATCTACCTGCCCTTCATGGGCACGTTCGCCGCGGACGACTACGAATCGGCCAGCAAGGCGGCGCTCGCGGGCGGTACCACGACGCTTATCGAGATGATCTGTCCGGGGCCCAAGGACGAACCGTGGGAGGCATATCAGCTGTGGAAAGCGCAAGCGAAGAAGAAGGCCGCAGTGGACTACTCCTTTCACATGTCCGTGGTGCGGTTCGAGCCCAAGGTGCGCGAGCAATTCCAGCGCATCGTCAAGGACGGCATTCCGTCGTTCAAGGTGTTCCTGGCGTACAAGGGCGCGCTGGATCTGTCCGATGAGGATCTCTACGCCGCGATGGGCTTCGCAAGGTCGCTCGGTGTGATCAT
>JANNJV010000191.1:0-1907 GCA_031395945.1 Gemmatimonadota bacterium | reverse complement strand
GGCAAGGATGTCAACGCGTTCGTGGAGCTCAAGGCGCGGTTCGATGAGGCGCGCAACGTGGTGTGGGCGCGGCGGCTGGCCGAGGCTGGCGTGCACGTGGTGTACGGCCTGGTGGGGCTCAAGAATCACGCAAAGATGGCGCTGGTGGTTCGCCGCGAGTCGGATGCGCTGCGGCGCTACGTGCATATCGGCACCGGGAACTACAACGCCGGCACCGCACGCGTCTACACGGATCTCGGCCTCTTCTCCGCCGACCCCGCGTTGGCGGCCGACGCCAACGACTTGTTCAACGAATTGATCGGGTCGTCGCGGTGGCCGCGGGGCGTGTATCGCCGCCTGCTGGTTGCACCGCATGCGATGCTGCCCGCGTTTCTCGCCCTGGTGGAGCGCGAAATCGGGCACGCGGCCGCGGGACGGCCTGCCGGCATCCGTCTCAAGCTCAATGGTTTGTCGGACGTGGAGCTCATCGACGCACTCTACCGTGCGTCACAAGCGGGCGTGACGGTGGACCTCATCATTCGCGGTCTCTGTCGCCTGCGTCCCGGCGTGCCGAATCTGTCGGAGCGGATTCGCGTCTTCAGCATTCTGGGGCGGTATCTGGAACACGCGCGCATCTACGCGTTCGCGAACGGCGGCACGCCCGAATACTTCATCGGATCCGCCGACTGGCGCACGCGCAATGTGCGGCGGCGCGTGGAGGCCGTGGCGCCGGTCTCCGATCCCGAGTGCCAGGCCCGGCTGGAATCCATCCTCCAGCACGAGCTGCGAGACTCGTCCGCATGGTCGCTGCATCGCGACGGAACGTATCACCGGCGTGCGTCGCACCACGATGACGGCGCGGTGGCGCAGACGCTGTTCGCGAACGACCCTACCTTCGGCGCGGCCCTGGCGGAAGTATGAGCCGGCGCTGGCTCGCCGCGATGATCGGCGTGACCCTCGCGACACGACCTGCCGCGGGAAGCGCTCAGTTGGTGCCCGCCGGCACACCGGCGGTGCGCCCTGAAAGCGCGAGCGTCGTCCCCAGCACGATCTACAAAGCTGGCGCCGTGGGCCGTTACTTCTTCGGCGACCATTACCGCGACCTCTGGGCGACGCAACTGCGGGTGCCGTTGCTGTCGCTCGACCGGTTCGCCGGCGGACTGCGGCCGCTGAAGCGCGGCGGTTCACGGCAGACGAAGTCGCTGCGTTTCGCCGGTGTGGATGGCAGCGAGTACGTCTTCAGGTCCGTGGACAAGGACCCGTCGGTGAGTCTGCCACCGGAACTGCGCGGGACCGTGGCGCATCGGATCGTGCGAGATCTCATCAGCGCCGCGCACCCCGGCGCCGCTTTGGTCGTAGCCGAGCTCCTGGACGCCGTGGGCATCCTGCACGCCACGCCGCAACTGGCCGTCATGCCTGACGACCCCAGACTCGGCGAGTTCCGTCAGGAGTTCGCGGGCATGCTTGGCCTGATCGAGGAACGGCCGACAACCGACGCGGACGACGATGCGCCACCCAGCGAACGCGTGCTCAGCTCCGAGAAGCTTATCGATCGCATCACCGAGCACCCACGTGAGCATGTGGACGCGCGCGCCTACGTGACCGCGCGCCTGTTCGACATCTTCGTGGGTGACTGGGACCGGCATCCGGATCAGTGGCGATGGGTTCGGCTGGGAGGGTCAGACGCGGACGGCTGGCGGCCCATCCCCCGGGACCGCGATTGGGCATTGGTGCGGCTGGATGGCCTGGTGTGGTCACTGGCTCGATTCACGTATCCGTTCCCGCAGTTCGTCAGCTTCGACGCGGAGTATCCCGACATCGTGTGGCTCACGTGGAACGGCCGGCGCTTGGATCGGCATCTGCTCTCGGAGCTCGACGTCGCGGTGTGGGATTCCGTCGCCGTCGCGCTGCGCGACCAGCTTTCGGAC
>JANNJV010000534.1:0-12396 GCA_031395945.1 Gemmatimonadota bacterium | reverse complement strand
GTGGTACCGCTGGGAGCGCGCGGTGCCACCGCTGTCCCTGACCCCGCTGTCCCGCGAAGTCCTTCGATCGCCGACAACGAGTCCATCGGTGGATACGGCGACACCTGATTCGCGAGACTCAGATCGCGACTCAATGCCGAGTCCGTCGCCGCCTGGTCGTTATCCCTGCCGCACGCGGCAGCGAGCAGCATCGCCGCGCCGAGTATTACCGAATTGAATGCACGCATCTGTCTGCCTCCTGTAGGCATTCTGGAGGGCAGATGACGTGCCGCGCTTCGAAAACGCTCACGCTTCCGTGCGCCAACAAGCGATTGGTTACATTTGACGTTGACCGGGGTGCGTCGCATTCGGCGACGCTGAGATCACACCCGTCGAACCTGATCCGGCTCATACCGGCGTAGGGAGTCAGACATGCGAAACATCGCTCTACTGCTCACGCTCGCGCCCGCCGCGCTCATGGCGCAGGTCGCTAGCGACACGGCTCGAACTCGCCGCGATACGGCGCCCACGCTCGAGGCGGTCACTGTCTCCGCCATCCGGGCGCGGGAAGAAGCTCCAATCTCCGCGAGCATCATGCACGCGAAGGAGATCGAACGGCGCTCGTTCGGGCAGGACATCCCCCTGCTACTGCAGGGAACGTCGTCGCTGACGTCGTATTCCGAGACGGGCAACCACTGGGGGTACAGCTACATCAGGATGCGCGGCATCGACCAGTCGCGCATCAACCTCACGCTCGATGGCATCCCGCTGAACGATCCGGAAGACCAGGTGCTGTACTTCGCGGATTTCCCCGACCTGGCCAACAGCATCAGCTCCATCCAGGTGCAGCGCGGCGTGGGGACCAGCGCACCGGGCACGGCGTCCTACGGCGGCTCCATCAATTTCCAGACGCAACCGCTGATGTCGGCTCGCCGCGCCACGGAGATTCAAGCGCAGGGCGGCTCGTTCGGCAGCGCGCGCGGCAGCGTCGAGTATACCTCCGGGCTGTTCTCACAGCGCTTCTCCGTGTACGGCCGCGCGTCGGCGTTGCAATCGTCCGGCTACCGGCATCGATCCGGCACTGAGGGACGCTCGGCCTTTCTGTCGGCGGCGTATGTCGGCGAGCGCGACATCCTCAAGCTCACCGCCCTCGCCGGACTGTTCGCGGACACGCTGGCGTACGTTGGCGCGTCTCGGGCCGAGCTCGGGCAGGATCGGCGCTTCAATCCGCTGCGCTCCGACGAAGTGGACCGCTTTGGTGAACAGTTGGCGGCGCTGTCGTACACGCGCCAGTTAGGCAACAGCGCGTCGCTGGCCACAACGGTTTACCGGCTCGCGGCCAGCGGCAACTACGACGTCTGCATCAGCAATTGCGATCAACCGCAGGGCGACCTGTGGAACTTCAACCTGGATTTCCGCTGGTACGGCGCCACCAGCGTGTGGTCCATCGAACGGCAGCGGATGCGCGGGAGCATCGGCGTCAACGCCAATACCTACGCGCGCGACCATCACGCATATGCGCGGCCCGACCTCTCCCAGCCGTTGTACTTCAACACGGGACACAAGGACGACGGAAGCGCCTTTGGCAAACTGTCGTATGACGTGGGGTCGCTGACTCTGTTCGGCGATGTGCAGGCCAGGCACGCGCGCTTTCGCTATACGCCGGACGCCAACGCGGGAATTCCGACGAGCGAGATCTCCTGGACTTTTCTCAATCCCAAGGTGGGCGCGACGCTGCATCTGTCCCCCGCCGCCGAGGCGTACACGTCGTACGGCATCAATTCCCGGGAGCCGGCGCGAAGCGACATGCTGGCTGGCTTCGACAATCTCGACACATCGAATGTGGCGTTCGTCGGCGCGTTGAGCCGTGTGCGCCCCGAGCGAGCGCTCGACGTCGAGGCGGGCATCAGGTACGCGGCGCGCCTGTGGACGCTGAACGCCAACGTCTTCGCGATGGAATTCCGGAACGAAATACTTCCGGTGGGACAGTTGAGCTACATCGGCACGCCGTTGCGGACCAACGTGCGCTCGAGCTGGCGTCGCGGCATCGAAACCGACGTGACGGTACAGCTCCACCCCGCGGTGGAGCTCGGCGTGACCGCCGCCGCGATGCAGGCCCGGATCGCGGAGTTCACCGACGCCCAATCCGGAGTGACATACCGCAATGTCGAGCCGCTGTTGACGCCACGGTTCGTCAGCGCCCAGCGCATCACAGCGTCTGCGTCGCCAACGCTTTCCTTTACCCTCTCGGGCCAGTACGCGAGCCGGTCACAGCTCAACAACACGGGAGACCCTTCGCTTACGCTCCCCTCGTCGTACGTGGCCAACATGTCAGCGGAATGGACGCGCGCGAACCATGGTGTGGCGTTGCACGTGACCAACGTTGCCAACAACGCAGGAGTTGCCGGCGGCCACGTCAGTTACGGGGAAGCCAGGTACTACGTACTTCCTCCGCGCAGCGTGTTTCTTGTAGCCAAAGTGGGCCTTTAGCCGGGGTAATTCGCGCCGATACTCACAGTGTGACCACCAATGCGCCCGTTCCGGGCCCAGAGCTTCACGACGCCTGCATCCTCATCGTTGATGACCAGGAAGCCAACGTCGTCTTGTTGGCCCGCATTCTTTCCCGCGCCGGGTTCACTCGGGTGCTCACCACCACAGAGTCCCGCGACGTGGTGCGCCTATATGCACAGGCGAAGCCAGACCTGATTCTCCTGGACCTGCGCATGCCGGAGCTGGACGGCTTCGCTGTGCTGGCGCAGCTGCGCGAGTTGCAGTCGCCCACGGACTTCCTGCCCGTCCTGGCCATCACCGGAGATGCGTCGTCAGAGACGCGCCGCCGTGTGCTGGGCGCGGGCGCCAAGGACTTTCTCGAGAAGCCCTTCGAAACGTCGGAGGTGATCGTGCGCGTGGAGAATTTACTGACCACGCGACTACTGCACCGTTCGCTGCGGGAACAGAACGGGCTGCTCGAGCTGAAGGTCCGCGAGCGCACCGCCCAACTGGAAACGGCGCTCGCGGCGGCCGAAAGTGCCAGCCGCGCCAAGAGTCAGTTTCTCGCCACGATGAGTCACGAATTGCGCACGCCGCTCAACGCGGTCATCGGATTCTCGCGGCACTTGTCGAAGAACAAGGCCGGCAATCTCCAGTCCCAGGATCTGGAATACCTCGACAGAATTGGCCACAACGGCACCCATCTGCTGCGTATCATCAACGACATCCTCGACTTGTCGCGCGTCGAAGCGGGCAAGGTCCTCGTGGAGGTTGCGCCCGTGGCGCTGCACAAGATGGTCGCTGACACCTGCTGTCAGGTGGCGACGGCGCGCAACGTCGCGGGAAAAAACGTGGCGTTGACCAACACCGTGTCCGCCTCACTGAATTCGATCATCACCGATGAGGCCAAGTTCCGACGCATTCTCATCAACCTCATCGACAATGCGGTGAAATTCACCGCAAAAGGCTCGATTCGCATTAGTGCCGAGTCTGACGATCGAGGACGCCCCCAGCGCGTCGATGTGGTGGACACCGGCATCGGGATACCAGCGGAGCGACTGGCGGCGATCTTCGATCGGTTCGAGCAGGTGGACAACAGCACGCAGCGGAAGTTCGGCGGAACGGGGCTCGGCCTCGCCATCTCGAAAACACTCTGCGAACTCCTGGGCTACCGGGTTTCCGTCGTGAGTGAGCCCGGCGTGGGGTCGGGTTTCTCGATTCTGCTGGCCCCGTCCGCCAACGCCCCAGAAACGTATGCTGAGCTCGCTGAAGCGACCGAGCAAGTGGCTGCTGTGGCCGTTTGACCAAGCACTAACATTGCACTCCAGCACCCCGCGCTCTACACGCGGAGGCTGATGGAAAAGAGGACAGCGGAGCACGACCCAACGCCAGTGCGTTCTCGCCGTCGCTTCTGGAAGCGCGTGGCTCGCGACGGCATCACCGTCCTCACGCTGCTGTTGGCCATCGGGTTCACGGCGTCGCAGATGCGGCCCATCTACGCCGGCAGCGCGCCCGTGGTTGGCGATGTGCTGCAAGCCGTAAAGCCGTCGCTGCCGCCGGCCCCGTCAGCCGCGCCGATCACCGGCCCCTTTGCCGACTCCGTCGCGCGCATCGAGGCGTCGGCCGAGTTCAAAGACCAGAAGGGCCGGTTTGCGGCGGATCTGCTGCGCACCGGTCGAATGAGCGCAGCCCGCGCTGATTCCATAGCGCATTTCGCCGTGCGCGAAGCGTTCCTGCGCGGCGTACCACCCGCCGTGATTTTCGGCGTGATGCTGACAGAGAACGCCAAATTCATCTCGCACGCGGAGTCGAACGTCGGCGCGGTGGGGTTGATGCAGGTGTATCCGAAATATTGGCTCAAGGAACTGAGCAGGAAATTCAGCGACCCGAATATCGCCGCGGACTCCACGAATCTGCGATACGGGGTATTCATCCTGGAGCACTATCTCAAACCTCGTGGCAAGAACTCCACGGGTTCGCACGTAGTTGCTACGGCGCCGGGCAGCCTCATGAAGGGCCTGTTGCGCTATAATGGCTGCGTACGCGGCACCAACACGCCGCGCTGCCACACGTACCCCAACAAGGTGCAGAAATTCGTGGAGCGTGACGCCGAAGCGCTATGCGGCAACCAGGATTTCTACCGCTGCATCGCGAAGCCGTTCATGGCCGGTCTGCTGGGGCGCGCGGGAGCGGACTAGCTGCGCGGCCGCTGGTCGCGTCAGGACGCCTGGTGGTCGGTCATGAGCACCACCTTTCCGAAGGTCTCGTTGCTCTCCAGCAGCGCGTGCGCGTCAGCAATCCGCTCCAGCGGAAACACGCGATGGATCACGGGACGTACCACCCCTCGCTGAAGTAGCGGCAGCACGTCGCGCGAGAACGCGGCGGTTGCGTCGGCCTTTTCGTGCGGCGGACGGTTGCGGAGCATCGTGCCGCGAATGGTCACGCGGCGAGTGAGGACGGCGCCCAGGTCCAACGTGGCAGAGCGCCCCGCCAGAAGTCCGATGAGGATGATGCGGCCCAGCGGCGCCGCGGCTGCGACGTTCGCGGCGAGATACGCGCCGCCCACGAGATCGAGCGCGACGTCCACGCCTGCACCCTCAGTCCATTCCTTGATCGACGGCGCCATGGCCGCGGGATCGTCACCGACAACGACGCCATCCACCATGCCGAATTCGCGTGCGCGCTCGATCTTGTCCGCGGAGCGCGCGGTTCCGTAGGGCTTCCCGCCCAACGCGTGCGCCAGCTGCACGGCCGCGAGACCCACCCCGCTTCCGACGGCATGGATCAGCACCGTCTCGCCTTCGCGCATGCGCGCCAGCGTAATGAGCGCGTCGTGCGCGGTTATGAACACCTCGGGCACCGCAGCGGCCTGCTCCCACGACAGATTCTCCGGAATTCGTGCCAGATCGCGCTCGCGGCTCACCGCGAACTCGGCGTTTCCGCCACCGCCCACAATTCCGAATACGCGGTCGCCCACATTCCACGACGTAACACCGGCACCCAATTCCGCCACTTCGCCCGCGATCTCGAGACCGGGAATGTTGGCGGGCACACCGGGCGGCGCGGGATACCTGCCGGCGCGCTGGTGCAGGTCTGCGCGATTGAGCGCCGACGCGTGCACCTGGACCAGCACCTCCCCATCCCTCGGCAACGGGCGGGGCACATCCCGGATTTCAAGGACGTCCGGGCCCCCCGCTTTCGTGATGATGGCTGCGCGCATGCGCCGAAAGCTATGCGCGCCGGGGGAGTTGGAGGATGAAGGTGGATCCGCACGGCGTGCGGGCCTTCACTCCTACCTCAGACGAACGTCATCACCTACTGTCGATCGCGTGCGCGAACTGTTCGCGCAAAACCGGATGCGCCCGCAAGAGGTAGGTCCCCATAGCGGCCGCGGCCAGGACGTTCCCGATCATCACGTTGTACCACGCCAAGGATCCCAAGGGTGTGGCTTGCTGCAACAGCCCAACGAACGCGTAAAAACCCACTTCGATCGCCGCAAACAGCACGACGAACCCCAGTAGAATCGACGGTTCCTCATTCGCGTAATTCACGATCATCGCGGCCACCAGGCCCAGCACGATGAACGCAGCGACGTGAAACAGGGTGTATAGAGTCACCAACAAAAGTGAACTCTGGCTGGCAGGAACCGGGCCGAAAATGCTGAGCATGCCACGGCCCAGCGTGGTGGGAGTGAACAGGGCGGCCCCCGCTATGAGATCCACCATGAAGAACCAGACGGCAATGACGCCGGCACCGAGCACGCCGGCGATCACGCCTTCGCGCACCAGGGGCCGAGGCGTGTTCACGGCAGCGTCGTAACTGGCGCGGACTGCGGTTGGATTGCGCCGCCACGCGACGATGAGGAGGATCGCGAACAATGCAATGGGCACGAAGACACCTGGCTGACCGCTTGTCCACTGCGTGATGGTGGCCGGAATCATGAGCAGCGCCAGGAGCGCTGCGGCGATCGCAGCGACGGAGGGAATCAGAATCATGATGGCGCCCGCGATTTCCACGAGTCCCACCAGCAGGCGGATCCACTCAGGGAATCCGATCATCGCCGCTGCCTGTAGTCCGATTGGCTCCGCGCCAATCACTTTCGCAATGCCGGTGGTCGCGAACACCGCGGCCAGGAGCACGCTGAGGATCCAGACGACGACGGAATCCGCGTTGCGCATCCGCTGCTCCATAGCTGATCTCTCGGTTATAGGCCTCTCCGAGAGTATAGGAGGGCTTTGGGCTAGGGGCTATGGGCTTTGGGTTGTGGGCCGTGGGTTTAGAATGAAGCTATGAGCAACCTCATCTTCATTGTCATCGGTCTGGCCGCCGGCGTACTCGCCGGGATGTTCGGCATCGGCGGCGGGATCGTGATCGTTCCCGCGCTCATTTTGCTGGCGAAGCTGTCGCCGCAGGTGGCGACGGGAACGTCGCTGGCCTCCTTGCTCCTACCGGTCGGAGCGTTGGGAGCGTGGGCGTACTATAAGGAAGGGAACGTTCGGATCTTGCCGGCGCTGTGGATCGGGCTGGGCCTGTTCTTCGGCGCGTATTTCGGCGCGCGAATCGCACAGCAGATGTCGGCGCTCATGTTGAAGCGCAGCTTCGCGGTGTTCCTGGTGCTTGTGGCCGGGAGGATGTGGTTCAGCAAATAGGACTCTTTCGCCTGCCGCGGAGCGACAACCCGCAACTGCGTTCGAGGGTCCACGTGTGAAGTTTGCGGTGTGAAGTCACCATCGGCCTTTCAACGTCCAACCTCGCACTTCACACCTCCAACGCCGTTCGATCTAACGGTTTGGTTGGCGAAAACGTATCTCTAGATCTCTTCACCCGACCATTTGCCCCCCAGGAGGCAGGATGTGGCGTCACACCCTCCGCGCGCTCGCCGTTGTTGCAGTCGCCGCGGTTCCCGCCGTTGCTCAACAACAGCCGATCGACTCAGCGTATACGGCCAAGATCAAGGAGCACCTGCAGGATCCCCGGATCACGACGGAGCTCGTGGATCACCTTCCCGCGTCGAGCACGGTGCCGACTCCGCTCAAGTTCCACGGGCGCATCGTCGGCACGCCCGGCGAGCTGACGTACGCGAAGGACATCCACCGCTACTTCGACGCGATCGACAAGGCCAGCGACCGTGCCCGCATGTGGAACATCGGCAAGAGCGAAGAAGGGCGTGACATGGTGGTGCTGGTCATCGCCGACGAGGAGACGCTGCGCGAACTGGACACGCACAAGGCGAACATCGCGGCGCTCACCGATCCTCGGAAAACCACGGAGACCGACGCGCGGCGCCTGATCCCGCAGACGAAGCCCATCTACTGGCTCACCAGCGGCATGCACTCGCCGGAGACGGGCGGCCCTGAAACGCTGCAGGAGCTGGCGTACCGTCTGGTGGTAGAGGAGACGCCTTTCATTCAGAACATCCGGAAGAACGTGATCACGATGATCACGCCGGTGATCGAGGTGGATGGGCGAGAGAAGCAGGTGGATACGTACTACTTCAACAAGAAGCGCGCGCAGGGCGACGCGCGGCTACCGCTGATGTACTGGGGCAAATACGTGGCGCACGACAACAACCGCGACCACATCGGTCAGTTCCTGGCGCTCTCGAAGAACGTCACGAAGTTCTTCCTCGAGTGGCATCCGGTGATCATGCACGACCTGCACGAGTCCGTGTCGTATCTCTACGCGTCCACGGGGACGGGACCGTACAACGAGGCCATCGACGCCATCACGGTGGACGAATGGTGGATGCTGGCCAAGAATGACGTGGGCGAGCTGACCAAGCGCGGCGTGCCCGGTGCGTGGACCTACGGCTTCTACGACGGCTGGACGCCCAACTACATGTTCTTCGCGGCGCACGCGCACAACGCGGTGGGTCGCTTCTATGAAGTACAGACGTACGGCCCGGACAACAACGCCACGCTCCGGCTGCAACCCAATACCACGAGCCGAGAATGGTTCCGCCCCAATCCCCCGCTGCCGCTGATCAAATGGGGCCCGCGCAACCACGTCAACATCTCGCAGTCGGGCGTGCTGTTCGCGCTCAGCCACGTGGCCAAGAACCGCGACATGTACGTCGAGAACTACTGGCTCAAGAACAAGCGGGCCACGGACCGCGGCGCCACCGGTGGCACGTACGGGTGGGTGATTCCCGCGACGCAACGCCGCAAGGCGGAGGCGGCGGACGTGGTGAACGCACTGCGTTTCCAGGGACTCGAATTCCATCGCGCCACCGCGGACTTCACCGCGGGAACGGTGCAGGTGAAGGCAGGTGACTACATCGTGCGCGGCGACCAGCCGTATCGCACCATCGCCGACATGTATTTCTCGTTCCAGAGCTTCTCGCCCGCGAACCCGCGTCCGTACGACGACACCGGCTGGACGTACCAGCTGCTGCGCAACATCGTGCTGACGCCCGTGAGCGACAAGGCGATGCTAACGCAGCCGATGACCGCGGTGACTGCCGACGTCCGCGCCGCGGGCGGCGTGGAAGGCAGCGGTAGCACGATCGTCGTCAACAACAGCAGTGACAACAACCTGATGGCGTTCCGCTTTCGCTTCGCGAAGACCAGGATGAGCGCGGCGGAGGAAGAGTTCTCGGCGGGGGGCAAGACGTTCAGCGCCGGGTCGTTCATCATCGCGAACGCGAACCGCGCGCAGCTGGAGCCCGCGTTGCAGGAGCTGGGCCTGACGGCGGTTGCCGTCGCGTCCGCGCCAGCGGTGAAGAGCCACGATCTCGACGTGCCGCGCATTGGGTACGTCCACGCATGGCAGCGCACGCAGGACGAAGGATGGGTGCGCGCCGCGCTTGACACCTACGGCGTGCCCTACACGTACTTTGCCGACCAGAAGCTTCGCGAGGGAAGCCTGCGCGCGAAGTACGACGTGATCATCTATCCGCACGTGGGCGGCAACGCGCAGTCGCAGGTGAATGGCGTGGCCATGACTGGCAAGACGCCGCTTCCTTATAAGCGAACGTCCGAGACACCCAACCTCGGTGCCTTGGATCAGAGCGAAGACATTCGGGGAGGGATGGGTGTCGAGGGGCTTTACGAACTCTACAAGTTTGTGCAGCAGGGCGGCACTTTGATCACGGAGGGTTCCACCGCCCAGATCTTTCCCGAATACAACTTCACGACGGGCGTGACGCTGGAGAACCCGACGGAGTTGTTTGCGCGCGGCTCGATCATGCGCGCGCGCATCGCGGACAAAAAGAGCCCCATCGTGTACGGCTACGAGGGCGACCAGCTGCCCGTGTACTTCAATCAGAGCCCCGTGCTGAACGTCGCCACGGGTGCGGGCGCCGGCGGCGGCTTTGGTGGTGGCGGCGGAGGCGGCGCAGCGCAGCCAGGTGTCGGACAGAACACGACGCCGATGGCGCAGAGCAACCGCCCTGCCCTGAGTCCGTGGGATGGTCCCGTGACGCGCGCCGCTGGCCCGGGTGACAGTACGCGACGCGGTGGCGTCGCCGGTCGCGGGGGTGCGGGTGCGGGCGCTGGCGCAGCCGCGCCAGCCGCTGAAGGCGAAGCGGGCGGCGGTGGCGGCGGTGGACCGTTTGGCGGAGCGGCGGCGCAAGTGGATCCGCTGACTCGGCCACGTGTTGTTCTGCAATTCCCGGCGAACCAGGCGGACATGCTGCTCTCGGGCACGATCGCGGGTGGTCAGGCCCTGGTGAACCGCGCCCAGGTGGTGGATGCGCCCATCGGTCGGGGGCACGTCGTCATGTTTGCCATCCGGCCGTTCTGGCGGTGGCAGACGCAGGGGACGTACATGCTGGGCTTCAACACGATTCTCAACTGGAACGATCTTGGCGTCGGTCGTGAGGCGCCGGCACCGGCCCCGGTTCGGGCCGCGGGGTCGTCGGAGCAGTAACCCGCTCGCGTAGTGATACAGCCCACAATCATCTTTCGAGGCTTCATGCGACGTCCTCTGCACTTGATAGTTGGTTGCGTGTTGCTTCTGTCGTGTTCCCAGTCCGACGCGGATGTGGTCGATGGCAGCTTGGTAATGGCCTTCGACACCACGCTCGTGCATCTCACAGCCGGTAAGGACACGTTCACAATTCTCGCTGAGGTCGCGAGGTCAGCCGAGCAAAGGACGATGGGCCTGATGGAGCGTCGCTCCCTGTCCGACACGGCGGGCATGCTCTTTCTGTACTCGAATGACCAGCCGGCGAACGCAGGCTTCTGGATGTTCCGGACGCGCATTCCTCTCGAAATCGCCTATGCCGATTCCGCCGGCCGCATCGTTTCCCTTCGTCAGATGGTGCCGTGTGACGCGCAACTTTCCGCCGGTTGCCCCACCTACGAACCTGGGCAGGCTTACCGCATGGCCCTGGAGGTCAACGCCGGCGCTCTGTCGCGCCGTGGGATCGGAGTAGGTTCTCGCCTTTGGGCATCGACCCGGCCGGCCTCACGCGTTGCACGCTAGTCATACGTCGTCATCCCACCGCTGCCGCGCGGTGCTACCTGGCGATCGTGTATGGACGGCGGCCACTGCGAATCGCACTATTGGATTCGCTCGCAGCCGTACCCTGGGCGGAAGACGGACGTCATGCTCATACGCATTGCGTTGATCGGCAGCGCTGTTGTCGGCTTCTGCGGCCTCGTGCTCGGATTCGCAGTCTCAGCTGAGCGCCTGGGCAATTGGACTGTCGCCCACCCTGAGCACGCCACAGTTGCCTGGATGCTCTGGAATCTCGGTCTTCTCGTTATCGTCGGCAGTGTGATCATCGCTTGGCGGCGTTTCCGTCGCTCGGCCCAACGCGTTGCCAGGTAATCGCCTATGGATAGAGCCATACCAGTCCTGCCCGCAGACGATCTGCGCATTGCCAAGGAGTTCTACGTCAAACGGCTGGGGTTCAAGGTTCGTTTCGAAGCAACCGAGGATGGCAAGGCCGGTCTCCTGGGCGTTGATCGCGGAGGCATCTCCATCACACTCGATTCCCCGATGTCCGGTCATGGCAGAGAGGCGTGTGTCTCTCTCCAGGTAGACAGCGCTGATGCGTACTACGATGAGTGGCGAGATCGCGTCGAGATTCGACGTCCTCCGCAAAACGAGCCATGGGGTGCCAGGACGTTCGACGTCATCGACCCCTTCGGAAACACCATCTTCGTCATGGGCCCTCTAAAGTGACCGTGATGTTACTCTAGCGGCCCTGTCGAACGATCCTCATCGAGCATGATCAATGGCGCTGGTGGTTTTTCTTAGAGGTTGCAACGTCGGCGGACACAGGACGTTTCGTCCAACCCGTCTCGCCGAACAGTTGCGCCACTATGATGTGGTCAATATTGGCGCGGCCGGCACATTCGTTATTCGCAAGCGAACCAGCCATGCGAGGCTTCGCGCTGAATTGCGCCGCAGATTGCCATTCGACGCCGACGTCATCATCTGCGAGGGGCACGACCTCATTAGCGCCGCGTCAATTGGTCCGTTCGCGGATGAGCCGATTCGTTCTGGCATCGTTCGTTTCGTGAGCGTTTTCGCCACACGACCTCGGCGCCTGGTCGCGACTCCCATCCGGCTACCTGCGGATGGAAAGTGGATCGTGAGATCACTCGCAACGAAAGGTCGTTTTCTCTTCGGGCTGTATCGGCGCCAAATGCAAGCCATCAGCTATCTGGGCGCGTTGGACAGACTCTTCGGAGTGCGCGCGACGACACGCAACTGGAGTACGATCACCACGATACTCAAGGTGTTAGGGAGTGGAGGCTCATGACTCGACGCACGTGATCGCGATGCAAACGTCTTTCCCGTACGCATGGCAGCCATCCCGCAAGACTCGAGGTCGCGCGTTGGCGCACAGGACTGACGGCGCCCGGGCGGTTATCACCGCGGTTCGCGAAGCCCCTTGGAGTCGGAGCGCGAGCCACCGACCAGTCGGTACACTTCACTTCCGGCCAGGAGGAAAGCACCGACCCCGTAGACATC
>JANNJV010000520.1:0-2208 GCA_031395945.1 Gemmatimonadota bacterium | reverse complement strand
AGAATCGGCGCCGTCATCACAGACGACCACCGAAACCGGTGTGTCATATCGTCGAGTTCGGGATTCTTCTCTTCGAGCGTGACGGTCCGCGGCTCGAGCGCCATGCCGCAGATCGGGCACGCGCCAGGGGCATCCCGCACGATCTCCTGGTGCATCGGGCATGTCCACTCGACTTTCGTGACGGGTGCCACGTCGACGGGTTCGAGCGCCATTCCGCACTTCGGGCAGGCGCCGGGGCCCTTCTGGCGCACCTCCGGATCCATGGGACACGTGTACTCGCGCTCCATGGCGGCCGGTGTGGCCGCTACCGCGGGGCGTTCGCCGAGAAACGCGTCAGGCGTCGCGCGGAACTGGTCCATGCAACTCTGGCTGCAGAAGTAGTACGTCTGGCCGCTGCGCTCAACGTGCCCGACTGCGTCGTCGGGAGAAATCATCATCCCGCAGACGGGATCCAGCACTTCAGCGGTTGCAACAGCGGTGTGATTGTCCGAATGGCGTGACACTTCCGTGACCTCCAGCCCGTTAACGCAGCCGCCGCGTTGGCATTACGCGCCGGGCTGGTCCATGCGACGTTCCCGGCCTGGACGCCGGAAACGCCGCACAAACTGCGGTTACTTCACGAACTGGCTGGGGTTCGCGTCGAACTTGGTCTTGCAGCCCTTCGCGCAGAAGTAATACGTCTTGCCGTTGTACTCGCTCGTAGCTGCCGCTTTGGCCGGGTCGACCTGCATGCCGCACACAACGTCGCGCTCCATGTTGTCCTCCTCTCGCTTCTGTTCTGTACACGCACCACTCCCGCCGGCATTACACCGTCGGCGAGCTCACCAGGTTGCCGGCATCTTCTTCGTTGATGACCGGGCGAATGCCGAGGCCTCGAATCGCATTCTCGTCAGCACCAGGTGTGTGGTCACACGAATGCCGTCTCGATGCTCAGCGCGGTATTGGTCTTGGCAATCGACTCATGCGCGTTCTCCACGATTCCGATCTTCTTCGGTTCAGACATTGGCCTCATTCAGTTCCGGGCCGTCAGCTGAAGGAAAGCCCAGGTGCCATTCTTCATCGAAATGCGCGGTTAGGGTGTACCGTTTGAGACTCATGGCGTCAATTCCCGCGTCGGTCCTGGCGATCAACGGCGGTTCGTCCAGCATCAAGTTCGCGGTGTATAACGCCGGTACACTGCCGAATCCATCGCTAGCCGGCAAGCTCGACCGGATCGGCCGGGACGGAACGACTCTGTCGTGGCGCGCTACAGATGGCGCGTCCCGCGAGGTTCACACGGAGGTGGCGGACGACAAGCCCGCGACGGATCTCCTGATCGACTGGCTTGGAGCGCGGAAGGAGTTTGCGGCGGTGAGGGCGGTGGGACACCGCGTGGTCCATGGGATGGCACGTACGGAGCCGGAGCGAGTCACCCCTGAACTGCTCGACGAGCTGCATCGCGCAACGCCGTATGCACCGGATCACCTGCCTCGCGAGATCGAATTGATCGAGGCGTTTGGTGACCGTCATCCCAACCTGCCGCAGGTGGCCTGCTTTGACACGGCGTTTCACGGCACGATGCCGCGTGTCGCCAAGTTGCTGCCGATTCCGCGGCGCTATCACGCGAAGGGCGTCCGGCGGTACGGCTTTCACGGCCTGTCGTACGCCTACCTCCTCGAAGAGCTCTCCCGTGCGGCGGGGCCGGAAGCCGCCCATGGCCGCGTGATCCTCGCGCATCTAGGCAATGGTGCCAGCCTGACCGCGGTGCAGGGAGGCGCGAGCATCGACACCAGCATGGGGTTCACGCCCGCGGCCGGGTTGGTGATGAGCACCAGGACGGGAGACCTGGACCCCGGGCTGGTGTCGTTTTTCGCGAACACGGAGCAGATGGCTGCGCCGCAGTTCCATCAGATGATCAATCACGAGTCGGGGCTGCTTGGCGTATCCGAGATCAGCTCCGATATGCGCGACCTGCTCGCGCGTGAGGCCGACGACGTCCGGGCGGCGGAAGCCGTGGCGCTGTTCTGCTACCAGGCGAAGAAATGGGTGGGCGCATTCGCCGCAGCACTTGGCGGTCTGGACACGCTCGTGTTCTCGGCGGGCATTGGAGAGCGGAGCGCCTCGATTCGCGCCCGCCTCTGTGAGGGCCTGGGCTTCCTTGGTATCGAACTGCAAGACGGGCGCAACTCGGGCGCACGCCGCCGTGATCTCCGCGGACGCCAGCCGGGT
>JANNJV010000512.1:0-2009 GCA_031395945.1 Gemmatimonadota bacterium | reverse complement strand
AGCCTCTAGTCGCCATCAACCAGCGCTACGCGGCGGACGATCAAGTGGTGCGCGAGTCCGATGAGGTTGCGATCATTCCACCCGTTGCCGGGGGCTAGCCGGTGCGAACCGCCATCGTGGACCGACCCATCGATGCCAACGCCTTGATCGGCGAGGTAGCCAGTAATCGCAATGGGGCCACGATCCTGTTCGTCGGCACGGTCCGCGAAGTCAATGATGGCTCCGCCGTGTCCGGTCTGGACTATTCGGCGTACAAGGGCATGGCCGAGTCGGAGCTCACAACCATCGTCCTGGAGGCAGCGGAGCGCTGGGGCACATCCGATATCGCCGTCGAACACCGCGTCGGCTCTCTGGACCTTGGCGACGCCAGTGTTGCTATCGCCGTTGCGCATCCTCATCGTGGCGAGGCGTACGAAGCGTCCCGCTACATCATCGAGGAGTTGAAGAAGCGTTTGCCCGTCTGGAAACGCGAGCACTACACTGATGGGCGCTCAGATTGGGTTTCCAATGCAACCGTGCCCCAGCATGATCGCCACGTGGACGCCGCCCGCAGGTCATGATCATGCCCATCGCACACACTACGACTGACGGCGAGCGGGCGCCAACCTCCGCGACGGATCAGTTCGGGCGGCGCATCGAGTATCTGCGCATCTCGGTCACGGATCGGTGCAACTTCCGTTGCCTCTATTGCATGCCGGAAGCGGGGCTCCCGTGGCTGCCGAAGTCCGAGATCCTTTCGTACGAGGAGATCGCGGAGGTGGTGGGCCAACTCGCGCCCTTGGGACTGCGTCGGCTCCGCATCACGGGAGGCGAGCCAACCATCCGGCCCAATCTCGATGAGCTGATCCGGATGCTGCGGTCCATTCCCAGCGTCGAAGACATCGCCCTGTCCACCAATGGCGTCCGCCTGCCGCAGATCGCCGGTCTGTACCGCGAAGCGGGGCTCGATCGCGTGAACATGTCGGCGGACAGCCTCCGGCCCGACCGAATCGCTTCGATCGCCCGCCGCAACCTTGGTTTCGATCCCATCACCGCGGCACAGGCCGCAGAAACGGCGGGCCTCACGCCGATCAAGATCAACGTCGTCGTGATGCGCGGCATCAACGACGATGAGATTCTCGACTTCGCGCGACTCACGCTCGAGCATCCGTGGAACGTGCGGTTCATCGAACTCATGCCCGTAGGCGGAATGCGTGAGCTGACGCTCGAGCATGTCGTTCCCAGCGACGAAATCCTGGACCGGATCTCGAGCCTGGGAGTCCTCGAGGCATCGGACGTGCCTGCGAAGGGAAACGGTCCCGCGGCCTACCACCGGTTGTCCGGCGCGCCTGGAACGGTGGGCGTTATCACGCCGATGACGCACACGTACTGCGCGTCGTGTAATCGAGTGCGTCTTACCGCTGACGGCCGAATGCGCACCTGTCTCTTCGGCGACCACGAAGTAGATCTGCGCACGCCGCTGCGCGCGGGACAAGCGCTGGCGCCACATTTCCAGCGCGCGCTCGACGAGAAGCCGCGCGAACACGCGCTGCTCCAGCTGAAAGTGGGCGGACTGCGCGCGCTGTCGCAGGTGGGCGGTTGACCTGATTGAATCGCCCGGACACGGGGACTAGCTTCCGCTAGCGCAGGCAATCTCCTCTCGATTTTCTCCAGGACAATGGTTAACAAGATCACGGTCGTCGGCGCTGGCAACGTCGGCGCCCCCGATCCGCTCGATGGCGTGCTGCGAGCGCACGTTGCGCGCGTCGGTCTTCAAGGTCACCCGATGGGCTCCCAGCTCGTCGAAGGAATGCGCGAGAAGGCGGAGCTTGCATGCGGTGTTGATCGCGGTCCGCTGCCACGCCGCGGGCCGCGGCATGTAGAGCCACGTGTCGTCCCCTCCCGCCGCCGCCAGATCGACCGCATGGCCGAGCGCCAACGGGGTCAAGACGCCGGATGTTCCCGTCAGCACCACCGGCTTGGGATCGAAGCGAGGCTCCGTCATCGCGCTAATTCTATTGGCAAGCGGC
>JANNJV010000507.1:0-7609 GCA_031395945.1 Gemmatimonadota bacterium | reverse complement strand
CGGCAAGACGTGGGATCGCGTGCTGTTCGTCAACGATTCCACGGGCGCGTCGGACCTGATCATGGATCCCACCAATCCGCGCATCCTGTACGCCGGCACGTGGCAGATCGAGATCCATACCTGGGGACGCACCAGCGGCGGCGCCGGCGGCGCCATCTGGAAGTCTCTGGACGGCGGCACCACGTGGAAGCGGCTCTCGGGCGAGGGTCTTCCGAAGCGGCACATCGGCAAGGTTGGACTGGCGATGAGCAAGGCAAACTCCAGTCGCGTGTACGCGCTGATCGAGACCGGTGATGGCGTCCCACTGCCCGATGGCCGTCCCACCGACGAGGGTCGTCTCTTTCGCTCGGACGACGGCGGAGACACCTGGATCATCGCGACGCACGACCGGCAGGTGGCGGGTCGCACGCACTACTACAACCGCATGGCCGTCACGCCGGACAACGCGGATGAGGCCTACTTCGCAACGGCCGCATGGTCGAAGACCGTGGACGGCGGACGCACCATCACCGACCCGCCGTTCACGGAGACGCCCGGCTTCGATCACCACGACATCTGGTTCGATCCGTCGACAGGCAATCGCCTGGTCGTGAGTCACGACGGCGGCGTGTCCGTCTCAACCAATCGGGGAAAGACCTGGATCCAGACGCAGCTGCCCATCGCGCAGGTGTACCACGTCACCGTGGACAACAAGGTGCCGTACAATGTCTACGGCAACAGGCAGGACGGTCCGTCGGTGATGATCCCCAGCAATTCGCGCATCGACGGCGTGTTCTTCGGGCCGGACTTCCCGCCCATTTCGCGCGGCCACGCGCTCACCGTCGGTGGCGGCGAAAGCGGTTGGGCCACGCCGGACACCGTGGACGGCAACATCGTCTGGTCCAGCGCGTCCGGATTCGGCAGCATGGGCGGGATCGTGTCGCGCTACGATCGGCGCACGCAGCTCACGCACCAGGTGGAAGTGTGGCCGCAGGCCACGATCGGGTGGCCGGCGGACAGCCTCAAGTACCGTTTCATCTGGACGTTCCCGCTCACACTCTCGTCGCACGACAACAAGCGGCTCTACGTCGGCAGCCAGCACGTCCACACCACGATCGACGGTGGCCGCACCTGGCGAGTGATCTCACCCGACCTCACCCGCAACGACAAGTCGCGCCAGCGCATCAGCGGCGGTCTCACGCCCGACAACATCGGCGTCGAGTACGCGGGCGTGATCTTCGCCATCGGCGAATCACCGCTCGACCGCAACCTGCTCTGGGCCGGCAGCAACGACGGTCTGGTGCACGTGTCGCGTGACGCTGGCACGAACTGGACGAATGTGTCCGCGAACATTCCCGGGCTGCTCACCTGGGGCACAATCAGCAACATCGAGCCGTCGCGTTTCGACGCGGCCACGGCTTACCTCACTGTGGACGGCCACCAGATGAACAACCGCGATCCGTGGGTCTACAAGACGACGGACTACGGACGCACCTGGCGGCTGATCACGAACGGGCTGCCGAAAAACCCTGTCTCGTATGCGCACATCGTGCGCGAAGACCCCGCCAGGCGCGGCCTGCTGTACCTGGGCACGGAGGGCGGCCTGTACGTCTCCTTCAATGACGGAGAGAGCTGGCAGTCGCTGCAGAACAACATGCCGCGCGCGCCGGTGTATGGTATCGCGGTGCAGCCCCACTACGGGGATCTCGTGATCGGCACCTACGGACGCGGCTTCTGGATTCTCGACGACATCACGCCGTTACGGACGCTGAGCGCGGAGCTGGTGGCGAAGGACGCGCACCTGTTCGCACCGCGCGTGACGTACCGGCTGCGCGACGCCGAGCAACCGTTTTTCATGTTCTACGACCCGTCCGCGGGTTTCAATCCCACGTACGGCGCAGCGATCAACTATTGGCTCAAGGCGGGCAGCGACAGTACGGTGCGGGATAGCGCTGGTGTGAAGCTGGTGTGAAGCTGGTATCGAAGGACAGCGTCACCATCACGATCTCGGACGCCGGCGGCGCGGTGGTGCGCACGATGAAGGGGCCGGTGAACGCCGGGATCAACCGTGTCCACTGGAACCTGCGCGGCGATCTCACCAGGCAGGCAAAGATTCGCACGAGCCCCGAGCACGCGCCGTGGCTGTCGGTACCGCTGGCAGGGAAAAATGCCCCGACCGTCGGACGCGTGGGCGTCCTGGTGGCTCCCGGCACCTACACGCTGAAGCTCACCACGCGCGGTGGCTACAGCGAGACGCAGCGCGCTGAGGTCCGCAAGGATCCGCACAGCGCCGCCAGCGACGCCGAGCTCACGGAGAACATCGCGCTTGCGCGCGAGATCGCGCGCGAACTGGACGACGCGGTCACCATGATAAACGCCGTGGAAAGCGTGCGCGGACAGCTGGCGGCGCTCAAGGCGACCATCGCGGAAGACTCCACGCGCAAGGATCTCGCAGCTGGTGCCGATTCACTCGATACCAAGTTGCGGGTGCTGGAGCGCAAGCTCTATCAGACACGCGCGACCGGGCGCGGGCAGGACCTGCTGCGGTGGCCAGCGCGCATTGCCGAGCAGCTGGAGTACCTGGCGGGCTCGGTGCAGAGCAGCGATCACGCGCCCACCGAAGCGCAGCGCCAGGTGGCGGCGCTGCTGCGCGAGCAGCTGCAGGCGGTTCGGGCGGAATATCAGCGGGTGATGGAGCGCGACGTCGCGGCATTCAACGCGATGCTGCAGCAGCGGCGAATCCCGAACGTGATCAGCGAGTAGAGTTCAGTCCAAACACAAACCCCATCCTCAGAAACCACAGGACCTCCAAGGTCTCTGGTGGAGTGGGGTCAGCCTTCAGGTAGGTATAGAGGCTTCACCCCGCCATAGCGCAGATCGTTTCCCATTCGCGCGGTGTCACCGGCGTCACCGACAGCCTCCCGATGCGAAGGATGGCCATGTCCTTCAGCTCCTTGCGCTCCTTGATCTGCGCCAGCGTCACGGGCTTCGTGAGTTGCGCCACGGCCCGTATGTCCACCATGAACCACGTGGGCGCTTCCTTCAGCGATTTGGGATCGTAGGTCTCGCTGGCGGGATCGAACGCGGTGTCGTCGGGATACGCTTCGCGCACCACTTCGCAGATGCCCACGATGCCCGGCGCGTCGGACATGGAGTGGTAGAAAAACACGCGGTCGCCCGTCTTCATGCCGTTCCGCATGAAGTTGCGCGCGGCAAAATTGCGGATGCCGTTCCAGTGCGTGGTCTTGTTGTGGATGCGCAGCAGGTCGTCGAAGGAAAAAACCTCCGGCTCCGACTTCACCAGCCAGTAGCGCCGCTCTCCGGGCGCCCGCGATGTGAAGACGGCGTCCCACGCGCCCCCGGACTTTTTCACGGCCTTCTTCGCGGCCTTCTTCTCGGGTCGCTTCGGCCGGGTCGCGGTGACTTTGCGGGCAGGCTTCTTTGTGGCGGCTTTCTTCTTGGCCATCGATGCGATCCTGGAAAAAGGGGGCGCCGCTACCGGGCCAGACTGCGGTTGGTGTACTCCTTCTCGTCCGTAACTTCGCGCACCAGCACGGGTGTCAGCCAGTCCGGGATGACGATACGGGCGTCGGCCGAGGCAATCTCCAGCTCCGCCAACGTCAGCGAGCGATCGAGAAACTCGTCCACCTCCCACAGGTCGGCGCCGCTCGGCACCAGGTACCTGCGCTTCCGCAGGCGTCGGCCGTTGGTGAGCAGCCAGAGATGCGCGAACGTGGCCGAGTCGGTCGTGTCTTCCAGCTCCATGCGCTGAACGCCACTCCCGATCTTGACCGTCCGGAAGTACTGCACGCTGCCATCGCGCGATTCCTGCCGGCGCAGCCGCTCCAGCAAGTTCACGCCGGGGAGATACCCCTGCTCGATCTCCAGGACGTCCTTCACGTCCGGCATCGTTGGCAGACGCGAGAGGAGATACTTGCGTTCGATCTCGATATGCACGCGGTGAATGCTATGGCGCCGCCAATCGAGCCGCCTGAGCAATCTGAGTGGCGCCATGCCTGGTGGCGCGGTCGTACTCCAGCTGCTGCGCACGTTCTCGCGAGATCAGCCCCCTGCCGGTCTGGTTGGCCAGTTCGCCGAGTGGGGCGCACTGGGGGTGCGACAAGCGCTCGAGCGTGCTGGCGATTTCACCCGCGGTCTTCACCGACAGCAGTGCGTGTCCGCGCTCATGCTCCATGAGCCCGGCGTTCAACTGATACCACCATTCCAGCGTCGCCGAATCGGGCGGTGCCGTGGGATTCCAGCGCGGAAAGGTGACGACGGTCCGAACCTGAACACGCACGCGCCGCAACTCGCAGCTCACGCCGCGCCGTTCGTACTGATACGTCCAGCGAAAGTGCGACTGCGTGGTCGCCGACCAGGCGCGGCCTTCCCATCGCGGACCCTGCTGCTGCATGCCGCGCCGCAGCTCCTGGAGCGTGGCCGCGCTGATGTCGTAGTACGCCACGTTGGCGTCCACGGTGACGCCAGCCGGCACCGGTCCCAGGTTCACGCGTGTGCTTGTGCCACACGCGCCGGTGAGAGCCACGCTGAGCACGAGCCGCCACACGCGACCGCTGGCGGTCACGCGCGCCGCTCCACCAGGTCCCACGCGTTCCCATAGAGATCCTCGAACACCGCGACTTTCCCGTAACTCTCCGACCGCGGCTCCTCGCGAAACTTGACTCCTCGCGCATTCATCAGGGCGTAGTCGCGATCGAAGTCATCGGTGTGCAGAAAGAGGAAAACGCGTCCGCCGGTCTGGTTCCCGACGCGCGATTGCTGCTCGGGCGTCGCGGCGCGCGCCAGCAATAGCGACGCACCGCCGCTCACTCCCGCCGGCGCGACGCGCACGAAACGCTTGCTGCCGTCCAGCGGCGTGTCCTCCACGACGGAGAAGCCCAGCCGCTGGGTGAAGTAGACGATGGCTTCGTCGTACTCCCGGACCAGCAAGGCGACGTACGCGACCGACTGGCTCACGATTCTGTCTGTGCCGCCTTCGCGCGCGCCCGGCGGGCCTCGCCGACACTGATCGTCTTTCTTCTCGGCAGCGGCGTATCGTCCCCGACATCGTCCGGCCGATTCGAGTGCCAGACTTTTTTCTTCGCCTCCCCGCCGATCTGTTCCATGGTGCGTTTCGTAGTCACGGACGTCGTGAACTTCTCCACCAGGCCATCGCCGGGCTGGGCGAACTTGTCGCGATGCTTGATCAACAGCCACGAAGGTTTGCCGCCGGACCCGCCGCCTCCCCAGCCGCGCGTGCGCACCACGACCCAGCTTCCCTTCATGCGCTTTCCGTGAAAGACGATTTTCAGATCGCCTTTCTTGTAGCCCTCGCGCACGCCGTCCTCGCCACCACCCTTCTCGGGTTCGTACCAGCCCTGGTCCCAGAGCATCACTGTGCCGCCGCCGTACTCGCCCTGCGGAATGGTTCCCTCAAAGGCGTTGTATTCGATGGGATGATCCTCCACCTGCATGGCCAGGCGCTTGATGGACGGATCGGGCGCTGGTCCCTTCGGCACGGCCCAACTCTTCATCACGCCGTCGAGCTCCAGCCGCAGGTCGAAATGAAGGCGTGTGGCCGCATGCTTCTGAATCACGAACACCAGTTGCTCGGCGGAACGCTTCGACTCCTTGCTCCCGCCTTCGGGTTCCGCGGTGCGCTTGAAATCCCGCTTCTTGCGATACTCGGTGAGCTGCTCACGCGCGCTCGAGGCCTTCGTCGCTCCCTTCTTCGCCGCCTTCTTGACCGGCATCCGGTGCGCCTCTCTCGATAGGAATTCTGTGATGCTGATGCAGTTGCCGTTGTGTGCACCCAATAATGCCTGATCAAGAAGGCGTCCGCGCGCTAGAGGGCATCGCGAGCCCGCACGTGATCCGCAGTTAGCTCGGGGCGTAGCGCCGGCGTGCGGTGACGGGCGATTTTGCAGCATCCCGTACCGGAGCTCCCGTGCGTTGTCTCGTTCTCGTCGCCATGCTCGCTTCCGCCGCCGCGCCGGTGTCCGCGCAACGGTACCGCATCGAATACACCATCGCGATGCCGGAGCCGGCGTCGCACCTCTACTCCATTACGATGTTCGTCAGCGGCCTGACCAGTAGCGCGCCGGTCGAGTTGCAGATGCCCGTCTGGTCGCCCGGGCGGTACGCGAAGATGGATTTTGCGAAGAACGTACAGGACGTGACGGTGACGGCCAGCGACGGCAAACCGCTGCGGTGGGAAAAGACGAACGGCTCGCGCTGGCGGATCACGCCGGCCGCGGCGCGCAGCTTCCGCGTGTCGTACCGCGTGTTCGCCAACGCGCCCATGTCCGGAACGTTCTCCGTGCTGGACACGCTGCACGCCAACTGGAACGGCCCCTCGCTTTTCATGTATGTGGAAGGGCACAAGCAGGACCCCGTCACGCTCTCCGTCGTTGCACCCGACGGGTGGACCATCATCAACGCCGAGGTGACGCGGCCGGGGCAACGCTTCTTCAGCTTCGCGAACTACGATCTCATGATCGACACGCCAACGGAGGTGGCGCCCGAGGGAACGCTGCTGCTCGACACCTTCGTTGTCGACAACCGGCTGTATCGCGTGATGGTGCACCACAATGGGCCTGTACCGCCAGGCGCCCGGGAGCGTTTCACCCGCGACATCGAGAACATCGTGCGGTACCAGAACTCGGTGTTCACGCCGCCGCCACTGGAGCAGTACACGTTCCTGGTGAATGCCGGGTTCCCCGGTGGGGACGGGATGGAGCACCTCTATTCCACGCAGGTGCAGAACCGGGCGGCGTGGACCGACACCGCGACTCTGCTGCCGGGATTGACGACGGCATCGCACGAGTACTTCCATGTGTGGAACGTGAAGCGCGTCCGTCCCGAGGCGCTGGGTCCGTTCGACTACACGCGCGAGCAGTACCAGCCGTCGCTGTGGGTGGCTGAAGGATGGACGCAGTACTACGGCTTCGTCACACTGCGTCGCGCCGGCATCGAGGACACCGACGCCTTCTACGGCCGCATGGCCAACCTCATCTTCCAGAACCTCACCGCGCCGGGCCGCAAGGAAGTGTCGGCGCGCATGTCGTCATTTCACGCGCCCTTCTGGGACGGCGCGCCGAACGTGCAGCCCACCAACGGCAACCAGACCTTTTTCAGCTACTACACCAAGGGTGCGGGCATCGCCGCGTACCTCGATCTCTACATTCGCTTCCGTAGCAATAATGCGCGCTCGCTCAACGACGCCTTTAACACCTTACGCGTTCGCACATGGACCGCGCCCAAGTCATCGTATTACCTCCAGGGCCGGGGCTACACCGAGACGGACGTGGAGCGCGCGGTAAGCGAAGCCGCGGGCACCAGCATGAGGGAGTGGTTCGACCGGTACGTGGGCGGCACGGACGACATGGACTACGATGAAGCGCTCGGATGGGCAGGGCTGCGGCTCGTTCGGCCGGATTCCGGTTCGTGGCGTATCGAGGAGATGGCCGAGACAACGGCCGATCAGATGCGCGTGCGCATGGGGTGGGTCACCGGGCGCCACGACAAGCGTTCCGATCGGTAAGGTGCGTTGGGCGATCGGCGTTGGGGGTTAGGCGTTTGGCGTACGAGATTCGTGGACGCCCAACCCCCAACGCCACACGCCAAGCGC